>JBDUDM010000022.1:0-23003 GCA_040002925.1 Spartobacteria bacterium | reverse complement strand
TGAACGCGGTGTTGCGTGCGATCACGAACAAGCCTGACACCTTGGAGAGGTCGGTAATGATGTCCTCGGTGATGCCGTCACTGAAATATTCCTGTTCCGGATCGCCGCTCATGTTAATGAACGGGAGGACTGCAATCGATGGCCTTTCTTCCGGATGGGCCGACGCTGGCTCGCCGGTTTGTCCACCGGAAGGGGTATCCAACGAAATGTTATAGACGCGAATCGGCCGTTCGATGTTCTTGAGTCGTCGCTCCCCTATATCTTCGAAAGTCAGATCCAGTCGCTTGCCGACGTGATCGCGCACTGACTGGGAGACTGTGATCCCTCCAGGCGGAGCAATGCCCTCCAATCGCGCCGCCACATTGACGCCATCGCCTAAGATGTCTTCCCCTTCCACGATAACATCGCCAACGTTGACGCCGATGCGGAATTCAATTCGCTCGTCCGGCGGCACGCTGCCGTTGCGAGTGCGCATTCCACGTTGAATGTCCGCCGCGCAGGCAACCGCGCTCACTACGCTCGGGAACTCCACCAGTATTCCGTCACCGGTAAGCTTTACGATGCGGCCGTGGTGCTCGGCGACTTTTGGCTCAACCAAGTCTTCTCGCAACGTCTTCAGTGCAGCGATCGTTCCGGCTTCGTTTACACTGGTGAGGCGGCTGTACCCGACCACGTCGGCGGCAAGAATAGATGTCAAACGGCGTTCCATGTCAGCTCAGAAAATCGGCGAAACTTATCATTTCCTCCGCAGCAAGTCATGCCAAGGATGATCAGCCTACGATCACGTCGCGGCGAGAATAAAACCATATTCGAAGGGCAGGCTTGTATGCCGCTACCTTTCTGCGCAGCGACGCAAGCGTCCTTCTCTGCGCCCCTTATCTCACCATTCGATCACCGTGCTCGCCCAGGTCAGGCCTCCGCCGAATACGACCATCAGAACGTAGTCGCCGTGTTTGATGCGCCCGCTGCGGTTTGCTTCGTCAAGTGCGATCGCCACCGCGGCGGCGGAGGTGTTTCCGTACTTGTCGAGATTCACAAAAATTTTTTCGAGCGGGATTTTCAGACGATCGGCGATGGCTTCAATGATGCGCAGGTTCGCCTGGTGCGGGATGACGCAGGCGATGTCGTCGATCGTTAGGCCGGCTTGTTCCAGAGCTTTTTTCGCTGCGCTGAGCATGGCGGTGACGGCCTGCTTGTAAACTTCCTTCCCGAGCATGTGAATGGTGGCGAGGTCAAGATCGATATTCTCTTTCGTGATCGGACAACGAGAGCCGCCGCCGGGCATGAACAAAATGTCGGTAAACTGACCGTCGCTGCCGATGTGAGTGCTGATGATGCCGTGGGCGCGTCCGCGATGTTGCAACACCGCGGCGCCGGCGCCGTCGCCGAAGAGAACGCAACTGTTCCGATCTTTCCAATTCGTAATCGACGTCAATTTCTCGGCACCGATGACGAGCACGGTGTTATGCGTGTGGGACGCGATGAATTGTTGCGCGATCTCGACCCCGAAAAGAAATCCGGCGCACGCGGCCGAGATATCGAGGCAGGCGGCTTTGGTCGCGCCTATTTTTTTCTGCACGAAACACGCGGTCGCCGGAAAGAGCATGTCGGGCGTAGCGGTGGCGAGCAGGATAAGATCGACATCTTCCGGTTTCACCTTGGCTTGCTCGAGCGCGCTCAAGGCCGCCTTCGCCGCCATGTCGCTGGTGTGTTCATCTTTGGCGGCGACGCGGCGTTCTTTAATGCCGGTGCGGGTAGTGATCCATTCGTCTGAGGTATCCACCATCTTCGACAGGTCCGCGTTCGTTAGGCGTTTCTCCGGCGTGTAACTGCCGGTGCCCACGATGGAGACAGTGCGAAGTAATTTAGCCGAGCGCGGGCTCGAGCGAGGCTGTCGTTTCATGATAACGGCGAATCTCCTCGACGATATGCGGATTCACCTGTTGTTCAATCGACTCGGCCGCAACCCGCAGCGCGTTTTTGATGGCGAGCGGCGTGCTCGAACCGTGCGCGATGATGCAAATTCCATCGACCCCGAGGAGCGGACTGCCGCCGTATTCCTCGTAATTCGTTTTGTCCCGAATGGTGCGAAACGAATCCCGCGCCAGAAACGCGCCGATTTTGCGCATGGGCGTCCGCATGAGCTCGTGTTTCAACCACTTGAAAATCGCGACCGAGATCGATTCGCACGTTTTCAAAATTACGTTACCGACGAACCCATCGCAGACCACCACTTCCACCGGTTGCTCAAAGAGATGACGGCCTTCGATGTTGCCCACGAAGTTGAGGGAGCTTTTCTTCAGCAGCTGGAAAACTTCCTTGGTCATCTCGTTCCCTTTGACGTCTTCTTCGCCTAACGAAATCAAGCCGACCTTCGGATTCTTGTAACCGAGCACGTGGCTCGAATAGACCGAGCCCATGAAGGCGTATTGCAGAAGATGTTCGGGGCGAGCGTCGATGTTGGCGCCGGCGTCGATCAACACAAACACGTTGCTTTCGGTGGGAAGCACCGCCGCGATTCCGGGACGATCGATCCCGGGCAACGTCCGCAGTTTGATCGCGCTGGCCGCGACCGCGGCGCCGGTGTGGCCCGCGCTCACCACCGCATCGGCTTTATCGTACTTCACCAGATCGACCGCGCGGCTGATCGACGAATCTTTTTTTCGACGCACCGCTTCCACCGCCTTGTCATTCATCTCCACCACTTGAGTGGTGTGAACAATCTCGACGCGTCCATCATTGCATCCCGCTTTCTTTAGCTCCGCTTCGATCTGCGCGGTGTCCCCGACCAGGAAAAGCTTGGTGATGCGCGGGTATTCCCGGAGCGCCATCACGGCACCGGGCACAAGACTGGGCGGACCGAAATCGCCGCCCATCGCATCCAAGGCGATCTTCACGAGGGAAATTCTGCGGACTTTAGGCGCTCAATGCAAAACGAAAAAATCGATCTGCTAAGATCGACAATCACTCGTGGCACCCGCGGGGGCTTATTTCCCGCTGATGGTGAGGACTTGCCGGCCGCGATAATAACCGCAGGAAGGACAAGCCGAGTGCGAGCGCGTGGCGCTGCCGCACTGCGGGCACTTGTTCAACGGCGAGGCGTGCCAGGCATTGGCGGCCTTGCGTGTGCGCAATCGCATCTTCGAGGTTTTGCGTTTGGGGACTCCCATATCGAGCGCATAGGAAAGCAGGAATTCAGGAAAAGACAACTGGCGGCTCGAGATCTGTGAACGTCGCGGTTCGCAGCAAGCTTACTTTTTCTCGAGCTTCAGCTTGTCGAGCGCACTCCAGGCCTGCTCGCGTTTCGCGTCGTCGTCCGGTGTTTCGATCGTCACCGGCCGTTTGCATTCGCGTTTCCCATCCGCATCGCAACGCGGGTAGGCCGGCAGATTCAGCAAAATATCCTCCCGCACAAACGGCGTGAGATCGACCGTCTCCGGTCCGTGCAATTCCTCATGCACCGCGAACGCCGGCACGTCGATCTCGTGCACGAACTTTTCCAGACACGCCACGCAGCTCACTTCGATCGGTTGTTTGAGCGAACCATTTGCCCAAAGCGCATTTCCGGTAAGTCCGATGTCGATCTTGTAACGCAGCGGTCCAGCGCATTTGATTCCTTCCGCTTCTAACTCCGGGATCGGCCAATCCTCTTCGCCTTCGAGGTGCAACCCGTCGGCCTTGATTTGTTTGAGATGAACCTTCACTCGCGAAACCTTTCGGAGTTCACTTCTTGAATTTCGTGCCTAACGCTTTCGCTACCGGAGACGGCACAAATTTCGAAACATCGCCGCCGAGCCGCGCGATCTCCTTTACGATGCGCGAGCTGAGATACGTGTATTCCTCTTTTGGCATCAGGAAGATTGTTTCGACCGAGCCTTCCAGCTTTCGATTCATGAGCGCCATTTGAAATTCGAATTCGAAATCCGAAACCGCGCGCAAACCGCGAATGACCGCGCTCGCATTTTCAGTCACGGCAAAATCAACCAGCAACCCGTCGAACTTCGCAATGCGCACATTGTCGATCTTGCCGATCGTCTCTTGCAGTAAATCGAGTCGTTCCTGTAGCGAAAAGAGCGGCTGCTTCTCATCGTTATGCGCCACGGAGACGACGACCTCGTCGAAAAGTTTCCGCGCCCGCTCGATCACATCGAGGTGGCCGTTCGTGACCGGATCGAAACTGCCGGGATAAATCGCGCGTCGCATGGCCAAGAATCAAACAGCAATCCGCAAACATCAAACATTCGCTGCATCCGATTTGCTGAAGCCGCGCGATAGCGGAAGATTTCGCCGCCCATGTCCGAGCCCACGAGTTATCACACCATCGCCGTGGCCAGCACGTTTTCGCCGCGCTTCACCCAGGTGTTAGCCGAGGCCAAACGCGTGCGCGACCGGTTCCAATGCGATTTGAATTTGATTTACGTCGGTGAAAAAACCGACGAGACCACCGCGAAATTTCGTGAGGTGCTCGGGCAATTGTCGCTTCCTCTCGATTCGATCATTCATTACGAGCAGGGGATTCCCGGCGATACGATTTTGCGCGCGCTCGCCGAACACAAGATCGACATGATCGTGGCCGGCGCGCTGGAAAAGGAAGTGGTGCTTCATCAATTTTTGGGCAACGTCGCGCGGCGTCTCGTGCGCGAAGCGGCTTGTTCGGTCATGCTTTTCACGCATCCTGAGGTCGAGCCGAAGCCGTTGCAGAAGATTGTTTTCGTCGCCGATTATTCCGATCACGCGCTCGCGGCGTTACGCAAAACGTTACATCTCGCCGCTGCCGAAAAGAGCGAATGTCTCTACGTCATCCGCGTCCTGACCACGTTCGACCGCGCGCGCGCATCGCTCGAGGGCGACGCGCCGCAATCCTCCGATGAGGAAGAAGACGCGCTCGAGAAATTTATTCTGAGCGCAGGGCAAACGGATGTGCCGATGGAAGCGCGCTGCATTCGTGGCAATACCGGATTTGCCGCGGCTGATTTCGTCCAATCAATCGACGCCGATCTGCTCGTTGTTCCGGTGCCCGTTTCGCCCGACCAACCGCTCCCGAGTAACATCGCGTGGATCACCGACGTGATTCCGTGCAATCTCTGGGTCATTCGCTGAAGAAGATGTCGATCTTGCGATGAGTTCGGAGAACTTGTTCAAGCCGTTCGGCGTCGCCCATCTCACCATTATCGGCCTAACGATCGCGCTGCCGTTCGTTCTCGCGTTGATCGTGCGCCGCACCAAATCGCATGTCCTGGAACGCTCGATCGCGTTTTCGATCTCGCTCTTGCTCCTGATTAATTACGTCGTTTATCTTTTCGTCGGGCGAAAATTCGGCCTTACTGTCTGGCAACGCGGTTTGCCGATGCAGTTATGCGATTGGGCCATGGGCGTCATCATCGTCGCGCTTTTCACCGGCAATTGCCGCTGGCTCGAGATCGCGTATTTTTGGGGAATCGGCGGAACGCTTCAGGCCATCATCACGCCGAATCTCGCGTTCGGATTCCCCGACCTGCGCTTCATCAGTTTCTTCGTCGCGCATTCCGGCATCATCATTGGCATCGTTTTCCTGATGTTGAACTACGGATTTCGTCCGAGTGCTTTCGGCATTTTGCGAACGTTTGCCTGGACGGAAGTTTACTTCGTGGTCGCGTTCACCACCGATCTGCTCGCGGGCGAGAATTACGGATTCCTTCTGCACAAACCCGAGGCGTTCTCGCTCCTTAGTTATCTCTCGGACTGGCGGCCGCTTTATCTGGCGCAGATGCACCTGCTCGCGTTTCTTTTCTTCTGCGCCTTGTATGCGCCGTTTGCGATTGTCGATCTATTAAGAGGGAAAGGAATCAGGAAAGCAGGAAAGCAGGAAACGCCCGATACACTCCTCAGAAACAAAACACGCGGGAATTTGAGCGTGCTCCTCTTTTTTTTCCTGCTTTCTTGCTTTCCTGATTCATTCTTCTGTTTGTGAAACCGTTACGCATCGGCAAAATCAGCATCGGCGGAAAACGACCGGCGTTCATTCTGGGGCCGTGCGTGATCGAATCGGAGAAGTTCGTTTGGCGAATGGCGCGCAAGATTGTCGAGATCGCGCGCGATGAAGATGTCGATCTTGTCTTCAAAGCTTCCTACGACAAGGCGAACCGAACTTCCGTCCGTTCGTTTCGCGGCATCGATGTGCGGGAAGGTTGCCAGATTCTTTCGGATATCGGCCGGGAATTGAAAATTCCGGTAACGACTGATGTGCATACGCCGGCCGAAGCGGAGATCGCCGGGGACAAGATCGACATGTTGCAAATCCCGGCATTTCTTTGCCGGCAAACGGACTTGCTCCGCGCTGCGGCGGAAACTGGACGCGTGATTAACGTGAAGAAGGGCCAGTTCCTCGCGCCGTGGGATGTGAAGAACATCGCCGACAAATTGCTCGCGTTCGGCAACGACCAGTTTTGCTTCACCGAACGCGGAACCACGTTTGGTTACAACAATCTCGTCGCCGATATGCGCTCGCTCTTCTGGATGCGCGAAGCGGGTTACCGCGTGATTTTTGATGCGACGCATTCGGTGCAGCGACCCGGTGGAGCGGGGGATGCGACTTCGGGTGACGGCGAGTTGGCTCCGGTCCTGGCGCGGGCGGCGATGGCGACCGGTTGCGACGGAATCTTTATGGAGGTGCACGAGAATCCGGCGCGCGCGTTATCGGATGGACCGAATCAGATTCCGCTTAAGCAGTTGCCGAAGCAGTTGCGCATGTTAAAGGCAATCCATGCTGCCGTCTCGTCGCAGCCGCGCCGCTGATCTGCGCGGAATTATTTGCGTATTGTCGATCTTATCCTTGTCGATCCTGGGTCCGATCGATGTCGCGCTTGGGCAGAAAAGCAAAAACAAGGTTAAGAAAAAGAAAGCGAACGCGGCGGCCAACGCTTCTCCGGGCGAGCAAAGCCTAACGAACATCCCCTTGCCGATCGGCCACGAAGCGAAAGGATTGGTGTTGCCGGATTTCGATTCGAGCGGACGGCTGGTGGGCAAATTCGAAGCGGGCAAAGCGAAACGGATCGATCAGGAACATGTCGGCTTCGAGGATTTGAAGATCACGACTTACACGCCGGAAAATCAGACCGATCTTCAGATCGACATGCACACGTCAGTGTTTGAGCTGGCCACGAAAATCCTAACGTCGCAGGAGCGAACGACGATTCGCCGCATCGACTTCAACATCGCCGGCGACTCGGTGACGTTCGATACGAACACGCGGACCGGACATTTGATCGGTAATGTGAAGATGGTGATCACGGACCAATCGCATTTGATGGAGAAGCCGGGGCAATGAAGCGACAGTTGATTTTATGGGCGGCGTGGGGTGGCCTGATGTTGGCGCAGATATCAGGTCAGCCAGCGGGTTCGCCGGCGCAGTCTGCCCCCGCCGCGAAAAAGAAGTCCGATAAGCCGCCCGCAGAAAAAGCGGCAAAGGAAAAATCACCGGGGAATAAGCTATTCGGCGGCGACGCGAAGACGACCGGCCCGATCACGACGGAAATTTTCTCGGAAGAAGCCTTTTTCGATTCCGCCAAAAGCACCGGCGTTTTTAGCGGGCACGTCAAAGTGACCGATCCTCGATTCAGTTTGCAGTCGGACAAACTCACCGTGTTCATCAGCAAAGGCGAAAACCAGGGACTGGAAAAAGCGATCGCGGAAGGAAATGTCGCGATGGTGCGCGATCGCCCCGATCCCGAGGGCGGGGCGCCGACGCGCGCGGCCGGGCGTTCGGATAGAGCGGTCTACCTTGCCGCGACCGGCGATGTGGAATTGACCGGAAATCCGCGCGTGCAACAGGGATTGAATACGCATATCGCGACGAGCGCCGCTACCGTGATGGTGATCAATCAAAGCGGGCAGTTGACGACGAAGGGCCCGAGTCGCACCGATATTCGGCAGGACATGAACAACGACGACGACAAGAAGAAGGATAAAGCGAAGGCGGAGGCCACGCCGAAGAAATGATTAGTCCCACTGCGCCGGCCGGGGAAACGAAAACGACCACGCCAGCCGCTGGCAAGATCGACAACGTCCTTTCGGTGGAGCAGCTGGTGAAAATTTATGGCGGCCGCGCGGTTGTGAACGGCGTCGATCTGAATGTCGGCGCGGGACAGATCGTGGGATTGCTCGGACCGAACGGCGCGGGCAAGACCACGAGTTTCTACATGATCGTCGGCCTCGTTAGGCCAAATGGCGGACGAGTGATTTTTTCGGGGACAGATGTAACCGATTATCCCATGTACAAACGCGCGCGGCTGGGAATGGGCTACTTGCCGCAGGAGGAATCGATTTTTCGCAAGATGACGGTCGAGCAAAACATCATGGCGATTCTGGAAACGCTTTCGCTCAGCAAAGCGGAACGGAAAAACCGCTGCGAAGAGTTGCTCCATCAATTCGGCATCGAACGCATCGCGAAAAATCAGGCGCTGACTTTGAGCGGAGGCGAGAAGCGGCGCCTAACGATTGCGCGTTCGCTGGTGACGAAACCGAAACTGCTCATGCTCGATGAGCCATTCAGCGGGGTCGATCCGATCGCGGTTTACGATGTGCAGCAAATCATCGTGAACCTGCGTAAATCGGGATTGGCCATCATGATCACGGACCACAACGTGCGTGAGACGTTGTCGATCGTGGATCGCGCGTATTTGATTTTCGAAGGGCGCGTCGAGAGCGAAGGCACGAAAGACTTCCTGATCAACGATCCGATCAGCCGGCAGCTTTATCTGGGCGAGCGCTTCAAGATGTAGATGTCGATCTTGCGACGCGTTGCAGGTCGTCGAGCAGAATCTCCATGTCGCGCAGAGTGGTGCGGTAGTTCATCACGCAACCACGCAAAGCGAAGCGGCCGTGGATGAGTGCGTTCGATAAATACGAGCTGCCATCGCGTTGCAGCGCGACGAGCAATCGCTCGTTCCACGCGTCGAGCTCCTGATCGTTCGCGACTTTGCGTTCGTTAGGGAGATGGCGAAAACAAAAGATCGACATCTCAACGGGGGCGAGCATTTCGAAATCATTGCTGGCCAGGATCAGTTGTTCAAAGTGCCGGGCGCAGGCGAGATCTTTTTCAATCACTTCGCCAAGCGCGCGACAGCCGACGGTTTTGAGTAACATCCAGATTTTGAGCGCGCGAAAACGCCGCGACAGTTCGGGTCCGTAATCCCAGAAGGCGAATGCTTCTTCTGCTTCCTGAGCGATGATGCGGGTGTAATCGGCGTCGTGCGCGAAAGTGGCGCGCGCTGTTTGCGGATCGCGATACAAAACGCATCCGCAATCAATCGGGAGGTAGAGCCATTTGTGTGGATCGAGCGCAACGGAGTCGGCTTGGTCGATGGCAGCGAAGAGCGGCCTAACGGATTCAGCGAGCGCCGCGAAACCACCGTAGCAGGCGTCGACGTGCATCCAAAGATTGAATCGGCGCGCGATTTCGGCGACCTCGGCCAGCGGATCGAATGCGCCGGTCATAACTGTGCCGACGTTCGCGACGACGCAAAACGGCAGGTGTCCAGCGGCGAGGTCCTCGGTAATGTTTGCGACCAGATCGTTAATGTCGATCTTGTAACGATCATCGGCGCGCACTTCGCGGACGTTCTCGCGGCCGATGCCGAGCAGGGCAGCGGCTTTCGCGATCGAATGATGCGTTTCGGTCGAAACATAAACGCGCATGGTCTGCGTAACTGACTGGGCACCTTTGCTGGCGAAATCTGGAGGTGCTTTGGCGCGGCGCGCCACGGCGAGCGCGGCCATGTTTGCCATCGAACCGCCGCTAACGAGTAATCCGGCGGCGTGTTCGTGGTAGCCGAGAATTTGTTTGATCCAATCGATGGTGAGTCGTTCAACCTCGACGGCGGCGGGAGCGGAACGCCACGCGGTCAGGTTCGCATTCAATGTCGATGCCAGAAGATCGGCGATGGCGGCGATGGCGGTTCCGGGCGCCTGGACGTAGCCGAACATGCGCGGATGCCCATTTTGCCGGCTAAGATCGACAAGCTCGCGAAATTTCTCGAGCAAATGCTCGAAGTCAGTGCCGTGCAGAGGCAAAGCGCGGTCGAGTTTTTCGCGAATGGCGCGCGAAGATGTTTCCGGATAAACGCGACGTTCGCGAATGGAGCCGAGATAACTCGCCATCGTTTCGACGGCGGCATTTCCCCATTTTCGCATTTCGTCGGGAGATGGATGCAACGGCGAAGATGTCGATCTTTCCCAACGCCAGACGAGATTGTTTTCGGCATCGATCATCTCGCCGGTTTTTCGAAAGCCGCATTTTTCCAGAACGTGGGTCGATGCGTTGCGCTCGCGCAGGGTGTGCGCGCAAATGGTGGTGACGCGACCGCTATTGCTGGCGTATTGAACGAGAGCGGCGGCAACTTCGGTGGCATAACCGCGGCCTTCGTAGGCGGGCGTAATACCGTAGGCAATTTCGACACATTTGTTTTCGTCCGGCTCGTCCGAAAATCCGCACATGCCGATGACGACGTTGTCGATCTTATGGACGACGGCGAAACCGAACTTCCAGGGGTCGGGCTCGGCGCCGTGGCGAAGAGCGACGAAGAAATCCGGCGAACCAGCAAGGAGAAAATCGCGGATGCCTTCGGCGACGCGCATACCGGAGGCAGCTTCGTATTCGGGCACACTGTTCACCAAAGCCAGGAGATGCTTCGGGTGATGGGGAATGAGGCGGAGATAAATCGTTTCCAAAAGAAGTAAGAGATTCCTCGACTTCGCGCGGAATGACAAACTGTCATGACCGGTTGGAAATCGCGCGACATCGGCGTTAGAAGTAAAATCGTTTGATGAGCGAGCGACCCGGCACCCAGACAATCAATTCCGCGAGTGCCCAGCGGAAGACGGTGCCAGTGGTGACGGTGGAAAGCTTCTACAATTCGCACGCGGAAAAATTGCAGATGAAGCTGGACGGGCCGCGGGTGGGATTGCATCGCAAGATCCGGGAGCCGACCATCAATCGCCCCGGACTCGCGCTGTCCGGTTTCTTCAGTTATTTCGCGGAGAAACGCGTGCAGGTTATGGGCGCGGCCGAGAGCACCTACCTGAAAAGTTTACCGCGGACGCTGCAGGTGAAACGTTTTCGCGATCTCTGCGCGCAGAAAATTCCCTGCATCGTTATCTCGCGCGGGTTCCATCTCGATCCTGCGCTGCTGGCCGTCGCGGCGGAGGAGAAGACGGCGATTTTTCGCACGCCGATGATCACGATGAAATTCATCAACGCCGCGACCATCGCGCTGGAGGTGGATTTTTCACCGAGCGTGACGGAATTCGGCAGCATGGTCGACATCCTCGGTGTTGGTGTTTTGATTCGCGGCGCGAGCGGGATCGGCAAAAGTGAGTGCGTACTGGGATTGATCGAGCGCGGTTATAGTCTGGTGTCGGACGATGTCACGCGAATCACTTCGCTGGAAGGGCGCGAGTTGATCGCGACGGCGCCGGAACTTACTCGGAACCACATGGAAATTCGTGGCATCGGCATTATCAACATCGCGAACATTTTTGGGATCGGAAGCATTCGCATTGAGAAGAGACTCGACCTTGTCGTGACGCTGAAAGATTGGGAGGAACTCGAGGAGGTGGATCGCATTGGACTCGATCAGGAATTCTACGAAGTGCTGGGGATGCAGGTCCCACACATCACCATCCCGGTGCGACCGGGGCGCGATATCGCGCGATTAGTCGAAGTGGCGGCGATGGATCAAAAACTAAAAGCGAGTGGTCGAAACAGCGCGGTGGAATTCAATACGAAATTGCTCAATATGATGGAGCCAGGATCGACATGAGTAAGAGCACGAGCAAGAGCAGGAGCAAGATTTAGTAAGATCGACATAATGGGTTTGTTAAATCGCAAAAGCAGCGCCGGACGGACGCACAAAGTCGCGAAAGAAATCGCGATCGTGAATCGGCTCGGTCTGCACGCGCGGCCGGCGGCGATGTTTGTCCGCATCGCGAGTCGTTATCGTTCGGAAATTTGGGTGGCGAAGGAAACCGAAGAAGTGAATGGCAAAAGTATCATGGGTTTAATGATGCTGGCGGCGGGGCAGGGATCGAAGCTGCGCGTTCGCTGCGAAGGACCGGATGCGGACAAGGCGATGGAAGAGCTGGAAGAGTTAGTCGCCTCGCGCTTTAACGAAGATTAATTTCCAAAAGCGCCTGATGGCGGGGCGTTGACATCCACGTTAGGCTCGCAGTTGGATGAGCGACGATAGCTTAACGCGGGAAATTCGTTTTCAAGGCGCAGGAGTTTCGCCTGGGATCGCGCGCGGGACGGTGCAGGTGCTGCGCGACGACATGGATGACGTCGCGCGCTATCGCATTGAATCTGCGCAAATCGCGCACGAGATCGGTCGTTTCGAAACCGCGCTCATTCAAACGCGGATGCAGATTCTCGAGATGCAACAGCGCATCGCCGAATCGCTCGGCGCGAAAGACGCGGCTATTTTCGATGCGCATCTGCTCGTGGTCGAAGACCGGACGTTGATCGACGAGGTGCTGCGGAAATTGGAAGCCGATCTTTGCAACGTCGAATGGGTCTTTCAGGAAGTCGCCACCACGTATTCGGAAACGCTGAGCAAGATCGACGATCCTTATTTGCGTGAGCGCGCGCTCGATATCGAAGACGTGACCAAGCGCGTCATTCGCAATTTGCAGGGGAAGGGCCCGAAGCAGGCGTTGAGCGTAATGGAACCGCACATTTTGGTGGCGCACAATCTCACGCCATCCGACACCGCCACTTTTCAACGCGATCACGTTCTCGGCATCGCGATGGATCTTGGCAGTCGAACTTCGCACACCGCGATCATGGCGAGGTCACTCGAGATTCCAGCTGTGGTCGGCCTGCACGATGCAACTGCGAAACTCGAGACCGGCCAGCACGTGTTGCTCGATGGAACCAACGGCCTTGTCATTATCGATCCGACGCCGGCGACGCTCGCGCACTACGGCGAGATCGAAGCGCGACGCGTGCGCGTGGTCGCGCAATTGCGGGAACTGCGCGAGACGAGTTCGACTACGCAGGACGGTCGTCACATTGTTCTCTCTGCGAACATCGAGTTGCCCGATGACGTCGATACGGTCGCGGCCAACGGCGCGGAAGGCATCGGCCTCTACCGCACCGAGTTTCTCTATTTAAATCGCAAAACGCTCCCGGACGAAGAAGAGCAGTTCGAAACGTATCGCAAAGTAGCGGAAGGCGTCGCGCCGGATCCGTTCATCATTCGCACGTTCGATCTCGGCGGCGACAAGGTTGCGCCCGGCACGGTCGATGTATTTGAGGAATTGAATCCTTTTCTGGGCTGGCGCGCGATTCGGTTTTGTCTCGATAACATCGACATCTTCAAGACGCAGCTGCGCGCCATTCTTCGCGCCAGCGTCGTCGGCAATGTGAAGATCATGTTCCCGATGATTTCGGGTTTAGACGAGTTGCGTCGCGCCATGTCGATCTTGCAGGAATGCAAAGACGAGCTGCGCAAATCCGGCGTCGAGTTTAACGATGCCGCGGAAGTCGGCGCCATGATTGAAATCCCGAGCGCGGCGATTTCGGCGGAAATACTGGCGCGCGAAGTCGATTTTTTCAGCATCGGTACGAACGATCTGATTCAATATGCGCTCGCGGTCGATCGCGTGAACGAGAAGATCGCGCATCTGTACGAGCCGACGCATCCGGCGGTGTTGCGCCTCCTCAAAATGATCGCCGATGCGGCGCATGCGAACGACATCTGGGTCGGTGTTTGCGGAGAGATGGCCGGCGACATCGCCACCATTCCACTGCTGCTCGGTCTGGGGATCGATGAATTGAGTGTCGGCGCCGTGCTCGTTCCGCGGGTCAAGCGTGCGGTGCAGACATTGTCAGTTCCCGAATGTCAGCAGCTGGTCGAAGAGAGTCTGAAGTTACCCACGGCTAACGAGATTTTGAATCGCTGCCTCCAGCTGGCGAACGAACGCTACGGCGATCTGCTCGGCTAAAGTTTATTCTTCTTCGGCCGACTCTTCTTCCGGATCGGGCTTAAGCCCTT
The DNA here is from genome assembly GCA_040002925.1 of Spartobacteria bacterium. Lineage (GTDB taxonomy): Bacteria > Verrucomicrobiota > Verrucomicrobiia > Chthoniobacterales > UBA10450 > JAJPGZ01. The sequence continues at coordinate 8,973 of JBDUDM010000022.1, read as the reverse complement.
CCTCTTCCATCTTGCGCAGGACGTCGCTCATGTCGTCGACTTCGTCCCACACTTCCTGGCTCACATAGATCGGCGATTTCTGCTGCATCGCCATGGCGATGCAATCGCTCGGACGTCCATCGAGCTCGATGATTTTCTTTTGCTGCACTTCGTTTTCCGCCGCGATGATCATGCGCGCGTAATAGGTCGCGTTCTTCAGATCGTTAATAATGACGCGTTCCACTTTCGCGCCGAGCGCCGTCATCAAATGCGCGATGAGATCGTGCGTCAGCGGACGTTCCTTCGCAACCTCGCGCATGAACATGGTAATCGCGCTCCCGACTGTTTGATCGACATAGATAATGAAAACCTTGTCGTTGTTTCCCAAGAAAACCGCGCAACCTCCACTCGTCGGCAAAACCGCCCGCACTTGCACCTCGATCACCGTTTTGTTCATCCCCGCGCAAACGGTAGCAATGCAGTTACGAAACACAAGCAAGCCACCCTGTAGCCGCTTCGCTCTGCGAAGCGCCACGTGATTATCAATATTACGAACCCGCGTCGCCCAGAGGGCGACGGCTACAGGTGAATAAGTTTTTATCGAAAATGTTTCCAAACCAACTTGCATGTTCGGCGCGCTCATTGATCATGCGCTCTGCGGTTCACCCGCGAGCGAAACGGAAATGAAAAACGACTGGGGCGTTGAGTCCGCTATCTCCACTTACAATGTGGATGGCTGGGGCTGCGGTTACTTCACCGTCAGCGAAAACGGCAATGTTACCGTCACTCCGCTGCAGGAAAACGGCGGCAAGATCGACATCTTGGAAGTGGTGAACGAAGCGCGCACCCGCGGCTTAAGTTTTCCGCTCGTCATCCGATTTCAGGATTTGCTGCGGCATCGCGTTGAATCAGTCAATCGCGCGTTTCAATCCGCCATCACCGAGTACGGATACAAAAATAATTTCCGCGGCGTGTTCCCGATCAAGGTCAACCAGTTGCGCGAAGTCATCGAAGAAATCGTCGATGCCGGCCAGCAATTTCATTTCGGTCTCGAAGCCGGCAGCAAACCGGAACTCGTCGCCGCGCTCGCCATGCACAAGGACGAGGAGAGCCTCATCATTTGCAACGGCTACAAAGATCCCGCTTACATCCGCATCGCGTTGCTCGGCCGCAAGCTCGGCAAACGCGTCATCATCGTGGTCGAAAAACTCGAGGAGCTCGAGCAAACCATTCGCGCCGCGAAGGAAGTGGGCCTCGAGCCGTACATCGGTATTCGCGTGCGTCTTTACAGCAAAGGCGCGGGCAAATGGGCGCCGAGCGGCGGCGAGAATGCGAAGTTCGGTTTGGACACGACGAGTCTGGTTGCGGCGAGTGAAATGTTGAAAGCGGCCGGGCTCGCGCATTGTCTTAAGCTCGTTCATTTCCATGTCGGCTCGCAGGTGCCCGACATCTCCACGATCAAACGCGCTGTGCGTGAAGCCGCGCGCTATTATTCGAAACTTTCCAAGCTTGGTCACAATCTCGGCTATCTCGATGTCGGCGGCGGACTCGGAGTCGATTACGACGGATCGGGCAGCGACTTCGACAGTTCGGCTAACTATTCGCTCCAGGAATACGCCAACGATGTCGTCTGGAATATCATGGACGTGTGCGATTCCGAAAGCGTCGCCCATCCCGCCATCGTCAATGAAGGCGGCCGCGCCATCGTCGCGCATCACTCCGTTCTCGTAGTCGAAGCGTTTAGTTCCATCGAGAAAACGGGACCGAAGTTAAAAGTGGAGACGAGCGAAAAAGATCACAAACTCGTCCGCGACATTCTCGATGTGAAAATGCGACTGAAGCGCGGCAATCGGATCGAGAGCCTGCACGACATTCAGCACGTGAAGGAAGAATCGCAGGAGAGTTTCAACCTCGGCCTGCTCGATCTCGAATCGAAAGCGAAGATCGACACCGTCTATTGGCAACTCGCGCAGCAGATCGTGAACATGCACCGCGGCCTGCGTTTCGTGCCCGAAGAAGTGAAGCAGCTCGAGACTTCATTGGCCGATCAATACATCTGCAACTTCTCCGTCTTCCAATCGCTCCTCGACCATTGGGCGCTCGGTCAGTTGTTCCCGATCATGCCGATCCACCGCCTAACGACCCCGCCAGATCGTAACGGTATGATCGTCGACATCACCTGCGATTCCGACGGCAAGATCTCAAAATTCACCGATCTCCAGGACGTACGCGACACGTTGCCATTGCATCGCATTATCCCGGGCGAAAATTATTACCTCGGCGTCTTCATGGTCGGCGCCTACCAGGACATCATGGGCGATCTGCACAATTTGTTCGGCCGCGTCACCGAAGTGCATGTGTTTCTCGATCCCGACGAAGAATCCGGCTGGTATATCGAGGAAGTGATCGAAGGCAGCACCATTGGCGAAGTCCTGGCCATGACCCAGTGGGACAAGGTCGAACTGATGCGCTTGTTGAAAGCGCAGGTCGACACCGCCATCAAAACCGATCGGCTCAAGCCTAACGACGGCATGCGCCTTCTTTCCGACTACGAGCGCCTCCTCCAGGAATACACCTACCTCAGCCTCAACGGCCCCAGACCGCTGCCGCAACCGGGAAACTGGTTGCCGCTCAGTTAGGTAATTGTCGATCTTGCCGGCGTTTCGAGTTGTCATCGTGGGCGGCGGCGCGGCTGGATTCTTCGCCGCGATTGCTTGCGCGCGCGCGAATCGCGAATGCGAAGTGTCGATTTTCGAACGCGGCTCGCAGTTTCTTTCCAAGGTGCGCATTTCCGGCGGCGGACGCTGCAACATCACGCATGCGTTATTCGAGCCGAGTGAGTTCACCACGCGTTATCCGCGCGGCGAGCGGGAATTAATTTCCCCGTTCCACCGATTTTCCGCGGAAGACACCGCCGCATGGTTCGAAGAGCGCGGTGTCCGGCTGAAACGCGAAGAGGACGGGCGGATGTTTCCGGTGACCGATTCATCGCAAACAATTATCGATTGCCTGCTCGCCGAAGCGAAGGCAGTCGGTGTGCAACTATTTACCCGCAAGGGAATCGAGAGTGCGCGCGTTAGCGCGGAAGGCGGTTTCGATTTGAAATTGAATAATGGAAGATCGACAACGTGCGACCGGCTGCTGCTGGCGACGGGCGGATGTCGCAGCATTGGTGGCGCGGAGCTGGCGCAATCGCTCGGGCATGCGGTCGAGCCCGCGGTTCCCTCGCTCTTTTCGCTGCACGTAAGATCGACATGGTTGCAATCGTTGCCCGGCGTTTCGGTGAGCGATGTCGAATTGTCTGTCGGGAAATTGCGTGAGCGCGGGCCGCTGCTCGTGACGCACAACGGAATCAGCGGCCCCGTGGTTTTGCGAATGTCGGCGTGGGGCGCGCGGATTTTGCATGAGATGGGCTATCGTTTCACGCTGCGCGTGAATTGGATTCCCGAGATGAGCGAGGATGCGCTCCGCGCTGAGTTTCAAGCGCGTCGACAAACGCAACCGAATCGGCGGGTAAACAATTCACCGATCGGCGCGCTGCCGGCGCGGCTTTGGGAAAAGTTAGTTTCGAACGCGGATATTTCGGAAGAGACGATTTGGACGTCGCTCAAGCGCGAAAGCGCGAACGAATTAGTTCGGCAATTGCGTGCAACCGAGCTTGAGGTCGATGGGAAATCGTTGAACAAAGATGAGTTCGTCACTTGCGGCGGCGTGCGTTTGCGCGAGATCAATTTCAAAACCATGGAAAGCCGCATCACTCCCGCTCTCTACTTTGCCGGCGAGCTTCTCGACGTTGATGGCATCACCGGCGGCTTTAATTTTCAAGCGGCCTGGACGACCGGATGGATCGCGGGCAACGCCATGGCCGTATGAAAACGGAGAACCTCGAAGTCGCGCTCAAGGAAGTGCGAAATGTATATGTCGATCTTGCGCAGCGGCCGATCGAACGCAGTTGCATGCGGCAAACAGAATGTTGCCATTTCAAACTGACCGGGCGCACGCCTTACCTAACGAAAGGTGAAGCGGTGCTGGCAGCGAAAGCGTGGCGTGCCACCGGGAGAAAGTCTCTCCCGGAAAATGCGGATGGCTTGTGCCCGATGCTGAATCCAGAAACGCGTCATTGTTTGATCTACGAAGCGCGACCGTTTGGATGTCGAACGCATTTCTGCGGCGCTGCCGGCGGTCCCTACGCGCGAAACGAAGTGCTCGATCTGATTCGTCGATTAGAAGATGTCGATCTTGCGTTGAACGGCAGCGGCCCGCGCACGTTGCAAAACGCAGTCGCGAACGCGCTCGAAGAATTGCGTTAATCTGGAATTCAGGAATCCAGGATGAGAATTAAATAAGGAAAACAGGAAAGCAGGAAAAACTTGGGCGGGATTTATTCTCTCTTCCGGCTTTCCTCGTTAAGCTGTTGACTGCTTTAAGCAGCCAATCACGCGAGTTCTCAGCCGCTGATGGAAGCGTTGCGCGGGTCTTTTTCCTTTCTTCCTGCTTTCCTGATTGATTTAGGAAATTGCTTTTCCTGCCGTTCTGGCTTCCAGATTAATGATGGACAAGAATGGCAGGCTCGGTGCGACTTCCGTAAAGGACGCACTGAACAAATCTGCGCCCGTCGCATCGATCCTGGTCCGTGGCTGGGTGCGGACGCGGCGCGATTCGAAAGATTTTTCGTTCATCGAACTGAACGACGGTTCCTGTCTGCGCAATCTGCAGATCATCGCGAAGAATTCGCTCTCGAATTACGCGGAGATTCAACGGCTCATCACCGGAGCTTCAATTAGCGCTACGGGCGAATTGGTCGCATCGCAGGGCAAAGGTCAGAGCTGGGAGGTGGTGGCCGACAAGATCGACATCGTCGGCTCATCCGATGATTCGTATCCGCTGCAAAAAAAGGGACACACGCCGGAATTTTTGCGCGAGATCGCGCACCTGCGTCCGCGCTCGAATCTTTTCGGCTGCGTTTTTCGCGTGCGCAGCCGGCTCGCCTTCGCCATTCACAAGTTTTTCCAGGAACGAGGATTCGTTTACGTGCACACGCCGATTATTACCGGGAGCGATTGCGAAGGCGCGGGCGAATTGTTTCGCGTGAGTACGATCGACAGCAAAAATCCGCCGCGCACACAAGAAGGCGAGATCGATTACGCGAAAGATTTTTTTGCGCGCCAAACTTATTTGACGGTAAGCGGACAACTCGAGGCCGAAGCTTTCGCCTGCGCGCTGTCGAAGGTTTACACTTTTGGCCCGACTTTCCGCGCGGAGAACTCGAACACGTCGCGGCATGCAAACGAGTTTTGGATGGTCGAACCGGAGATGGCGTTTTGCGATCTGAACGGCGACATGGATGCGGCCGAGGAGATCGTGAAATATCTCATTGTCGATCTTCGCGAAAGCTGTGCGGAGGAACTCGGGCTCCTCGCCAAGTTTGTGGACAAGGAATTACTTTCGCGACTCAACTTCGTGGTGGAGCGGCCGTTCCAGCGAATTCCTTACACCGAAGCGATCGAGCTGCTGAAGAAGAGCGGGGAGAAATTCGAATTTCCGGTGGAGTACGGATTGAATCTGCAATCGGAGCATGAACGCTGGCTGACCGAGAAACACTGCAAATGTCCGGTGACGGTTTTCAATTATCCAAAGGAGATAAAGCCGTTCTACATGCGGTTGAACGACGATGACAAAACGGTGACGGCGATGGATTTGCTGGTCCCGGGCATCGGCGAAATTGTGGGCGGCAGCCAGCGCGAGGAACGGTTCGATGTGCTCGAAGGAAATATTCGCCGGCACAAAATGGATCCGGCGGATTACAAATGGTATCTCGATCTTCGCCGCTACGGGACGGTGCCGCACTCGGGTTTCGGTCTCGGCTTTGAACGCATGCTCATGTTCATCACCGGCGTCTCGAACATTCGCGATGTCATCCCGTTCGCGCGCACTCCCGGCAGCGCGGAGTTTTAACTTCGCATTAAACGTTGAACGTTGAACGTTGCGCGTTGAACGTTCACCCATGTCCTCCGACACGCCGTCGGACCCTAAAATGGAGATCGCCCATGTCCTGAACATGGACGTGGTTGGGTATTCAACTTTGCTCATTAACGAGCAGACGCGCGTGATGGCCGAACTGACGCGTGTTGTGAAAAGTACGGCGCGTTTTCGCCGAGCGGAAGCGGAGGGGAAACTGATTCGCGTCCCGACCGGCGACGGAATGTTGCTCGTGTTCTTCGATGATCCCGTAGCGCCAATCGAATGCGCGATGGAGATCAACGCGGCAACGAAAAGCCATCCGGAGATTCGGCTGCGCATGGGAATTCACAGCGGTCCGGTGAATGAAGTTGTCGATGTGAACGACCGGACCAACGTCGCCGGCGCGGGCGTGGACTTGGCGCAGCGGGTGATGGATTGCGGCGACGCAGGTCACATTCTTTTGTCCAAGCGCGTGGCCGATGATCTCGCGCCCTTCCCGCGGTGGAATCCGCACTTGCACGATCTGGGCGAATGCGAGGTGAAGCACGGCCGCAAGATCGGGCTGGTGAATTTTTACACGAACGAGATCGGTAAAGCGGAACCGCCGGCAAAATGCCGCGAACCACGCGGGACAGCCAAAGCGGACGCCGAAAGATCGACATCTACCGCATCCGACCTTCCTTGGCCAAAACGTGCGTTAATTGCCGGGGCGGCGCTGTTCGTTCTCGTCCTCGTTGTCGGTGCTTTTATTTTCTCTCGGACAAAGACTTTCCAGTCGTGGAAAAGCGCGGGAGCGGTGCAGACAAACGGTCGTTCCATTGCTGTTCTGCCGTTTGAAAACGCAAGCAACGATCCCAACGCGGAGTATTTGTCGGAGGGAATTTCTGAGGCGCTGATCAATAGCCTGACCGAGTTGCAGCAATTGCGAGTGATCGCACGCTCGACGGCGTTTCATTACAAGGGCAAGGATGTCGATCCGCGGCGAGTTGGGCGCGAGTTGGGGGTGGCAACGGTGCTGACCGGGCGAGTGCGGCAGATGCAGGACGCTCTGAGCGTGCAGGTGGATTTGGTGGACGCCACCACCGGCGCGCAACTTTGGGGCGCAGGGTATGACCGCAAAATCTCCGACGTGATTGCCGTCAAACAGGCAATCGCCCGAGAGGTAACAGAGAAGTTGAAGTTGAGATTGTCCAGCGAGGACCAGCGCCGGCTCGTCAAACGCGACACGACCAACGCAGAGGCGTACCAGTTTTATCTGCGGGGTCGCTATTTTTGGAACAGGCGCACACCGGACGGAATCAAACAAGCGATTGGACAGTTCCAGCAGGCAATCGAGCGCGATCCGAATTTCGCTCTTGGCTACGCCGGATTGGCTGATTCTTATTCATTGCTCCCGCAGTATACCGGTGTTCCTTCGAGCGAGGTCATGCCGAAGGTCCGAGCAGCCGCGGATCGGGCCCTCCAGATTGATGATTCGCTGGCGGAAGCGCATACTTCCTCGGCTTACGCCTACCAACTCAACTGGCAATGGGCGCAAGCCGAGCAAGAATTCAGGCGCGCCCTCAGTCTCAATCCCAATTATCCAACGGCGCATCACTGGTTTTGCATTTATTTGTACGTGAATGGGCAAGTGGATGATGCTTTGAGAGAAATTAAGCGGGCGCAGGAACTTGATCCTCTTTCGCCAATCATCAGCGCTAATGTGGCGATTGTGCTTTTGCTCAAGAACGACACCGATGCGGCTATTGAGCAATGCCAGAGGATTATCGAGCTCAATCCCAATCATCTGTCAGGGTACGATTGGTTAAGCCAGGCATATCTCAAACAGCGGCGCTACGTGGAGGCGATTGCCCTGCGTGAGAAAGCGGTCGAATTATCGCAGAGATCAGGCCCACAGCTCAGTGTCTTGGGCTACCTTTATGCGGTTGCGGGCAGACGAACCGAGGCGCTTGGAATAGTGAAGGAACTCGAAGAGAAATATGTTAAACACGAAACTGACGGCCAAAGTGTAGGCGTAGTATATGACGGTCTCGGCGACCAGAACCAGGCTTTTGCCTGGCTGGAGAAGGACTTCCAACAACGCAGCGCCGAATTACAATTTATTATGGTGCGGCCCCAGTTTGAACACCTTCGCCGCGACCCACGCGTGGCCGACCTCATCCGGCGCATGGGGCTTAACCCGTGATTTTCGGCATCGCTCTTGGTTTCTAGCGAATGCTGATGGTCGTCACCGGTGTTTCGAACATTCGCGATGTAATCCCGTTCGCCCGCACGCCCGGCAGCGCGGAGTTTTAGGAATCGAGCTGATTCACGAATTTTCGGATGGCGTCGATGATTCTAAGATCGACATCGTCCTGCGTTTCGCCGACGGCGTGCAGCGTCCGTTTCGCGACGCGCAGCGAGTGATCGCCGTCTTCGACGACGTGAAGAACGTTGCGCGTTTTCATTTCGGAACGGACCGACTCGAGAAGATCGAGCGGGCAGAGCGAATCGCGTGTTCCTTGCACGAAAAGAATGGGCGTGCGCAGCTCACGCAGAATGTGGTCTCGCAATTTCGTGCAATCGCCGCCGGCGCAAAGTGGATATCCGAGGCAAACGAGACCGGCGATTGTTTCTTCGAGCGCGACATGACATCCGATGCGTCCGCCCATGCTCTTCCCGATTAGAACGATCGGACCGGAAGTTTTTTCAGGCGCGGCGGCGAGCGCGCGGCGATGAGCTGCGATTAATTGCGGCAGCCGATCCGGCCGGCCTTTTTTCTCGCGCATGTAATCGTAATCAAGCAAGGCGACGTCTCCGATTGCGGCCAGACGCGTCCGCCAACTTTGCATCCAGGGATGGGAAGACGGAGCGCCGGCACCGGGCGCGAAGAGGAAGAAAGGTTTTTGCATCGCGTTTGTCACAGCCAGTCCCTCTCGCATTCTGCCCGGCAAACTTCTAGATTCAACGAATGTCCGAGGGCGCTGAGGAATCTCCCAAACTCGAGATCGCGCACGTCCTGACGATGGATGTGGTCGGTTACTCGAAGCTGCT
>JBDUDM010000094.1:0-6955 GCA_040002925.1 Spartobacteria bacterium | reverse complement strand
GCCCTAAAGGCATTCCGCGACGTGCGCGCAACAGGCTCTGAACCGCCGGGCGCGCTGGCAGTTCGCGCGGCTATCCTCCACGTGAATGGCTACAAAGAAGGCGCGCGCGGTGATGCGCGCAATCTGGGAGGGGAACACCTCTTGTCTGAAGAACGAGCGCTGATCGCTCCGCTTCTCGGCGATCCAACTCCGTAACGCTCTTCGGTCCGGTTACCGCACAGGGACGTGGCAACACCGCTTTTCTTCGCCGTTGATATCCTGACGGCGATAGGCTTTGCTCAGCAAATGGCAAGAGCCCCGCTTACCCTCTAATTAAAATGATCAGCGCAGAGGAGATTGTGATCGAAGCGGGCCGCAGCGAAGGCCAGTACTGGCGCGATCTTTTTCGTTATCGCGAGCTGTTCTACTTCCTTGCCTGGCGTGACGTGCTCGTGCGTTACAAGCAAACGATAATCGGCGTGCTCTGGGCGGTGATCCGACCATTCCTAACGATGGTTGTGTTCGTCCTTATTTTCTCGCGAATCGCGAAGCTGCCGGCAGATGGCATTCCGTATCCGGTGATGGTCTTCGCGGCAATGCTGCCGTGGCAACTTTTTGCGACATCTCTCTCGGAAGGAAGTAACTCACTTATCTCAAACGCGAATCTCATTTCGAAGGTTTACTTCCCACGCATGATCGTTCCCGCCAGCACGGTCATTGTTTCGTTTGTCGACTTCGTCATCTCCACGGCACTGCTCGCGCTGCTCATGATTTTTTATTATGTCTGGCCCAGCTGGGTGCGAAGTGAGATCCCTCGTCGGCTGCGAGCGACTCGGGATGACAAAGTTTGGCTGAGCGAATTTTTATTCTTGACGGGGTTACACCCCCCTACTGCATCTTGTATTTAGCCCCGCCGCCCTCTACTCTATCTTGTTAGTGGCTGTTCGCCGCCTATTAACAGGTTATGTGCCGATGCGCGTCGAGGGAAAACCCGACTTGTTCACAATTCACCCTTCGCCAACGCCATGATTCAACTGAAACCCGGAATCCCCCCGTCTTCGCTCCGCGCACGTAAATCGTCCGATCGCCACAAGAATCGGATGCCGAAAAAGAAGGGCGGCGGGCTACATTTCGAGCGCGTTTTCAGCGATGCGTCGGTCGCGCCGTTCAATCAGATCGATTGGGAGCAGCGCACGGCGGAGATCACGGACGACAGCGGCAAAGTCATCTTCAAACAGGAGACGGTGGAGGTGCCGAAGACTTGGACGGCGTTGGCGACGAAGATCGCGGTCTCGAAATATTTTTACGGCGACATCGCGCACGGGACCGACCCGCACAAAGGCGGGCGCGAGACTTCACTACGCCAACTTGTTCATCGCGTGACGCGGACGATCACGGACTGGGGAATCGAGGATGGTTATTTCGCCGACACGAATACGGCCAAGATTTTTTACGACGATCTGACCTGGCTCTGCATCAATCAGCACGGCGCGTTTAATTCGCCGGTCTGGTTCAACGTCGGTTTGTATCACGAGTACGGGATCGGGAAACACGCCGGCGCCGGCAATTATTTTTTCAATCGCGAGACCGGCAAAGCGGAGCGGGCCAGGAGCCAATACGAATATCCGCAGGGCAGCGCGTGTTTCATCCAATCGGTCGACGACACGATGGAGGACATCATGCGATTGGCCATGAGCGAAGCGATGCTCTTCAAGTACGGCAGCGGTACGGGCAGCGATTTATCTTCGCTAAGATCGACAAGGGAAAAGCTGAGCGGCGGTGGGAAACCGAGCGGACCGCTGTCGTTCCTGAAAGTGTACGATCAGGTGGCGAACGTGGTGAAAAGCGGCGGCAAAACTCGGCGTGCGGCCAAGATGAACACGCTGAAAGATTGGCATCCCGACATCGAGGAATTCATCGATGCGAAGCAGAAGGAAGAGAGGAAGGCTTGGGCGTTAATTGAGCACGGTTACGACGGCAGCTACAACGGCGACGCTTACGGGTCGGTCATGTATCAGAACGAAAATCTGAGCGTGCGAGTGAGCGACGAGTTCATGGACGCGGCCGTCGAAGGCCGGGAATGGTGGACGAAAAACGTGCGCGATGGCCAACCGTGTGAACGCAAAGAAGCGCGCACGTTGCTGCGCAAAATCGCGGAAGGGACGCATGTCTGTGGCGATCCCGGGATGCAGTTCGACACCACGATTCACAACTGGCACACCTGCAAAGGAACGGACCGGCAGAATTCGACCAACCCGTGCTCGGAATATCTTTTTCTCGATAACACCGCCTGCAATCTGGCGTCGCTCAACCTGATGAAGTTCAAGGGCGCGGATGGCGAGTTCGACGTCGAGCGTTTCAAATCAGCGGTGCGCCTTTTTATTACCGCGCAGGAAATCCTGGTCGATCACGCCAGTTATCCGACCCCGGAGATCGCGGAAAATTCGCACATCTTCCGCACCCTCGGGCTGGGATACAGCAATCTCGGATCGCTCATCATGAGTTACGGCTATGGCTATGACAGCGTGGAAGGTCGCGCGTTGTGTGGGGCGATCACCGCGATCATGACCGGCGAAGCATATGAGCAAAGTGCGGTACTGGCGCGCGACATCGGGCCGTTTGCCGGTTATCGCGATTCGCGCGCGGCCGGAGTCGCGAAACCGGTCGCGAAGGACAACGTCGCGCCGATGCTTGAGGTGATCGAGCTGCATCGCCGGGCGGTGACCGACATTCCGGATATCGAAGAATTTGCCGAGCTAAAAACGCAAGCGGCCAAGACGTGGGAATCGGCGGCTCGACTCGGTAAACGCCACGGTTATCGCAACGCGCAGGTCACGGTGCTGGCCCCGACCGGCACGATTAGTTTTCTAATGGATTGCGACACGACCGGGATCGAACCGGACCTCGCGTTGGTAAAATACAAACTGCTGGCCGGCGGCGGCATGTTGAAAATCGTCAATCAAACGGTGAAGCCGGCGCTCGAAAAACTTGGATACAACTCCGAAGAGATCGAGTGCATCCTTGCGCACATCGACACGTTCGACACCATCGAAGACGTGACCGATGAGGATGGAGCGATCGTCACTTCCGGGCTCAAGCTCGAGCACTTGTCGATCTTTGATTGCGCATTCAAACCGCATCAAGGGACGCGATCGCTCAGTTACATGGGGCATCTCCGGATGATGGCGGCGGCGCAACCGTTTTTGAGCGGAGCGATTTCCAAAACGGTGAACTTGCCCGAAACAGCCACGGTCGAGGACATCATGAACACCTACGTCGAAGGCTGGCGGCTCGGTTTGAAATCGGTCGCCATTTATCGGGAAGGCTCGAAACGTTCGGCGCCGTTGAACACGCGCAAGACCAAGGACATGGGCGGAAATGGAGATGTCGATCTTGCGGTCGCGCCGGCGGAATTGCAGAACCGGATTCTCGAATTGGAAGAAGAGCTGTCGACGTTGCGCGGCAAGGTCGATCAACCGATCCGGCATCGCATGACCGATACGCGCCGTTCGTTAACGCATCGGTTCGAGATCGCGGGACACGAAGGTTACATCACGGTCGGTTTGTACGAAGACGGGCAGCCGGGCGAGTTGTTCATCACCATGTCGAAAGAAGGCAGCACTATCGGCGGATTGATGGACACGGTCGGCACGCTCACTTCCATTGCGCTGCAATACGGGGTGCCGCTGGAAGGTTTGGTCAAGAAGTTCGCGTATCAACGCTTCGAGCCGAGTGGGTTCACCAAAAATCCGGACATTCGCAATGCCACCAGCATTACCGATTACGTTTTCCGCTGGCTCGCCTGTCAGTTCATCAAAGGCTACAAGGAAGCGACTTCGCCGATGCGCGGTCAGCCCGAGCTGGCGATGAAGGAAATTCCGGAGATGGAAAAGAAAGCGCTCAATCGGCCGGTGTCCGACCTGGCCCGGACGGGCGAGAAGGAATTGATCGACGTGATCACGAGTCACACCCCTAACGAAGGTTCACCGGAAGTGGCGAGCAACGGTCACAGTCACGCCGAGCGAGTCCAGGAAGCGCTCGGAAACATGTTCATGGACATCGTTTGTTCGCATTGCGGCAGCGACAAAGTGATCCGCGCCGGCGCGTGCGGAGTGTGCACGGAATGCGGCACGAGTCAGGGATGTAGTTGACAAGGAACTGCAACCCACCCGGTTCATTCGGAGCGCTAGAGAGTTTCTCTTTGAATCTAGACGTGAACAGTCATTCCTGATCGGTCCAGTTCAACCAGCGCTGGTGTGCCCAAGGTCTCGGTAATTCTCGGCAAATACTCGCGAATCAGCTCTTCGATGTCCGCGTTCCGAATGTTGCCAGTTGTGACAAGCAGTAGACGAGAAGGTCGGCGGTTCAGGAGAAACGAATCGGCAAATTCCAAATCTTTGCTCACCAAAACGCGATCTTCGCGCGCACAGATTGCGAGCAGCTCGTCATCCGGTGTTTCGTTGCCGCGCGGGAGATCGAGCGTGTGGATCGCGTCGTGACCCATCGCGGTGAGCGAACGCGCCAAACGACGCGGCAATTGCGCGTCGACGAGTAACTTCATTAAGCGAGGGCGACGCGCTTCGCGTCACTCACCCGCGCGGCGTAAGCGAGCGCGGCAAGCAAATCGTCGCGCTCCAAATCCTCGTAATCGGCGAGAATTTGTTCATGAGTCATTCCGCCGCTCATAAGCTCGAGCAGCATGGCTATCGGATATCGCAAGCCGCGCACGGATGGTTTGCCGTGGCAGATCCCCGGATCGATCGTGATTCGTTTGAGCAGATCTTCAGTGGACATCGATCGAGAGTAGTTCAGGCAAGAGCTATTTGCCAGTTCGCCGATTTTACCGGCTGCACAGGTGGACACACGGGTGTCTTTGGCTACAGTGCGTCACCGCCGTTCGGCGGTAAATTTTTATGACCGAGACCGAGGCGTTACGACAGAAGGAAATCGAGCAGGCGGAAGAGCTGCTTTTCGCCGGCCCGCAGGCGCTCGGGTTCGCTAAAGGACTTTTTCTCGGACGATTCGTGGCCGATTGGGTGATGCCTTATCCGCGCATCTCGGCGGCGCAACAAAACGATCTCGACAAGGCGATGCCGGAGATTCGGGCGATGCTCGATCGCGAGCTTGACCCGATGGAGGTAGATCGACAAGCAGACATTCCGCGCAATGTGATCGAAGGCCTCGGCCGCGTCGGCGTTCTCGGAATGACCGCGCCGAAAGAGTTCGGCGGCCACGGATTTTCGCAGATGGCGAACTGCCACATTCTCGAGGAACTCGGGAGCCGTTGCGCATCGACCTCGGTGTTCGTGAATGCGCACCATTCCATCGGGATCCGCGCCTTGTTGCTTTTCGGGACGCCGGCGCAAAAACAAAAATGGTTGCCGGCATTGGTCAGTGGCGAACAACTCGCCGCCTTTGCGTTGACCGAAGCGCAGGCTGGTTCCGATGCGGCCAATGTACAGCTGGAAGCGAAACCAAGTGAAGACGGTTCGCATTATATTTTGAATGGCGAGAAGCGTTACATCACCAACGCTTCAATTGCGCAAGTTCTCACGGTCATGGCGCGGACGCCGGTACCGGGCACAGACAAAACTTCGATCACGGCGTTCTTGGTAACGCCGGAGATGCCGGGGTTCGAGATGATCGAGCCGCGCATGCCGAAGCTCGGGATCAAAGGCACGGCAACAGGACGCTTCGCGCTGCGCGACGTGCGTGTGCCGAAGGAAAATATTCTCGGTCCGTTAGGCAAAGGGCTTCGGGTTGCGCTGACCGTTTTAGATTTCGGACGCACCACTTTCGGCGCGTGCTGCACCGGCGCGGCCAAGACCTGTTTGCGCATGGCGATCGCGCACGCGAATTCGCGCAAACAATTCAACAAAACGTTGAGTCAGTTCGATCTGGTGAAGAAGAAGATCGCGCGCATGACGGCGGATGCTTACGCGATGGAAGCGATGACGACCGTGACCGCTTCGCTGATCGATCGCGGTCTCGAAGATTACATGCTCGAGACAGCGATGTTGAAAGTGTACACGACCGAACTTCTCTGGAACGCGGTCAACGACACCTTCCAAATTTATGGCGGCGCAGCCTACTTCAACGATCTCCCGATCGAGCGCATGCTGCGCGACGCGCGCATCAATCAGATCGGCGAAGGCAGCAACGAAGTGCTGACGTCATTTGTGGCGCTAGTCGGAATGCGCGGACCGGGCATGGAGTTCAAAGAAATTCACGACACCATGTTGAAACCATCGCGTGGGATCGGCAAAGCGTGGACGGCGGGTATGAGCCGGCTCGGCGCGACGGTGCGCGTAGCTGATGTGCCGGTGCAGAGCGACGGGCTCCGCCGCCAAGCGCGCGAACTCGGCCGATTGATCCGTAGCTTTAATTTCGCGGTCAATCGCTCGCTGATCACGTATCGCGAACCGATTCTCGACATGCAGCTCGTACAGGAACGTATCGCGGGTGCGGCCATGGAATTGTTTGCCTCGACCTGCGTGCTCAGCCGTTGGGATTCGGAATTGCAAGGCTCGTATCGGAACGGAAATTCCGGCGCACAATTTGCCGCGCCCGATCTTTTCCTGCGTCAATCGTACCGCCGGATTCGTCAGCATCTGCAAGGTCTGAACGACAACGACGACAAGGCGATTCTGGCGGCGGCTGCTTCCGCACTCGGAACACCCGGCGCATCTCGCTAAGATCGACATCTAACAACGGCGGTTTTGTTGGGTAAAATCGCGGGGAACGGCATGGAAAATGGTTCCAAAAGACGCACGGATCACTCCGTCTATGGCGTCGCCTTCTCTCACTATTTTAATTCCGTGCCTGAACGAAGAGCTCGGAGTGGCCGATGTCGTCCGCGAAAATGCGGCCGCGTTTCCGCAGGCGGAGATTCTCGTCGTCGATAACGGTTCGGAAGATAGCACCGCGGCGACCGCGAAAGCAGCCGGTGCGACGGTGATCACGGAAAAGCGTCGCG
>JBDUDM010000002.1:0-61922 GCA_040002925.1 Spartobacteria bacterium | reverse complement strand
ACTTGCCGTTGTATTCGCCGAGCGCGCCGGGCTCGGCGCGGTAACCAGGGTACGGAGAATACGAACTGCGTGTCCATTCCCAAACATCGCCGAACATCTGCTGGAGATGTCGATCTCGCGCGGAAGTCCGACCCGGCTGCGGATGAAACGTTTCGCTCTCCACGAAATTTCCTTCGAGTGCGCAATCAGCGGCGGCGCGTTCCCACTCAAACTCAGTCGGTAAACGCGCGCCGGCCCAGTTAGCGTAAGCGTCGGCTTCGAAATAGCTGATGTGGGTGACTGGTTCGGCTTCGTTGACCGGTCGCATTCCGGACAGGGTGAAATTCCACCAAGCGCCGTCGCGTTTGATCCAGTAAAGCGGAGCGACCCATCCCGCGGCCGCGGGATTGTTGACGGTGGTCCAGCCTAACGACAGCCATAGCTCGGATCGCGAATAAGCGTTGTCTTCGATGAAAGCGATGTATTCGCGGTTCGTGACCGGCCGCGATGCGAGCGAGAAGGGGAGAACAAGCGCGCGATGCCGCGGGCCTTCGTTGTCGTAGGAAAATCCAGATCCTTCGTGACCGATCTCCACGGTCGCTTCATCGAAATCGACGAACTGCAAGGGGACGATGTCGATCTTGTGATTGTCGATCTTGCCCTCGCGATACACTGGATGCAGCGGGTTTTGCGCGAAAACATGTTTGATGTCGGTGACGAGCAATTCCTGGTGCTGCTGCTCGTGGTGAATGCCGAGCGTGAGGATCGGCTCGATCTCCTGCAAGAGTTCATCATCAGCGCGGGAGAGGAGTTCTTCGACGTGCGAATTAATCGAGGCGCGAAAGCGTTGCGATTCCTGCACGGTCGGTCGCGAGATCAATCCGCGAAGATCGCGGCGATGCATGTCGCCGGCGGCGTTGTAATAAGAATTAAAAAGGTAGGCGTACTCCGGAACTTCGGATTGATATCCGGCTACCCATTTTTTGAGGACGAACGTTTCGAAGAACCACGTGGTGTGGGCGAGATGCCATTTCGTCGGGCTCACGTCCGGCATCGATTGCACGACGCAATCTTCCGGTGCGAGATGTGCGGAAAGGCGAGTCGAAAAATCCCGCACTTCCCGAAAGCGCGCGAGCAAGGCATCGGCCTGCGAACGCTTTGGCGCGGCCGGCGTAAGATCGACAGCCCCGAAATCATCGGGGCTCGCGATCTTTTTCGGAGTAGCAGCCGCGCTGAACCTCAAATGATTCCGCCTTCCTGCGCGATCTTTTCTTTCCGTGCCTCGAGCATTTGATCATGCGTCGCTTCCTCGACCCCGCCGCTAACGAGTTGTTCGCCGAGCGATTCGTCATCGCCATCGGCCCCGGCGCGCGGCGCGCGATGCCCGCTGTCATTCGCGACGACTTCCCAATCGTCCTCCATCTTCAAATTCTCTTTGGTTTCTTCGGGGGCGCTGGGCACAGCCGTGCCGGCCAGCTCGCGCTGAGCCTGGTCCCAATCCGCATCCGTAAAATCATTCGGGTCACGCTCGGCGATCAGGGCAATCTCGCGGGCGCGTTTTTCGACCGACTCCGTGGTGGGCGCGCCCACGCCGTTGCCATGCACCGCGATTTTCCCTGCGCCCGGTTGTGAGTATTCGTTCATACTTATTAATACGAAACAGCGCGGCAAAACGTTCGCATTACATTTTGTGATTACAGACTGCCCCCAGCTAAAGCAAGCATCCAGCGCTCTTCGGGGCGAAGCAACATGAGCAACGCGACCTCGATTCGACTCTCGGACGGCGGCTCGGTCGCGGTCGAGGAGTATGGCGATCCCACGGGTATGCCGGTGATTTTTTGTCACGGCTGGCCAAGCTCGTGCACCATGGCGGAATTGACGGACGCGGCCGCGCGCGAAGTCGGGGTGCGAGTCATTTCACCAGATCGACCGGGGATCGCGGGTTCCAGTTTTCATGGCGAACGAAAGTTGATCGATTGGCCGCCGATCGCGAAACAAATCGCGGATCACTTTGGAATCGCGGAGTTTCGCATGCTCGCGATCTCGGGAGGTGCGCCCTACGCCTACGTGACGGCGTGGGCGATGCCGGAACGCGTCCGCGCGATCGCGGTGGTGAGCGGCGCACCACCAATTGTCGATCTTAGCGACCACAGTGGATTGCTAAAACTCTATCGCTGGATGCTCGCGCTTTATCGCACGCGCCCGGAATTGTTGCGGAAGATGTTTCGGATCGCGCGCCCATTCTGCTCGATCCGCATGCCGATTCGTTTCCGGCCGATGCTGTTGAAATTATTGCCACCGGGCGATGCAGAAACGTTGCGCGACTCGGCTGCGTTCGAAGCGTGCTTTGAAAGCCAACGCCGCGCCTGGCGTGGCGGAGCGGAAGGCGTGATGATGGATGCGCAGATTTACGCTGAGCCGTGGGGATTCCGATTGGAAGATGTCGATCTACCGGTGCGACTCTGGCATGGCAAAAGCGATCGCACTTTTTCGTATCGATTGGCGGAAGACGTGGCGAAACGGCTGCCGAATTGCGCGGCGCGATTGATCGACAATGCCGGGCATTACTCGGTGCCGATTCGAAACATGCGCGAGATTCTCGAGGACTTGATCGCCACGTAAAATTTTCCCGTGCGCTCGGCACGGCGCGCGCTAAAAGTTGAGCGTGGGAGATTTTACTGCCGGAGGAATTCAGAACCAGCCGTCGCGCCGCACGGCCACGCTCGGACCCGAGTGGGACGCGCGCGTGCGTGATCTGGTCGCGAGTTGGGGCGCGGAGACGAACCCGGAGTTGATCGAAGAAATGATCATCACCGCGCTGAAAATGGCGCGTGAAAAAACGAGCGTAGCGGACTTGAAGTTGATCAACCGCTCGCTGAAAGAGCTGCGTTACGCCGCGAAAGTCTTCGCGCCGTATTCACATTTTCGGAAAGCGGTTGTGTTCGGCTCCGCCCGAACCCCGCAGGACGCACCCGACGCACTCGCCGCGGAAGAATTCGCGCGGCGAATGGTGGCGGAGAATTTCATGGTCATTACTGGCGGCGGCGACGGGATCATGGGCGCGGCCCAACGCGGCGCGGGGCGCGAGCACAGTTTCGGATTAAATATTCGTCTGCCGTTCGAGCAGCGCGCCAACATCGTGATCGATGGCGATCCGAAGCTGATTAATTTTAACTACTTCTTCACGCGCAAATTAAACTTCGTGAAAGAGACTCACGCATTCGCGGCTTTCCCTGGCGGCTTCGGAACGATGGACGAGACCTTCGAAGTGCTCACGCTCATGCAGACGGGCAAGGCGCGCGTGATTCCGGTAGTGTTACTCGATGCGCCCGGCGGCGATTATTGGCAGACGTGGTTGAGTTTCCTGATCGAGCATTTGCAAAAGTTCGGATTTATTTCGCCGCCGGATTTTTCTTTTTTCAAAATCATTACGGGCGTGGACGAAGCGGTCGCCGAGATTCTGCAGTTCTATAAGGTTTACCATTCGTTTCGCTGGGTCGGCGAAGACATGGTCATTCGCATCGCGCAACGACTCGCGCCGAATGCGATTGTCGATCTTAACAAGCAGTTCGCCGATTTGCTGCGGCAGGGTGAGATCGTGCAAGGCACCGCCCTGCGTCAGGAAAAAAACGAGCCGGAACTTTGGCAATTACCGCGGCTCATCCTGACGCCGCATCGCCGAAACTTCGGCCGCTTCCGTCAATTGATCGACGCGATCAACACCTCAGCCGTCGGATGACGCCAGCTCGGCGGCGAGCGGCACGCTCGCTCGAGCGGCGCTCGAGTGCATGAGCGCAAGATCGACATCTAACTTCGCGCGCATCATGCGATCGAAACAGAAATGTTCGCGCGCGTAGGTCAAAGCGTTGGTCGCACAACGCGTGGCCAGCGCTTCGTCGGAAAGGAATTGCAAGATCGACATCGCCAGTGCGGTGGAATCGTTAGGCTCAACCATCAAACCGTTTTTGCCGTGCCGAATAATTTCGGGAACGTCGCCTATCTTCGTCGCGACGACGGCCCGGCCGCTGGCGAACGCTTCCCGCAAAACAATCGGCGAAGCCTCGGTGCAGAGCGACGCGATCACGACCATGTCCGCCGCGGCCAGAATGTCCGGCGTATCCCAGCGGTAACCGAGCATGATGATTTTGTTTTCCAGACCGGAATCGTAAATCGCCTGGCGCAATCGCGTTTCGCGCAGCCGATCGCCCGTTCCCTGGCCCACGAAAATGAAACGCGCATCGGGTCGCTCTTTCAAAACGATCAGTGCCGCTTTCATTAAACGCATCTGTCCTTTGTCGGAACGGATCATACCGATGTTCGCGATGATTGGAGTGCCGGCGGCGAAACCCATTTCCTGGCGGAACATCATGCCATCGCGGCCGGGTTTGAATTTGGAAAGATCGACACCGGACCCGATGACTTCAATTTTCTCCGCCGCGACGTTGTTCTGTTCGATCAATTGTTTTTTGATCACGCGAGCATCGGCCACTATTTTCGAGCAACCGTATTTGTAAATGAAACCGCGGCTGCGACTGCCTAACGGATCGGTAATGCAACGCGCGCGCGTCACGGGAAAGCCGCAGAGGAAAAGTGGCAGGCAAAGCCAGTGATCCTTCGAACTGTAAGTCTTGATCAAGTCGATCTGCTTGCGCCGGCAGAAAAGCCAGATGCGCAATGAGGCGAGGGGATCGATGCGGCGACGTAGCGGCATGGTCAGCACGCGCGTGCCGAGTTCTTTCGCGCGGGGAAAAACTTCGCTCTTCGGATCGCAGATGAGCCACGCATTATGGCCGTGGGCGTTGAGCCAATTGATCTCGAGACAGGTGCGATATTCCTGTCCGCCCCAACTGCCGCTGCTCTCGAGATGAAGTAAGTTCACGTTAGATCGACAATCACTGCGCGGGTTGCCCGCTGGAGGGAGGTTGAGCGCTTTCGCCGCGTTTTTCGAGAATATAATCGTGGATGGTGTTGACCGTGCGCAACGCCTTGCCCGCCACTTCGGAATTAGGCACGCCGACGCCGAACGTTTTTTCCATGCTCACCACCAGCTCGAGCGCGTCGATTGAATCCAGCCCCAGCCCATCCGGGCCGAATAACGGCAGATCATCGCCGATCTGTTCGGCGGTGGTTTGCAGCATCAGATTTTTGACCAGCATCTCCTTGATACGTTGGCGCAGGTCGGGCTCGGTCATAAAAGGATGCGGACATTGTCGCATCCGCGTGCACGCGTCAATCCCGCGCAAGATCGACAATCAACTAATGTGATCCGCCTGAGAGCCCGGAGCGACCGTTCGGCTCGTATCGGGCTGAACATCGGCCGCCGTGGGCGGAGGCGCTTCGATGCGCGGAATGGTCGCCTGGGCCTGTTGCACATTTGGCTGCGGAGCCGGCGCAGTAGTGTCGCTCTTTTTCAGTTCGTCGTTGAACTCGTCCTTCGCTTTTTGAAATTCTTTCACGGCCTGACCCATGCCGCGCGCGAGTTCCGGCAATTTTTTGGCGCCGAACAAGACCAGAATAATCAGCAGGATGACGATCAAGTCCGGGCCCGCCAAATTCATGATGCTGGCGATGAAGATCATACTCGGGTTGAAGATGAAACTGTTTACTGAAGTTGCAAGGCATTTCGCCCTTCGTTAGCGCTGTTCGATCACCGCCAGCGTTCCGTATTCGGCGACGAGCGGAGGCGCTCCGGCCGCTTCGTTGAGTTTTTCTTCCACGTCATGGCGCATCGGGAAGTCACTCTCGATAATGAATACCGGCGGATGCTCGTGACTCGGACGGGCGGCCGGAATCGCTGGTGGAAAGACATTATGTTTCCAACCGAATATCTCGTCGGCGATCGCCACCGTTTCGCACGTCTCAAACAACAGCGGGTAGGTGAATGAAACCGTCGTCCACGCGGAAGTAATGTGGTGCTCGCTCAAGTGGCGCTCCACGCGGTCGATGTCGGCGCCCGGAATGCGCGCCATGCAATAACTGTTGCCGCCATCGCACAACGTCAGCGTCTCGATTTCGTTTCGCTGCGCGACGCGAATCATCGCGCCGATACCCGCGGTCAAGATCGACATAGTGATGAGCGCGCCGGCGGCACGCGATAACGTTGTGGCGCTCGCAAAACATTTTGCCACCAGCCGGCCGGTCAAGATCGACAAGAAGAAAATGCCGCCGAGGAAATAACTTGCGGTCGGAATCGGCGCGACCAGATACGGAACGGCGCAGGCCGAAGTCATCGCGACCATCGCCACATCTTTTCCGTGATCGGTATCGAGCGCGGCTCGGGAAAAAAGCGCACGTATTTTTTCAGGGCGACGAATGAATGGCCACAACGCCGCGGTGATTGCGACGATCGCGACTGCGTAAAACACGAAGCCGATCCACGGTCTTTCCGGGTAATACCACAACACCGTGTCCGACCCGAAGAACTTCGGCATTTCACGGCCGAAGATTTGGTAGAAATTCGCCGGTCGCGCCAAGACCGCCAGCCCGTTGCCGAAAGCACCGCCGGTTTTGTTTTCAAAGACGGTCTGCCAATTCGCGAAGCTGTGGGTGAAGTTGTAAACGATGGCCGGTGCATATCCGGCGACAAAACCGGCCAGGGCGAGCCCGCCATTCAAGATCGACATCTTGCGCGCGAGCAACAGCAGAATCCACAGCGCGGCGATCAACGTCAGCGACAGCTCCAGGCACCAAACGCTCAGTCCCGAAACGATGCCGAATAAAATGACATCGCGGGTCTTTGGTCGCGTCATCGATGCGATTCGCCCGAAACAAATCAGCAGCACAGGGATCGACAGAAAATAAAACGAATAGCCGCGCACCTGGAAGTGCCACTTCAGCAGCGAGGGCGCGACCGCGAACGCGATGGCCGCAAAATTCGCGACGCGTTCATCATAGAGCGCCCGGACCATTCGGTAGAAAAGCAGAAGGCAAAACAGCGACAGGACGACGATCACACTTTTCAGCGCAATCACGCCGACGCCGAAAAGTTTGAATGGAATCGCGGCGAGATACGCTTCGCCGGATGCGCCCGCGTTGTAGGGCTGCCCGTACATGTAGAAAGGAAAGTATCGGCCTTCGGCAATGTGTTTGCCCATCAGTCCGATGATCGCTTCGTCACTGTGAACATGCGTTTGCGATGCGAAGAGAATCGCGAAGCGCGCCGCACCGATCACCACGAGCAGTGCGACGATGAACGCGTGACGTCGCAGAAAATTCACGCGCAAGATCGACAATTAAACGTCGTAATACATCGAGAATTCGTGCGGGTGCGGCCGCAGCCGCAACGTGTCGTAATCTTTTTGTTTCATGTCGATCCAATTGGCGATGAAGTCGGCGTTAAAGACGTCGCCGCGCAACAGGAAGGAATGATCGGCCTGAAGTGCGTCGATCGCGCCGCGAAGTGAATCGGGCACGCTCGCGACCTGCGCCAGTTCTTCCGGCGGCAGGTCGTAAAGATTTTTGTCGAGCGGATCGCCGGGGTCGATGCGGTTCTGGATTCCATCGAGACCGGCGAGCAACAGCGCGCTGAAGGCGATATAGGGATTGGCCGATGCGTCGGGCGTGCGGAACTCGATCCGTTTTGATTTTGGATTGGCCGAATAGGTCGGAATGCGAATGGCAGCGGAGCGATTGCGCGCGGAGTAGGCGAGATTAACGGGCGCTTCGAATCCGGGAACGAGGCGTTTGTAACTGTTCGTGGTCGGATTCGTTATGCAGGTGAGCGCGGGCGCGTGTTTCAAAATGCCGCCGATATAAAACAGCGCCATCTCGCTCAAGCCGGCGTAACCGTTGCCGGCGAAAAGCGGTTTGCCATCTTTCCAAAGCGACATGTGCGTATGCATGCCCGAGCCGTTGTCGCCGAAGATCGGCTTCGGCATGAACGTCACCGTTTTGTTATGCCGCTTGGCCACGTTGCGAATGATGTATTTGTAGTATTGCATCGAGTCGCCCATCACTTTGAGCGGCGCGAATCGTACATCGATCTCGGCCTGGCCCGCGGTCGCGACTTCGTGATGCTGCCGCTCGATCGGGATGCCGGCCTTTTCCAATTCGAGACACATCTCGTTGCGAAGATCCTGTTGCGAGTCGGCGGGCGGGACGGGGAAATATCCTTCCTTCGCGCGAATCTTGTAACCGAGGCTCGGAAATTCTTCGCGCGCGCTGTTCCAATGTCCCTCGACGCTGTCGACCAGGTGGAAAGATGAATTCGCGCTGCTGCTAAATCGCACTTCGTCGAAAATGAAAAATTCCGCTTCCGGTCCGAAGAACGCGGTGTCGGCGATCCCTGTCGATTTCAAATACGCTTCCGCTTTTCCGGCAACGCCGCGCGGATCGCGGTCATAGGGCTCGCGCGTGATTGGATCGACAATGGTGCAGATGAGCGACAACGTCGGCTCGGCATTAAATGGATCGATCCACGCGCTGGTCGGGTCGGGAATCACGAGCATGTCGGAGGCGTTGATCGCCCGCCAACCGCGAATGCTCGAACCATCGAAGCCGAGGCCTTCGCTAAAAATTTCCTCGTTATATTCGGTCAGCGTCGTGGTGAAATGCTGCCAGGTCCCAGGCAGATCGGTAAACTTGAAGTCGATCAACTTCACGTCGTTGTCCTTGATCATCTTGCTCACGTCGGATGCAGTTTTGTCTTTGGCCATGGCTTTGGGTTGTTTGAATTAGGATTTCGCTTCTTCCACAGATTTACACAGATTGCACAGATTCAGAAAAGCAGATGGATCCCAGAAATCTGTGAAAATCTGCGAAATCTGTGGACGATTTTTCTGCGAGAGAGAGCGAAGCGAATCGGTGTTGCTCACACCGCTTTCTCGCCGATCTCTTCCGTGCGGATGCGGACCGCGTGTTCTACTGGGAGAACGAAAACTTTGCCGTCGCCGATCTTGCCGGTCTTGGCCGCCGCGACCACGACCGTGACCGCTTTATCGACCATGTCGTCCGCGAGCACGACTTCGACTTTCACCTTCGGCAAAAAATCCACGGTATATTCGCTGCCGCGATAAATTTCCGTGTGACCTTTCTGGCGACCGAATCCTTTTACTTCGGTCACGGTCATCCCTTCGATGCCGAGCTCGGCCAGCGCTTCCTTGACCTCCTCCAGCTTGAACGGCTTGATGATCGCTTCCAGTTTTTTCATGTCGATCTAACGTGGCCGTCGCGAAAACGTTTGGCAATTGCAATCACGAGCGAACCGGCGCACGGGCTTCCTTAGCAATCAAACGCACGCGATGCAATCATGTTTTTTTTCGCACGAGCGTGCGGAAATCTTTGCGAATTTTTCTCGCGGCTTAATACTGAAATAGATGTCGCGCGACTCCTTCGTCCATCTCCACCTCCATACCGAGTATTCGCTGCTCGATGGCGCCATTCGGATGAAGGAACTGATGAAGAAGGCGAAGGAATTCAAGATGCCCGCGGTCGCCATGACCGATCACGGAAATCTTTACGGCGCGATCGAATTTTATCAGGAAGCGAAGTACGCCGGGATTAAGCCGATCATCGGTTGCGAGGCCTATATCGCGCCGAAGTCGCACAAGGACCGGCCGAATTCCATGCGCGAATCGGCGTATCATTTCACGTTGCTTGCGCGCGATGAGACGGGTTATCGCAACTTAGTTAAACTGATTTCGACGGCGCATCTCGACGGCTTTCATTACCGGCCGAGGATCGACAAGGAACTTCTCGCGCAACATTCCGCGGGATTGATCGGTCTCAGCGGCTGTCTCGCCAGCGAAGTGAACTCCGCGATTCAAGCCAGCAAGATCGACATCGCCACGCAATCGGCTGCGGAGTATCGCGACATTCTAGGCGCGGAAAACTTTTTCATGGAGCTGCACGACCACGGCATGGAAGAGCAGCGGCAATGCAATTGCGTTCTGCCGAAGATCGCGAAAGACCTCGGCGTTGGCCTCGTGGCCGCGAACGATGTCCATTTTCTTCGTCGCAGCGATCACGACGCGCACGATGTCATGCTTTGCATCGGCACCGGCAAAATGGTGAGCGACGAAAACCGGATGCACTACTTGCCGGAGTTATATTTCAAATCGCCAAACGAGATGCGCGAGCTGTTCAAGGATTTTCCGGATGCGATCAAGAACACTTTGGAAATCGCGGACCGCTGCAATCTCGAGATCGAACTCGGTAAATCGAAATATCCCGAGTACGCCGTGCCCGACGGCGTGACGCGCGAAGCGTACCTGCGCGATCTTTGTACCACCGGTTTGCAGGAGCGTTTCGGCGACCGCGCTAAGATCGACAATCAACTGTTCGAGCGGCTCAATTACGAACTCGGCGTGCTCGAAACGACGGGGTTCGTTAGTTACATCCTCATCGTTTGGGATTTCATCCGCTTCGCCAAGGAGCGCGGAATTCCGGTGGGTCCGGGTCGTGGATCGGCCGCCGGTTCGTTAGTCGCCTACGTGCTTGGCATTACCGACATCGATCCGCTGCAATACGGATTGATCTTCGAACGTTTTCTAAATCCCGACCGCATCTCGCCGCCGGATATCGATGTCGATTTTTGCGAAGCGCGCCGCGGCGAAGTGCTCGAATACGTTAGGCAAAAATACGGTGAGCGTCGCGTCGCGCAGATCATCACCTTCGGAAAACTGAAAGCGAAGAGCGTAGTGCGCGATGTCGGGCGCGTGATGGGATTGAGCTACGCCGCGGCCGATCGCATCGCGAAGATGATCCCGAACGAGTTGAACATCACTCTCGATTCGGCCGCGGAAAAGAACGCGGAATTCAAGCGCGCCATCGCGACCGAACGCGACACCAAACAGCTTTTTGAGTACGGAAAAATTCTCGAAGGCATATCGCGCAACGCCGGCGTGCACGCGGCCGGCGTTGTCATCGCCGATCGCGACCTGACGGAATACATCCCGCTTTGTCGCGACACCAAAGGCCACGACGTCATCAGCCAATACCCGATGGGCCCGCTGAACGATCTCGGCCTGCTGAAGATGGATTTTCTCGGGTTGAAAACGTTGACCGTGATCGAGGACACGCTCGTATTGATTCGCAAACGCGAGCCGGAATTTTCGTTGAAGAATATCCCGCTCGACGATCAGGCGACATTCGATCTCTACAACCGCGGCGAAACGATCGGCCTTTTCCAAATGGAATCGGGCGGCATGACCAGCACGGCGAAGCAATTCGACGTGCGCAAGATCGACGACATCATCGCGTTGATCGCGCTCTATCGGCCGGGCCCGATGGATCTGATCGGCGATTACATCAAGCGCAAGAAAGGGCAGATGAAAATTCGCTACGAGCATCCGTTGCTCGAAGAAATCTGCTCCGACACTTACGGCGTCATGATTTACCAGGAGCAGGTCATGGCGGCCGCGAGCAAACTCGGCGGCTACTCGTTAGCGCAAGGCGATCTGCTGCGCCGCGCCATGGGCAAGAAGGACAAGGAGAAGATGGCGAAAGAGCGCCAGAATTTCATCGAAGGTTGCGCGCGCACGAACAAAATTCCGGAGAAGAAGGCGAACGCGATCTTCGATTTGCTGGAGAAATTTGCGGGCTACGGATTCAACAAGAGCCATAGCGCGGCTTACGGCGTCATCAGTTATCAGACGGCGTATTTGAAAGCGCATTATCCGGTCGAGTTCATGGCCGGATTGCTCAGCAACGAAATTAACAACACTGAAAAAATTTCGGTGTTCGTGGGCGAATGTAAACGCATGGGCGTCGCGATTCTACCGCCGGATATAAATCGCAGCAGTCTCAAGTTCACGCCGGAGAGTGGCGCAAGCGTCTCGCTTGCGAATCCAAAAGACGCAAGCGAGGACGCTCGCGCCACCATTGGCATTCGCTACGGACTCGCGGCGATCAAGCATGTCGGCGAAGGCGCAATAGAGATGTCGATCTTAGAACGCGATCGGGAAGGGGACTTTAAATCGCTGGAAGATTTTTGCGGCCGGCTGGGAAGTCGGATCGCGAACAAAAAGATCATCGAAAGCCTCATCAAAGCCGGCGCGTTTGATTTTCTCGAGCGCGATCGCGCGGAGCTTTTCGATTGCATCGACGAATCTCTCGCTGCGTCTGCCGCCGCGCATCGCGATCGCACCGCGGGACAGGTTTCGCTTTTCGGCGATATGCATCCGCCGACCACGCGCAAGCGCACGGTGAAGCCGTGGAGCGAACACGAAAAGCTCACCTACGAAAAAGAGCTGCTCGGGTTCTACGTCAGCGGGCATCCGCTCGATGCGTATGTCGATCTTATCGCCGCGAAACATTACCAAACGGTGGAGTCGTTAGGGGAATTGGCCGATCGCGCCACATTCAAAGTCGCGGGCGCGCTGACCCAGATCGACAAAAAGTTCACCAAGAAAGAGGGCAAGCCGTTCGCGGTGGTTTGGATCGAAGACCTGACCGGCACGTTGGAAGTGGTGATCTGGAATGAGGTTTACGTGCAGGTCTCCGATCTTCTGGCGACCGGCCGGGTCATCGTGATTCGCGGAATGATTGACGCGCGCGGCGATTCACTCCGCGCCACTGCGCAGGCGGTGAAAGTCTTAACGGGCGCGAATGGCGCGCCGAATGGCAATGCTCGCCACGGCGAGTCTGTCCCGGGTCAGACGAGATCGAGATCTACTCCTTCGGAGCAGCCAGCTGTGCTTTTGCAGTTCTCCCCCGGCGCGACCAGCGATGAACTGCGCGAAGTCCGCCAGCTTTTGGCCAGCTCTCCCGGTCAACGTCCCGTGCAATTGCTTTTCGATCGCGCTGCCGGAAATCCTTTGCGAGTCGATGCCGGCGCCGATTTTCGGATCAACCTCACGCAAGAGCTCGAGCAAAAACTTTCGCGGTGGTTACTCACCGTGAAAGCGGAGCGGGCGAACCTTGTCGGTTAGTGCGGCTGTGCCGGGCCCACGCCTAACGACAACGTCCCCGGGTTCTCGTCGCAGGAAAGACGAAACTCCTTCTCGCCGATCGCGGTAGTCACATGAATCTCGCGCACACCGTTTGCGAAATCGCCGCGCAAATCCAATTTCGTTATCCCCGGTGCCGCGCGCGTGGAATTCGAGAGAGTAGCCAGCTTAATCTCCGTGATGCAGTTAGTCGGCGCGATCGCGCTCAGATCGAACAACGGAGCCAGCGGCGTGAACGTCACGTTAATTTGCGCGGGATCGCTGAAATCAACGGCGGCTCGCAGAGAAGTTTTGATCGCGTTGTCAGTCAGTTGCAGCGAGTCGCAGTTGGCCATTCGCCCGTTCACTTCGAAGTGCCCGCTTAGTGCGCCGCCATAAAATGGCTTCTCGAAATAATCAGCCAGCTTTTTCACGGCAACTTCGAGCGACCCGGCGACCTTTCGCGTATCCAAGATGTCGATCTTGCCTTGCGCGCGCAAAAAATCTTCCTTCCGCTGCAGATTCAATTCCGCGATTTCGACTTCGCTCCCGTCGAGGTGAAACTGCATCGCCAGCGCATCGACGGGCGAACCGAACAACAAGAGCGACTTCCCGGTCGCGGACATTTCGCCGCCCACTTTTTTTCCGCGCGCGCTGACCGTGCCGTCGACCGTGATTTGACCGGCAAACTGCGCGGGCTTGGCGCCGAACAACGCGGCGAACTCCCCGAGATTCGCGATCGAAGCCGAAATGTTTCCGCGAAAATCCAGGTTCAACCAGTCCGCCGCCGTCGTCGGCAGCGGCGCTTCGCCGCTCAAGGTGAGCTCATTTTTTTTCTGCTTCACGTAGAACTGCTGCACATCGAGTTGTCGATTGTAGAGAGCGAGTCCGAACATCAGCACGTCGGCCTCGCGCTTCCGCCATGCCGGCGCGGACAATTCCGTCCAGACCGATGCCGTTGCGTTCATCGGATCGCGCAGATCACCGCGGAAAGTGAATTTGCCGGCGTGAAGTCGTCCCGCGATGCGGTCCGCTAATCCGATGGCGTTGCCCGTTTGCGCCAGCGAAATGTCGGCGGCCGAACCGGCAATGGTCCAGTTCGAATGATTCGATCGCCATTCGCTCGAAATGTCCGCGCGCAATTTTCCGCCGAAGGTATCGAGATCAAAAACGAGACCGAGCCGTTGCTTGCGCAAATGCGAAAGATCGATCGTGATCGAGGGAGCATCGAGACCGCGCGCGAGACTGAGACCTGCGAGCGTCAGCCGATTATCCTGCCATCGGGTCGCGCCGTGAAGTTGCGAAAAAGTCTGACGTAGAAATGGCGAGGAGATCGTCACCTCGTCGATGGCAATGCGGCCCGCTTCCACGTCGTTTAGCGAAAGTTTGCCGCCGCGAAACAGAACCACGACGACGCCGTCTTCGATGCGCAAGTCGAACGCGTCGATGCTGGCGCTGTTCGGCAACAATTTTTCCCAAGTCGCCCAGGTATTATCGGGAAAGGTTTGGCCGGAAGCGTTCCGATGAAGCTCCACGCGCAGTCCGCTCACCGACAGATCTTGCACGGTGCGCCCGCGGGTGCGGAGCAGGATCGACTTGAAGTTAAGATCGACAATCGCTTGCGTCGCGCGCACGTCGAGGCGAAAGGCGCAGCCGGGCGTGCTCGTGATGTGAATATTGCGCAGCACGATTGGCCGCAGGAACGGCGCATCAATCTTGTCGATCTTGACCGAAAGTTTTTCCTGGTGCGCCTTCCACCAAATCCACCCGCGCACGACGTTGGCGGTAATGATTGGCGAAAAACCAATCGCGAGCACGCCCGCGACGACGAGCAGAGCAATGAGAATTCGCTTCCGGAAGCGCACGGTGTTGCTTTAACGGCAAACGCCGTCGTGGAAAAGCCGCTATTCTTTTTTCGGCGTCGTCCCGAAGAGCAAACGCAGCGGCTGCTGCGGATGGAGTCGCGCTTCGAGTTGTTCCTGCAAGGCGCGCTCGGCTTCCTCCGGCAACTTCGCTTCCTCCGCTTTCTGCTTCGCTAATTGCGGCAAGGTCGACAATTGAGTTTGCACATCATCGGCCGAGATCAGGTTCCAGAATCCGTTTTGAAATTCGAGCACGTCGACTTGTTGTTGCTCGACGCCGAGGATTTCCGCGTGCGGAATCTGGACAACGATTTCCTCCGGCCGCACATCGACGGAGAAATCCCGGTGAAGATCGAACCCCGCTTTGACGTTGAAGGTGCCGTGCAATTTCACGCGCTTGGAACTGCCCGCCCAGGTGTGTTGAAACTCGTGCTCGACTTCGATGCGCCGGGACAAGATCGACAACTCACTGATCGGCGTCGTTTGTTCGAGATAAACGCGATTGTTAATAGAGATCCGCGGCTGCAAATGCGCGATGTCGACGAAAGCCGAGCGCAAATCCTGGCCGAGCCGCTCCAGCTCCGCCGTTCCCTGATGCACGGTCCGCGCTGGCCAGCTTTCCAAGCGCAAAAAGATAACGACAACAACCGCCGCGATGATCAGCGCGACGAGGGTCAACGCGATCGGCCAGGAAAAGCCACTCTGCTTTCGGCGTTGAACGTTAAGCGTTGAGCGTTGGGCGTTCTCTTCTTTCACCCCAAAAAAAGTACCGCCCCCCGCGCCCGATGGGCGCGAAGGGCGGCTGTTCCCCCCAGAACATCTTCTAAAACTGCGCTGCTAGTAACCGAGGCTGAAGATAGTGGCAACAAAATTCTGCGGAAAGTTATGCCGCGATGCTACGCATTTGCAATAAATTGGGCCCGCGAGGTTTATTGTCGATCTTTCATGCTCACGCAACTCCAGCTCAAAAACTTCCGCTGCTTTGATTCGCTCTCGGTCTCGCTTAAGGAAGGCTTCACGTTTTTCATTGGCGCAAACGGAGAGGGGAAAACGTCGATCCTCGAAGCCGCTTGCGTGCTCTTGCGTTTGCAATCGCAACGCAGCTCGACCCTGGCGCCGTTAGTCCAGCTCGGCGCGAAGGCGTTCGCGCTGCACGGAATCTTCCATGAGCACGCGCTCGATTTTCGTTATGGTCGTCTGCATCGCAAACTGCAGTTCGATCAAGTCGACCAGCGGAGCTCAGCCGAATATCTGCGCATCGCGCGTGTCGTTTCGTTCGCGAATGTCGACATCGAGATCGTGCGCGGGAGTTCGGAACCGCGCCGTCGTTATCTCGATTTTCTCGGCGCGCAGATCGATCGCACTTACCGTCCGACCCTGCGCGCGTATGAACGTGCGCTGCGTTCGCGAAACGCTTTGCTGAAATCGGCGCAACCCCGCTTGCGCGAAATCGCCGCTTACGATTCGCCGCTCATCGAGAACGGCAGCCGGCTGCGTTCGTTACGCGCGAAAATCGTCGAACGGTTGGCGCCGTTCGTGACCGCAGCGCATCACGACATCAGCGAAACGAAAGAGAAGATCGACATGTCGTTTTCGCCGGGAAACGCGGAAGATTTCGCGGCCGACCTAACGAGATCGCGCGAGAAAGAAACGCGTTTGCGCCAAACCGTGGTCGGCCCCCATCGCGACGACGTCGATCTTTTCCTGGAAGGAATGCCGGCGAGCGTTTACGCGTCGGAAGGGCAACAACGCACGCTGGCACTGGCGCTGAAGATCGCGCAAGCGCGCGCCTTCATGGAAGAAGGCGCCGCGCCGCTATTGTTAATCGACGATGTGTTCGGCGAATTGGATCCGCAGCGGCGGAATGCATTGCTCGGCGCGTTGCCTGCCGAATCGCAAAAGTTGGTCACGGCTACGACGCTGCAATGGCGCAAAGATTTTAACGCAGGCGTCGTGTTCGAGTTGCAAGATCGACAATGGAGCCGGCGGGAGCCGAGCGACATAGACGGGAAAGCCCGCGAGAGTTGACGAGCCGGGAGGCGCGTCAATCAATTGCATTCGCGAGAAGACGCCTAATCACTTGCGCAACGCCGCCGCGCGCCTTCTAGTTTCCCATGCGGGAAACTAGGGGCGAATCGCAAAAGAGTTTCGCAGGGTCGTTGTTAGTCGCGCATCCGAATATGCTCGACCCGAATTTTCGCCGCGCCGTCCTTTTCATTTCCGCGCATGAACCGGGCGAAGGCGCGCTCGGCGTGATTCTGAATCGCCCGCTCGATAAACAGGTGGCCGATCTGGTTTCGGAAACGCCGCCGGAAGGCCTCGCCGACGTGCCGGTATTTCTCGGCGGACCAGTCGGGCGAAATCAGCTCATGTTCGCGGCGTTCGAATGGGAAAAGGGCGAAGGTTTGAAAATCAATCACAGCGTCGACGCCGATGAAGCGAGCGCGATCATCAGCACCGATCCCGCGTCCGTTTGCGCTTTTGTCGGCTACGCCGGCTGGGGGGTGGGCCAGCTCGAAGCGGAGATGAAACAAAAAGCGTGGGTGCTGCAAAAGCCAAGCCGCTCGATGTTGAAACCGGAGCGGCTGCCGAAACTTTGGTTCGACATCATGAAGGGGCTCGGGCCGTGGTATAAAATGCTGGCCGCCGCGCCGGACGATCCGTCGTTGAATTAATTGTCGATCTTGCCCCGAGACGGCGCCGTTTGCTAATGCGCCACCCACCATTGCCGAAGTTGGCGCATGACCGCGGTTTTGCTTGCGATCGGCACTTTCTTCGCCCACGCGCCATTAATTCGCAGTCGATAGCTGCGAGCGGGAAATGGTAGGTCGACTAATTCGAGTTTGAGCTGCTGACCTGTTTGGTGATTAACGAGTGAAAGCGTATAATGCACATCAGTTGCGGACATGACTGCCGCTCCTAACCAATTAACCCGACAATGACGAGCCATAAATGGAATCCGCCCGTACATTTTGAAATACACGTGCAAATACAAGTTTATGGGTCTACTTCTCGTTAGGCCTATGCGGAAGCTCAGTGCACCCATAATCGTCGCCATAAAGAAGCTCATCGATGTCTTCTCTCATCACTCATCGGACCCAGAGACATTGAGAGAGCTAGGCTCCGTCCTTGACGACCGCGACTGTTGGCGCAGCGCCAAAGGGCTGTTCGACCGTATTCGGCGCAAGACACGCGCAGTCGAGTCTGGGGGAGATGTTCGCCTCACCGCGCAGTATGCTTTCGAGGAGGCTTGCGCGAAGACCCTCTACAATCTCACTCAGCCTACAGCACCGTTTGACGCAGATTCGCCCTATTGGACCATACCGGGTGCATTTATCGTCGCCTCTCACTATGGCATTCCAGATTCAGAGATCATTGCGGCGATCAAGGCCTAACTAAACGATGCAGCGAACCGCTGGCCGCTCCGCGTTCTAGCTTTTGATGACGACAACCTCTTACTAGCAGCCGCACGCGCTCCCGCCAGCGGTCGCCGATCTTGTATCTCGTTAGGCGCTTTCGCGCGCGTCCCGTACGATGAACTCGTGGCAAGGCAAACTCTACAAAGACGATCGGTTGTTTATTCTTGATCTCCAGCAAGCGCAAAAGAGCGAGCAGACGGTTGGGCTGTCACAACGCGTCGCAACGTCGCTGGTTTTCCGCCGTTCCGCGTGGACGACTTTTCGACCAAAGACGAGGCGATCGCTTTCATTCAGCGCATCGAACCAGAGACTCCACGCGTCACCCTCGGTGGGCGGTCCCCAGAGCAGCCGCTTCCTTACGCTGACTACCTCGCGGCCCTCGAACGCGAGGGTATTCCATCCGCAATGCACATTTACGAACTTAACAAAGCCACTCGTGGCCAACTAATCATTGGGGAGATCTCACCCGATGACGTCCCAGACGACTAACCAGGCGATGCAGCGAACCGCTGGCCGCACCGCGTTCTAGCTTTGGATGACTTCCCCACTTTACTCACATCCACGTTCGCCCTCGCCAGCGGTCGCTGATCTTGTGTCTCGTTAGGCCTGTACGCGGGGCAACCAACAGCCGAGGCTGTTTTCAGACTTCTTGTCACCAACTCAGCTTCTCGTTGACGAATTCGTCACTTAATTCCGCTACGCTCCAACACACGGGCCACCCACATCCAGTGTTGTTCTCGTCCAACCTCGCCGAAAATTACTGACGGCCAAAAAACGAGTAAGAAGCGCGACTGCGTCGGCTTTTGCTTAACGTAATCGACGGAGGCATAGATTGTCATCTTGCGTTTTCTCTTGTCACTTGCCTCTCGTCACTTATCACTCGCCCTGTTGACTGGCGGGCGTTGTGTTGCAACTTGCTGCCATGCTTTTCACCGCCGTTCTGATTCCAGCCGAGGAGGGCGGGTTTATCGCGCTAAATCCGGAGACCGGTTCCACCACCCAGGGTGAGACCGTGCCGGAAGCGGTCGCGAACCTTCAAGAAGCGACCGAGCTTTACCTGGAAGAGTTCCCTTTGCAAAGCGCCGGGCAACCGCTGGTGACGACATTCGAAGTCTCGGCGGCGCATGCCTAGGCTGCCTCGCTGCATGATCGTCGGCGTTCCGAAGGAGATTAAGGAGCAGGAACAGCGCGTCGCGTTGTTGCCTTCGGCGGTCGAGCAATTGAAACGGCGCGGCCATACCGTGCTGGTGCAGAAGACCGCGGGCGTCGGTTCCGGGTATCCCGACGAGCAATACGTCAAAGCCGGCGCGGAGATTGTCGATCTTGCCGAAGAAGTTTTTAAACGCGGGGACATGATCGTGAAAGTGAAGGAGCCGCTCAAAGCGGAGTTCCCGCTTTTGCGCAAAGGCCAAATCCTTTTCACTTATCTGCATCTGGCAGCGAGCAAACCGCTGACCGATGCGCTGCTCAAATCCGGCGTCACCGGCATTGCCTACGAAACCATTCAGGTAAATAACCGGCTGCCGTTGCTCGAGCCGATGAGCGAGGTGGCCGGCCGCATGTCGGTGGTGATGGGCGCAAATTATCTGGCCAAACATAACGGCGGCAGCGGAGTGTTGTTAGGCGGCGTGCCGGGTGTTATGCCCGGTCGCGTGATTGTTCTCGGCGGAGGCACCTCCGGCGTGAATGCGATGCGCATGGCCAAAGGTCTCGGCGCGGATGTGACCATTCTCGATATCGACGTCGAGCGGCTGCGCTATCTCGATCTGGCGATGGACAACCTGCACACCTTGTATTCGAGCGAAGCGAACTTGAAAGAGCTCGTGCCGGATTGCGATCTGCTGATCGGAGCGGTGCTGTTGCCCGGGGCGAAGGCGCCCAAGCTGGTTACGCGCGAAATGCTTCGCATGATGAAGCCCGGCAGCGTCTTCGTCGACATCGCCATCGACCAGGGCGGCTGCGCGGAAACTTCACACGCGACCACCCATGTCGATCCGGTTTACGTCGAAGAAGGCGTCACGCATTATTGCGTCGCCAATATGCCGGCGGCTTACGCGCGCACCGCGACGCAGGCCCTAACGAATGTCACTTACCGCTACGTGCAGCAACTGGCCGATCACGGATTGGACGAAGCGTGCAAGAAACAACCGACGCTGGCCGGCGGAATTAATACGCGGGACGGCAAGCTGACTTGCCAAGCCGTGGCCGATGCGCACGGAATCAAATACGAATCGCCGGTTTAACTCAGAATCTTTTCCGCGGCTTCACCCAAATCCGCCGCGATAAAATCGGCGAGTGACTCATCCGCGTCCTTGCCGTAACCAATCTGCACTAACACCGTTTTGAGTCCGGCGTTGCGGCCACAGTTCAAGTCGCTGTCTTTGTCGCCGACGAAAAATGACCGCGCAAGATCGACATCGTGATCTCGCGCGGCATCGAGAATCATTTGCGGGGACGGCTTGCGACATTTGCAATCGTCCTCCGGGCGATGCGGACAATAATAAGTGGCGTCGATCACACCCTCGCCGATTTGCCGCGCCAACTCCGCTTCCACTTTGCGGTATTGATTCGCATCAAAGAAACCGCGTCCGATCCCGCTCTGATTTGTGATGACGATTAATTTGTAACCGCGCGCTTTTAATTTCCGCAGCGCTTCCGGCACGCCGTCGATAAGATCGACATCTTCCGGGTTGCCGCAGTAATCGACATCGCGCATCAACGTGCCGTCGCGATCAAGAAAGACGGCTGTGGTCATCTGCAAAGCTAGCGGTCAATTCCGCGCGGCTCACGGTAGCAGTGCCGAGTTTTCCGACGACAACGGCGCTGGCGTGATTGGCAATTTCCGCGGCTTCAATCGGCGAAGCCTCGGCGGCGAGCGCGAGAGTGAAGAGCGCGATGGCGGTGTCGCCCGCGCCGGACACATCAAAAACCTGACGGGCCTTCGTCGGAATGTGATGCGGCTTCTCGCCATCTTGAAAAAGCATCATGCCCTGTTCGCCGAGGGTGATGAGAAGATATTTCGCCGCCCATTTTTTCAGCAAGGTCTCACCGGCCCGCGCAAGATCGACGTCTTCATTCGGAGAATCGTCGGCATCGCGCCATGGAATTCCGGCAGCGAGGAACGCTTCGGCCCGGTTCGGTTTCACCACGGTCATACCGCGCCAATCGAGCGGATGTCGCGGATTCGGATCGGCCGCGAGAATTTTTCCGGCAGCATTGCTCGCGATTTCGGAAACAAGTTCGCTGGTCAAAAACCCTTTGCCGTAATCCTCGAAGATGATGGCGTCGACATCGGGTAAAGCTTTGCGGATGGCGGCGACGACCTTTTTAGTTTGCTCGGCTGATGGAGTGACAAGCTTCTCGCGATCGACCCGAACCACTTGCTGTTGCCGCGCGATAATCCGCGTCTTGACGATGGTGGGAAAGTCCGCGTCTTCGAGCGAAGCCGACATGTCGATCTTTTCTTCGGCCAACAGCTCACGCAGCTTTTGGCCGCCGCGATCCTGGCCGATCATGCCGACGACCTGAACGCCTTTGACGAATTCGAGCAGATTTCGCGAGACATTGGCGGCCCCGCCCGGGTAGAAAGATTCCCCTGTGACTTCGACTACCGGAACCGGGGCCTCAGGCGAGATGCGACCGACTTTACCCCAAACAAATTCGTCGAGCATGAGATCGCCGATGACGAGAAAGTGTTTGCGGGAAGCGCGCTGGAGGATTTCTTCGAGCCGGCTGATGTTCATTTAACGAAAAAAATACAGCGTCGATACCGTGGCCATGCGATTCAGATGCGATAAAAATGTCACTCTGGGCAATTTGTGCGACGCGCAGTTCTGCTTAGAGTTCTCCATTAATCCTGAATACGAAAAGGAAATCAACAGTCGAAGCTGCCGATGAGTCCAACTACTAACTACCTAAAGCTCGGTGCGTTCGCGCTCGCCGGCCTCACTATTTGCGCAAATGCGGCCCAGGCGCCGGTGCGCATCGATGTCAAAAGCCTGACCAAAAACGTCGAGGACGTGGTCGTGCCG
Source organism: Spartobacteria bacterium (assembly GCA_040002925.1). Classification (GTDB taxonomy): domain Bacteria; phylum Verrucomicrobiota; class Verrucomicrobiia; order Chthoniobacterales; family UBA10450; genus JAJPGZ01. Next base: position 39,765 of record JBDUDM010000002.1, on the reverse strand, counting down.
CTGCCGAACGAAGTGTTCGGCGCGCTCAACAAACTGGGCTCGGTGAACTGGAAGGAATACGTGCGCAGCCAGAAGGGGAGCAATTTTACCGAACGGCCGCGAATTGCTTTGCTGCTCGGAACGGTGATCGCTGATGGATTTGTGGCGGTGCAGGCTCAGGATACGCCCGCGGTAAAAGATATCGGTCAACGCGTGTTGGTTTTGGCCAAGGCGATCGGGGTGGGCAATTCGATCACGCCGCATGCGAAGGCGATCATCGAAGCGGCGGACAAGACGCGCTGGGAAAGTGTGCGTCAGGAATTGGATCGGACGCAGTTTAGCGTGCAATCGGCCATGAACGAAGTGCATGACGAAAAACTTTCGCAGCTGGTCAGCCTGGGTGGCTGGTTGCGCGGCACCGAAGTGCTCACGGCGGTGGTGAACAAACGTTTCTCAGCCGAGGGGGCGGAATTGCTGCATCAACCCGACTTGCTCAATCATTTCCAAACGCAGCTGCAAGGCATGCCTGAGTTTAAGCATCCGATCATTCGTGAAATCCACGATGCGCTGGTGGAAGTGCGGCCTTTGATCGACAAGGAACGCATTACTCCGGAGGGGGTGAAGAAGATCAACGACATCACGACCCGCATTGGTAACGGCATTGTGACCAAGGAATAATTTATGAATCGCTTCGCGAAAAATTTCCTCGTCGCCAGTTCGCTCTCCGCCGTGATGCTCACGATGCGTTCGGCCAGTCTTGCATCGGTCGACGATGCGCAATCATTCGCTCTGCAAGCGGCCGAGCCTTATGTGAAAGAAGGTTTTCAGGTGCGCGAAGATTATTGGGGTGGCGATCTCGGTGGCGGTGAAAAGAAGGCCGTGCGCCAACAGTTGTTTAAAGGAAACGAGTACTGGTTCTGGATGGGGACAGAGGTCGAGCGCGCGAAAATTTCGGTGCACGTTTACGATCAGGAAGGGAAGCTGGCCGAGCAGGGAGACGGCTGGGAGAAAGGTCATTTCGCCGGCGCGCACATCATTCCGAAAGCGACCGGTAGCTATTTCATCATCGTGGCGATCGAAGAATCGCCGGAAGAGCGCACGCATTGGGCGCTGGTCTATGGTTTCCGTTAACGAGTAGATGTCGATCTTACGCTTGTCGATCCTGGGTGCGCCCGTTTGTCGATGACTGAGACGCGAACGTTAGAGTTCGAAAACCCGCGAGCGTTGCAATCGCTTTACGCGAACGATCTCAAGCTGCTCAAGAATCTGGAAGATTCCCTCGGCGTGAAAGTCACGACGCGCGAAGGCTGGGTGAAACTCGAGGGCGAGCCGGAGAAGATCGACAAGGCGCAGCGCGTCTTCGATCAACTGGAGCAGGCGCGAAAAAAAGGCGTCGCGATCCAACGGCACGAATTTAATTACGCGCTCAATTCGGTGAGCGAAGCGCGCGATGAAAACATTGGCGAACTGGCCGCGACGAAGATCGCGATCTCGCCGCGCAAACCGCCGGTGACCGCGCGGTCCGCGGGTCAACGGACTTACGTTGAGGCAATTCAGAAACACGACGTGGTCTTTGGCATCGGACCGGCCGGCACCGGCAAGACGTATCTCGCGGTAGCAAGCGCGGTCGCCGCGCTGAAAAAGGAGCAGGTCGCGCGGATTATCCTGACTCGACCCGCGGTTGAAGCTGGCGAAGCGCTTGGATTTTTGCCGGGCGATTTACAGGAAAAAATCACGCCGTATCTGCGACCGCTTTACGATGCGCTGCGCGACATGGTCGATCCGGAAGAGATGGAGCGATTGCTCGCGCGACAGACGATCGAGATCGCGCCGCTCGCTTACATGCGGGGCCGCACTCTCGGCAATGCATTCATCATTCTCGATGAAGCGCAGAACACCACGACCGAGCAAATGTTTATGTTGCTGACGCGGATGGGGCCGAATTCAAAGTGCGTCGTGACTGGTGACGTAACGCAGATCGATCTTCCGCCTAACAAACGCTCTGGTCTGGTGGAAGCTTTGCAGGCGCTCAAGGCAACGCCGGGCATCGAGCTTGTTTATTTTACTGAGCGGGATGTGGTGCGACACGAACTCGTCCGCACCATCATCAGCGCTTATCAACAGCATCGTTCGCCGGCGCCGGGCACGCGGCGGTAAGATCGACATGTTCGATTTCCTCAAACGCGGGCAACTAGTTCGGCGAGGACTCGCCTCGAAAAAAACGCGCCGCCGCCGCACCCGGAACGAACTCGCGCAAACGCTCGAGTATTCGTGGTACGTCAAAGTGTTAGTGCTGCTCGGCTTCGTCGCCGCGCTCGGATTTCTTGTTTTCAGCGGTCAACAAGCCGAGCCGACGAAGAACTTCGTCATCGCGCTTTTGTTTCTGCTGACCGCGCTGGTGCAACTTTGGATTAACCAGCCGAAAACGTTTTCGCAAAGCTCACGCATCCTGCTCGTCTTCGGAACGATCCTGTTGCAACTCGCGGTGACGAAGCTCGTCCTCGTCCTGTGCAATAGCGGAAACTATCGCGTGCTCACGCCGGAGATGGGCGGGTTGATCACGCCCTACGCGTTCGCCCCACTTGTGCTCAGCGTTTTGTTAGGCCGAAACCACGGACTCTACGCGGCGGTCTTCGCCAGCCTTTGGAGCAGCGTCCTTTTCGGGCGTATCGATGCGCCGTTGCTCGTCACCAGCTTGATCAGCGGATTTACGGCGGTCTCGTTAACGCTGCAGGTGCGTCGTCGCAGCCAGCTCATCCGCGCCGGATTCGGCGTCGGCATCGCCATCTGGCTGCTCTCGCTTACGTTTGGGCTAATCGGTCCGATCAATTTCTTTTCCGCCGCTGGAAACGATTGGCGCATGATCGGTCTGCAAAGCGCCTACGCCATCGGCAACGGCATTCTCACGGCGATGATCGTCGGTGGCGCGCTGCCGATGCTGGAAAATCTTTTTCAGGTCACGACCGACATCTCCTGGTTAGAAACGTCCGACCTGAATCATCCTTTGCTGCGCCGCATGACCATCGAAGCGCCGGGGACTTATCATCACAGCCTCGTCGTCGCGAATCTGGCGGAATCCGCGGCCGAAGCGATCGGCGCCAACGCCACGCTCTGCCGCGTCTGCGCGTATTTTCACGACATCGGAAAGCTGGTGAAGCCGGAATATTTCACCGAGAACATGAACTTCGAGCGGAATCCGCACGACGATCTCGCCCCGACCATGAGCGCGCTCATCATCATCGCGCACGTGAAAGAAGGTGTCGATCTTGCGCTGAAGCATAAACTCAATCACCGCATCATCGACATCATCCAGGAACATCACGGCACCTCGCTCGTTTATTATTTTTACCAACGCGCCCTGCAACAGCAGGGCGACGCGCGCGAAGGCGGCAAGATCATGAATCTGCGCGCGGAGGACGTGCCAGAAGTGCGCGAGGAAAGTTTTCGTTATCCCGGGCCGAAGCCGCAGACGAAAGAAAGCGCGATCGTTAGTCTGGCCGACATGGTCGAGAGCGCCTCGCGCAGTCTGGAAAAGCCGACTCCGCAACGAATCGAGCAATTGGTTAACGAGTTGATCGAGGAACGCATCGCGGATCGACAATTGGACGACTGCGATCTCACGCTGGGCGAGTTGAAGATGATCGCGGAAAGGTTCCGATTCACGCTCATGACCATGTTGCATACGCGCATCGCTTATCCAAAACCCGGAGCGAATCTCGCGGCGCTGCGCGATGACGGCGCGCGCGCCGACGTGATGGCCGAGCGACGCAAGCCACCGACGGCACCGCCAGTTTCCGCCGCGTGAGTGACGCGCTGCAACGGCTGCGCGATTGGCGCGCCGAGTACGCCATTGTTCTCGGATCGGGTATGGGCTCGATCGTTTCCGAAACGGCCGAGAAGATTTCCTGCGGAGAGTTCAAGGATCTTCCACGCAGTTCGGTGCCGGGACACGCCGGCCAGTTTGTTCTCGGCAAGATCGACAAGGTGAATGTGATTTTCGCGCAAGGTCGCGTGCATCTTTACGAAGGATTCTCCGGACGCGACGTCACCGCCGGCGTACGACTTCTCGCCGAAGTCGGAATTAAGAAATTGATTCTAACGAATGCTGCTGGCTCGCTGAATCCGAAATTCTCTCCGGGCGAATGGATGATGATCACCGATCACGTCAACCTGACTGGAACAACACCGCTGCTCGGCAGCGCGCAATTTGTCGATCTTACCGAAGTCTATTCGGCCCAAGCGCGAAAGCACTTCGCCGACGCCGCGCGCAAGATCGACATCGTCCTGCACGAAGGCGTTTACGCGAGCTTGTTAGGCCCGCAGTACGAAACGCCGGCCGAAGTACGCATGCTGCAAAAACTCGGCGCCGACGCCGTCGGCATGTCCACCGTCCTCGAAGCCATCCAAGCCCGCGCCCTCAACCTGGAAGTCGCCGCCTTCTCCTGCTTAACAAATTTCGGAGCGGGAATGTCGCCCGGAGAACTCAGTCACGATGAAATGCTCGAGACCGGCAAGAAGGCCGCCGCTAATTTCGCGTGCCTTCTCGCCACGTCCCTCCAGAGCTAATCGGCGGCGCGAAGCAGTTGCGGAATCTTCGTCCAAAAGATCGAATGCTCGGAGCCATCAAACGCCGACTCAAAGATATCTGTGTTTCGACGCATCCAATCGGATTGGCTTCGATCTGCAACGGCGTAGAAACAGGTACGGGAGTGTGGGTGAGAGTCGCCCCAATAAACGGGACCATACGCGACAAGAACCCGCTGATTGCGGAGTGGGACAATAGCTGCACGCTGCGCCCCAAACGAAAAGGGAGCGCATTCGTGATTTATTTTCTTTAACACTCCATCTTGGATGGCATTCACGTCAGGTGAGTCCAGTTCGCGCTCTCGAAACAGCCTCGACCGAAGCGTCCGTGTACGTAGCTGCCCCAGTGAAAAAACGACGAGTACACCAAGGGCAATAACGCGCCCGATCCATTCTGGATTCGTGTGCCCTGTCACCGAACGTCACAGTTCCGGTCGCCTTGCACGAGGCTCTCGATCTTTCGTTGTCGCGGTCGATGGTTGCGTGACGAAAGGGCCGCCTTCCATGGGCGCTGCTTCGCTGAAGGCGACGTCGGGCATTTCGCTGGGGAGACCTTCGAGCGGAAATTCTTTGCGCAACGGAAAGAACGGGTAGCCGTCCCACATGAGGATGCGGCGGAGATCGGGGTGGCCGTTGAACTTGATGCCCATCATGTCGTAGATTTCGCGCTCGTGCCAATTGGCCGTGGGCCAGATGCCGGAAACGGTGTCGACGGCGCCGACGTCTTCGGACACGCGCAGTTTCAAGCGCAGATGGACGGCCAGCGTTAACGAGTAAAGTTCGTAGACGATCTCGAAACGCGGCTCGCTGCCGAAGTTGTCGATGCTGGTGATGTCGATCAAGTAATCGAAGGAGAGATCGTCGCGGCAGAGTTTTGCGACCTCGCGGAGTTCGGCCGGCGCGATGGTGTAGGTGGTCTCGCCGCGGAACGCCGCTTTCTCTAAAATCTTCGGGCCGAACAATTGGCCTAACGACGAAAGGAGTTCCGGGCCGGTCATCGGCAGAAATGATGAAGGAGGAGGGCGGAAGGATGAAAGTCCGCGATCATGCGACGGCTTCGCTGAGTTGCTTGGTGAACGCTGGTTTCTGATTGCGGAACGATGGCTCACCCGCAATTTTCTCCTGCAACTTCATCAGACCTGCGATCAGCGCTTCCGGGCGCGGCGGACAACCGGAAATGTAAACATCGACCGGAATCAATTGATCGATGCCCTGAAGCACGGCGTAGGAGCGATACATTCCGCCGGTCGAGGCGCAGGCGCCCATGGCGATGACCCATTTCGGTTCCGGCATTTGTTCGTAAATGCGTTTCACGGCCAGCGCCATTTTGTAGGTGACGGTGCCGGCGACGATCATGACATCGCACTGCCGCGGGGAGAAGCGCATGACTTCGGCGCCGAAGCGCGAGATGTCGAAACGCGACGCGGCCGTGGCCATCAATTCGATCGCGCAACAGGCGAGGCCCATCGGCATCGGCCAGAGGGAATTTTTGCGGACCCAGTTGAGCGCGGCGTCGAAGCGCGTGAAGATGACATTGCCCTCGATTTTCGAATCGTACGCGGCAATTTCCGGCATGGCGCAACACTAAGGTTGCGGTCATCTACCGCAAGTGGAAGATAGGTTCGCTAAGATCGACATGTCACAAACGGAACGCACGCATCTCGACCAACTCGAGAACCAAAGCATTTTCATTTTTCGCGAGGCCTATCACTCGTTCAAGAACATGGTGATGCCATGGTCAATGGGGAAAGATTCCAACGTTCTCGTTTGGCTCGCGCAAAAATCGTTCTTCGGAAAGGTACCGTTCCCGGTTCTGCACATCGACACGACCTACGAGTTTCCGGAGATGATCGAGTTCCGTGAATGGGCGACCAAACATTACAAGCTGACCTTGATCGTGAAGATCAACCAAGAGGCGCGCAAACGCGGCATCGGCTACGAGACGCACGATCCGGTGACAGTGACGCACGAACTGAAGACGGTGGCGTTGCAACAGGCGTTGGCCGAACACAAATGGGACGCGCTCATCACCGGCATCCGCCGCGATGAAGACGCCACGCGGGCGAAGGAGAGATATTTTTCGCCGCGCAACGCGCAATACGAATGGGATTACAAAGACCAGCCGCCGGAATTTTGGGGACAATTCGCGACCAGTCCGGCGAAGGGCGAGCACGTGCGCGTGCAACCGTTACTTGATTGGACGGAGATCGACATCTGGCGCTACATCCAGCGCGAAGAAATTCCGATTCCGAAAATGTATTTTGCACGCGAGGGGAAGCGTTATCGATCGTTAGGCTGCAGCCCGATCACGACTTCGATCGAGAGTAACGCTGCTAACATCGACATGATCATTGCCGAGCTCGAAACAACGAAGACGAGCGAGCGGGCGGGCCGCGCGCAGGATCATCACGAGCGCAATGCGATGCAGAAACTTCGCGCGAAAGGATTCATGTGATGACAGACGCGCAGAAAATCAAAATCGTTTTCGTTGGGCATGTCGATCATGGCAAATCGACCTTAATCGGACGGATTCTGCACGACACCGATTCGCTGCCTGAGGGCAAGATCGACATGATCAAAAAGGCGTGCGCGGCGGAGAACATGGAATTCGAGTTCGCGTTCCTCCTCGATGCGTTGCTGGAAGAGCAAGAGCAGAACGTCACGATCGACACGACGCAGATTCCTTTTCGCACGAAGAAATGCCGCTACGTCATCATCGACGCTCCTGGGCACAAAGAGTTTTTGAAAAACATGATCACAGGCGCGTCGAATGCGGACGCCGCCATTCTGGTGATCGCGGCGAGCGAAGGCGTGAAGGAGCAAAGCCGGCGTCACGCGTACTTGCTGAGCATGCTCGGAATCAAGCAGGTCATCGTGGTGGTGAACAAAATGGATCTCGCGGATTACGCGGACGAGCGCTTTCGCGAAATCAAAAGCGAGTATCTGCAGTTCTTAAAAGAACTCGGAATGGAGGCGCGTTGTTTCGTGCCGGCTTCGGCGAAAACGGGCGAGAACGTCGCCGAGCGAAGTAAAAAAATGCCGTGGTATCACGGTCCGAGCGTTCTCGATGCGCTCGACGCGACTGAGCCGACACCGTCACTTGTCGATCTTCCATTACGTTTTTGCGTGCAGGATATTTACCGCTTCGACGAGCGACGCATCATCGCCGGCCGCGTCGAGACCGGCACGCTGAGGGTGGGGGATGAGCTGGTGTTTTCGCCTGCGAACAAAACTTCGAAAGTTCATTCGATCGAACGCTGGAACTCAACCGGCAATGGAATTGCGCAAGCGGGCGATTCGGTAGGCATCACGCTCGAGGAGCAGATTTTTGTCGAGCGCGGTTATGTTGCTTCGAACCAAGCTGACACGCCGATCGAAGCGAATCGCTTTCACGCCGATTTGTTTTGGATTACGCGCGAACCGCTCCGGGTGGGAAAGTTATACGATCTTCGTTTGGCCACGCAGGAAGTGAAAGCGCAGGTCATCTCAATCGAGAGCGTGCTTGATTCGTCAACGCTGCAACCCAAGATCGACAATCAATCGCAGTTGGAGCGTAACGAAGTCGGGCGATTAACGCTGCAAACGCGCGCGCCGCTGGTGATGGATAATCACGACCGCGTCGCGAATCTCGGACGCTTTGTCGTCGTCGATAACGGGATGATCTGCGGCGGCGGAATTGTCTTCGGCGGCATTTATACCGACCGCGTGGTAGCGAAGAGCAAAAACATTTTTTGGACGGAAGGAAAAATCACACCGCGCCAGCGCGCGCTGCAACTCGGTCATCGCGGCGCCGTCGTTTGGTTTACTGGATTATCGGGCGCGGGCAAATCGACTATTGCGCAAGCGCTCGAGCGCGAACTATTCAGCCGCGGGATGCACACTTACGTTTTGGACGGCGACAATATTCGGCACGGATTGAATTCGAATCTCGGATTCTCGCCGGAAGATCGCGTCGAAAATATTCGGCGAGTGAGCGAAGTGGCAAAGTTGATGGCGGACTCAGGCGCGGTCGCGATCACCGCATTTATTTCGCCCTATCGAATCGATCGGGGACGTGCGCGCGAGATTGCGCTCGAAGGCAAAGCGGAATTCATCGAGGTGTTTGTCGATGCGCCGCTGGATGTGTGCGAAGCGCGCGATCCGAAGCAGCTCTACAAAAAAGCGCGCGCCGGGGAGATTCGCGATTTCACCGGAATCGGCGCGCCCTACGAGCCGCCGGAAGATCCGGACATCGTCGTGCATACGGACCGGCAAAGTGTCGACGAATCGATCGCGGCCATCCTGGAGAAGTTATTGCCGCGATTAAAGCGCGATGAAGCAGATGCCTGAAATAGAACATGTCGATCTTGCAATCCGCCGCGCAGAATTGGCGGATGCAACGACTTTGGCGGCGTTGATATGCGAGCTCGGTTATGAAACGCGCACGGCGGAAATGGAAATGCGGTTGCAATCGATACTGAAGGATTCGCATTACACGACATTTGTCGCGGTCGCGGAAGGGCGAGTTGCCGGAATGGTCGGAACTTTTTGCCATGATAGTTACGAACACAACAGCCCGTCCGGACGAATTCTCGCGTTGGTCGTGAGCGAAACGATGCGACGACGTGGCATCGCGCGGGCGCTGATCGCCGCGGCGGAAAATGATTTAGCGCAAAAAAATATTCGCCGCGTCGCGTTGAACACGCGGCTCGAGCGGAAAGACGCGCACGAATTTTACGAGAGCTGCGGCTACGTGCGGAACGGTTTTCGTTTCGCGAAGGAATTACCGGTCGCCGCGGATTAGATCGACCTGCCTTTCGCCAAGTAGGCTACGGCGTGGCAGACAAGCGTAAGATCGACATCTACGCCACGCGCGTGGCGAGGCGGAGCGGTGCCGGAGAGCAGCTTTAAGTGAAAATGTTGCTGACTAAAAAGCCACGCTGTCGCCCGCTCAAAAATGGCGAAGCGACCGCGCTGTGGCGGAGAGTCAGTCAGCTGTTCCTCGGATTGGACCATTATAATTTCTATAAAAGCAGGTCCTCTGCCAATCCGATTGGCCACCTTCGCGCTCTTCGACCTGCACTTTGAATTAGCAGGCTTAGTACCGTACGCGCTGCAGAATTAATCCCTGCGCGGGCGCGACTAACGGAGCCATATCGCTCGGTCGGCCGGACAGCCGTGCGGCGATTTGCGAAATGGAAATTTTACCGGTTCCGCATTGCCCCGCGGCGCCGACCAGCATGCGCACCATCTTGTAAAGAAAACCGTCGCCATCAAGGTCGATGACGACCGAGTTGGCCGCGGTGCGCAGCAAAACCGAACGTAGCGTTCGAGTGGTATTCGTGGGCGGCTTGCCGCGATTTGCGGTGAAACCGCGGAAATCATGCGTGCCCACAAATAATGTCGTCGCGTCTCTCATAAGATCGACATCTAGCGCTGCGGGGATGTGCCAGGCCCGGCCGACCTCAAACGGCGGCAATACGCGGCCCGTCCAAATGCGGTATCGATAGACTTTCCCCTTCGCCGAAAAACGCGCGTGAAAATCTCGTGAGACAAATCGCGCCCGCAGCACGCGAATGGTCGGCGGCAGGATCGAGTTGAGCGCTGCGTTCCATTGCTCCGCAGTCAACCGACCCGCGGCAAGATCGACATGTGCACATTGGCCTAACGCATGCACGCCCGCGTCGGTGCGACCGGAACCATGCACGCGCACCGCGCTATCCGTGATGCGCTGAAACGCCGCCTCGACGTGGTCCTGGACTCCGTTCCGATTCGCCTGGCTTTGCCATCCCGAAAATCCACCGCCGTCGTAAGCGACGATCAGTTTCAATCGCCGCGCCATTCAATCTAACTCCGGCATCTCATCCATTGGCTCCGTCACGGCGCGACTGTCGAGATATCCCTGCAGAATCATTTGGGCGGCCACTTGATCGACATAGCTGCGGCTGGCGCGCGTACTTTTTCCGGCATCACGCAAAGCGCGTTGCGCCGCCACGGTCGTTAGACGCTCGTCCCACGGAATGATCGGACAACTCAGTGCCCCGCGCAGTTTCTCGATGAAAATCTGAACGTGTTCCGCCGCCTGACCCAGAGCGCCGCTCATCATTCGCGGTACGCCGACGACAACTGATTCCGCTTTTTTATCGCGAACAATCTCCGCGATCCGCCTTACCGCATTTGTTCCCGTCGGGATGGTCTCGACCGGATGCGCGAGCATGCGCAACTCATCCGATACCGCCACGCCGATGCGCACGCTGCCGTAATCGATCCCCAGAATTGGCGCCATGCGTCCGATGCTATTGCAACGCCGGCGGAAGCTTCCCGATCAGCTCCTTAATTTTTTCGGCCTGATGGCGATGACACACGAGCACGGCATCGCGGGTCCGCACGACGATGAGATTATGAACGCCTAACAGCGCGATCTCGGTGTCGTCCTCGACGAAGACAATATTATTGGTCGAGTCGCTCATCGCGGTGGCGCGATTAGCGGCGTTTCCGTGTTCGTCCTGCTCCAGGTATTTCGCAACCGCGCTCCAGCTGCCGACATCGTCCCAGTCGAAACTTGCTTCGACCACGAGAACGCGGTCTGCCTTTTCCATGATGGCGTAGTCGAACGACACGCGCGGCAGTTTGCTGAAGCGCTCGCGCAAAACTTTTTCGAAGTTTCCTTCCGCGCGGAGTTGCGAAATAAAATCGGCCAACTCCGGCACGTGGCGATTGAATTCGCTCAACAACGTCGGCACCGACCAAACAAACATGCCGGCATTCCAACGGAAGTTGCCGCTGCGCAGAAACGAATCCGCAAGATCGACATTCGGCTTTTCGCGGAAGCGCACGACGTGATGGACCGCGGCCTGACCGACATCTTTGCCTAACCGAACCGGCTTTCCCTGCTCGATATAGCCGTAGCCCGGACACGCCCACGTCGGCTTGATCCCGATCGTAACCAGGCCGCCCGTTTCTTCAGCCGCAGCCGCAGCCACGTTCATCGTTTCATGAAAGGCTTCGTTGTTTTTGATCACGTGATCTGCCGGAAGCACCACCATCGTCGCGGCATGATCTCGCATTGCTACCCAGCCTGCGCCGAGCGCGATCGCCGCGGCGGTGTCGCGTTTCGCCGGCTCCGCCACAATATTTTCGCGCGGCAAATCTTTGAGCAATGCGCGCACCGCCGCTTCCTGGTCGACATTCGTTAGGACAAGAATGCGTTCGCGCGGAACCCAGCCGTCGATTCGCGCGATCGTTTCTTCGAGCAGCGTGCGATCGGAAATGAGCTGCAGCAATTGCTTCGGCCGCGACCTTCGGCTTAATGGCCAAAAGCGTTCGCCGCTTCCGCCGGCCAGAACAAGTGCGTAAATCGGATTGGACATGTCGATCTTGCAAACTCAGCGCGAGCAAAACTCAGTCCCGGCCGCGAAGAATTTCCCGTTTCCTTCTTGCAAAACGAGAGGCATAGCGTAGGCGATGTCTACTTTGATATCCATGCCTAAAACTCCGGAGCCGCCTTCGCTCGACGGCTTGCTTGTGGTGACGCGCACGGCCATCGGTTTGGGAATCGGAATGCTGGTGGCCGATCGAATTAAACGTCCATTCCGCCACGCCGCCGCCATCGCGCTGGTGTCGATCGGCGCGCTTGCCGCGGTTCCATTTTTCGTCCGGCTCACGCTCGAGCAAATCAATCGTCCGGAATCCGAACGAGGTTCCCGCGCGCGTTTGAATTCCATTCGCGGCGATTCCGGTTATCGCTCCGAGTCGGACGCGTATTAATTTTAGCGCGCTTGTGCCCAACGGCTCGCGGATTCAGCTTCTCTTCGCGTTATGGCCGTAAGATCGACATCTTCTTCTGAAACATTGCGCGCGCGCTGCGGCGAAATTCTCGGCGAAGAAGCGGTGCTGCGTGAGGGCGGCGGAAAAGCTGGTCTCGATCGTCAGCGCAAACTCGGCCGCTTGCCCGCGCGCGAACGCATCGCGCGCCTGCTCGATACCGACGCGCCATTTTTCGAGCTCGGTCTCTGGGCTGCATATAAGATGTACACCGAGTGGGGCAACATCGCCGCCGCGGGAACAGTTGCGGGCATCGGTGATGTCGCCGGAATCCCATGCATGATCGTCGCCAACGACGCCAGCGTGAAAGCCGGCGCGTTTTTTCCGGCCACGGTAAAAAAGTTAATTCGCGCGCAACGCATCGCCTTCGAATGCAACTTGCCGATCATTTATCTCGTTGATTCCGCCGGCGTTTTCCTGCCGATGCAGGACGAGATTTTCCCCGATGAAGACGACTTCGGGCGCATCTTCCGCAACAACTCCGTCATCTCCGCGGCGGGCATTCCGCAGTTCGCCGCCATCATGGGAAACTGCGTCGCGGGCGGCGCGTATCTTCCGGTGCTTTGCGACAAAATTCTAATGACGGAAGGCAGCGGACTTTATCTCGCCGGTCCTTCGCTTGTGAAAGCGGCCATCGGTCAGGTTGTCGATCAAGAGGAGCTCGGCGGCGCGCGCATGCATTCGGAAATCAGCGGCACAGTCGATTTCTGCGAAAAGGATGACGAAACGTGTCTCACGCGTTTGCGTTCGCTCGTTTCGCTGTTGCCCGAAGCTGGACCGGCGAGGGGCAAGATCGACAATAACAATTTGCCGAAGCCGGCGAAGGATCCCGAATCGCTTTACGATCTCATCGGCATCGACGGCCAGAAACCGTACGACGCGCGCGATCTCCTCGCCGCAATCGTCGACGCAAATTCGATCGAAGAATACAAAGCCGATTACGGCAAAACTTTGGTGACCGCATACGCGCGCATCAACGGTCGCGCGGTCGGCATTGTGGCGAACCAACGTTTACAAGTGCGCACCAAAAAAGACGGCATCCAAATGGGCGGCGTCATCTATGCCGACAGCGCGGACAAAACCGCGCGCTTCATCATGGATTGTAATCAAATTGGATTGCCGATTATTTTTTTCCAGGACGTGACCGGCTTCATGGTCGGCAAAGACGCCGAGCAAAGCGGCATCATTCGCAGCGGCGCCAAACTGGTGAACGCGGTCAGCAATTCGGTTGTGCCGAAAATCACGATCGTCGTCGGCGGATCTTTTGGCGCGGGCAACTACGCGCTTTGCGGCAAGGCTTACGATCCGCGCTTCATTCTGGCGTGGCCGAATGCGCGTTATGCCGTGATGGGCGCGGCGCAAGCGTCTGACACCGTCTTCTCCGTTTTGAAAAAGGCGCGCGAACGGGATAAGACATCAAGTCCGGAAGAGCTCGAAGAACTTCGCGTGAAAGTGAAACAGACTTACGAAGAACAAACTGACATTCGTTATGGCGCGGCGCGGGGCTGGGTCGATGCGATCATTCAGCCGCACGAGACGCGCGACGTTCTCATTCGTTTGCTCGGTTGCGTTTCGCGGCCAACGCCGCACGCGCATTTCCACACCGGCGTGATTCAGGTTTGATCACGTTCTCTGCGGGACTTTAAACGCCTGCCTTTTAAGCCATGCCGTCTTGAATGCTTTAAGCAGTCAATGGGACCGAGGCCTTCCGATGCTCCGGGGGAGACGCAGCGATTCGAACTGACGGTTTAGAGACTGACTGCTTTAAGCAGTCAAGACGCGTTGGAAGTGGTAAACTTATCGCCGATGGCTGCGTTCATCGCGACGACAGCAGACAGCTCGCGCAAGATCGACATCTTCATTCCGCGCTGCTCTAACGCACGCAACACTTCTTCCGTCGGGGCATTTCCGACCAATTCATCTTGCGCGAAAGGGCAACCGCCAAGTCCACCGATCGCGGCATCAAAGCGACGGCAACCGGCGTCATACGCAGCCAGCACTTTCACCGCTGCTTCAGCGCGCGTGCTGTGCAGATGCACGCCTACTTCGCATTCACGAATATCGTGCAAAACCGTAGAAACCACGCGGCGAATTAATTCGGGTTCGGCCGCACCGACAGTATCGGCGATTGAAATCGAGCCGATGCCCATCGCGGCGATCGCACTTACGGTTTCCGCGAGTTTCTCTTCGCTCCATCCATCGCCGTACGGATTTCCGAATGCCATTGAAATATAAATGACCATCGCCAATCCAGCGGTGTCCGCCCGGTTCTTGATCTTTTCCAACACGTCCTGGTTCTCCCCTAACGATTGGTTTTGATTCCGGCGCAGGAATGTCTCGGAGATGGAACAAGGATATCCCAGCGTGTGCACCGCTCCGGTCGCGATCGCGCGCTCGACGCCTTTCTCGTTCACGACGATGCCGATGATTTCGACGTTGTCGATCTTACCGAGGCCAGCCAGCACCTCTTCGCTGTCCGCCATTTGCGGAACGGCTTTCGGCGAGACAAAGCTGACTGCGTCGATGTGTCGAAAGCCAGCCGCGATCAGTCCCTGGAGATATTCGACCTTTCGCTGCGTTGGAATTTGACCTTTGAGTCCCTGCCAGGCGTCCCGTGGACATTCGATAATCTTGACGGACTCCATCAGGCGAAGTTAATGCAAGATCGACATTATGCCCGTCGTTCTCATTGAAAAGCATTCGCCGCAGATCACCATCCTGACCCTCAATCGCCCGGAGCGCCGGAATGCTTTGTCGATTGAGCTGCTCGCCGAATTAATCGCGGCAATAAAGATGGCTGCGGACGAACCTCGCGAACGCGTTTTGATTTTGCGTGGCGCTGGCGCGGCGTTTTGCACCGGCTTGGATTTGAAACCAGCGCAGGATCAAACCAAAGCGCATGCCACCGCGGAAATGGTCGCGCGAGTACTTGTCGATCTTAGCCAGACGCGCTTAATCACGATCGCCGCGGTGCATGGAGCCGCGGTCGCGGGCGGTGCTGGAATCATGTCTGCATGCGATTACGTGGTCGCCGCGGAGAAGACGAAGATCGGTTATCCGGAAACGCGGCGCGGACTGGTCGCGGGGTTGGTCATGACCTTCTTGCGTCGGCAACTACGCGAACGGGACATCCGGGAGTTATTGTTAGGCGCGGAATTAATCGAAGCCGATCGCGCCCTGCAAATGGGTTTGGTGAATCGCGTCGTCCCGCGCGATGAGGTCATGAATGAAGCGCAGAAGTTTGCCGATTCGGTTTTGCAAGGCGCGCCCAATGCCGTCACTCAAACCAAGCGTCTGATCGAAGAGCTTTGGTCGACCTCGGTGAAAGAAGATGTCGATCTTGCATTGAAGCATCACATGCAAGCGCGGGAATCGAGCGAAGCGCGTGAAGGCATCGCGGCCTTCAACGAGAAGCGTCCGCCCAAGTGGTCGGGCAGCCCGCCTAACTAATCGCGCGGCTGAAATCGCGCGGCTTCTTTGCTGGCGCCTTGCTTGACCTCGGGACGGCATCGCCACCGCTTCAGCCAGGGATTTTCTTTTCCTTCGACCGCGTCGGAAATGATCTCGCCGAGGACCGGCGCGAATTTAAACCCGTGGCCGCTATCGCCAGCCGCGACGAGCAGTCCTTCCCGCGCGGGATCGCCCGCAATCCAGAAATCGCCATCGTTGGTATCGCAGTACATGCAAAGGCGCGTGCTAACTATCGGCGCATCCGCCAACGATGGAAAAGTTTCCGTAAGAAACTCGCGCAGGTCGTGTTCTTCCTGCGCTGAAACAATGCGCTCGTTGGAACTGGGAGACATCTCGCGTCCGGCGCCGTGATTAGCGATTTTGACGACGCCATCGCGATTCAGCGGAAATCCGTAGTAACCGGTGGTGGTAATGTCCGCACCGAAGACGGGAAAACATTCCGCCTGAAACATCGCCGGCTCCCACGGCTTCAAATGGAAGACAGGATGGCCGGTCGAGCGAAAGAACGTTTTGGTGAACGGCAATAAGTACGGTGTCCATGCTCCGGCGGCGAAAACAACTGCGTCAGCGGCGATGCGTTTTCCATTTTCCAACCGAATGCCAGTGACGCGCGTGCCTTGCTCCTCAAGTTCAGCGAAGCGCGCACCGGCTTGCAGGTGAACGCCAGCTGACTGCGCGCGTTCGATCAAGGCCGCGACGACGCGTCCGCTCTCGACGTAACCGGCTTCGCGTTCAAGAAGTCCATCCTGATAACGGGTGGCATTCCAAGCGGGGAAGCGGTCGCGCAGCGATGCGGCGTCGATGCGGTCGAACGCTCGACCGGCGTGTTGTAATGTTTTGCTGCTTTCGAATTCGAAATCGCCCGGTTCCATCGGAGAGCGGCGCATGAAAAGAAATCCGACCTCGTGAAAAAGCTGCGCCCCGAGTTCTTCATTCCAGCGCCGCCAAATGCCAAGGCAACGGGCCGCTAATTCCGAATAGTCTGCGTCGCTGCCGTACGATGCCCGGACGGCTTTGCTGATATCAGTGGAAGCGGCCAGCGGATGAGGCAGGGGGCCGGGATCGACAAGATCGACATCGTGCCCGCGTTTTTTTAGTTCAATCGCGGAAGTAACCCCATTAATTCCCGCTCCGACAACAATTACCTTCACGATTGAAATTCAAAAAGGATCTTCCCGCCGCGCTTGTCTTGCGCAGCGTGTGTCACCGCGGCTTTGGCTTCGCTGAGGGGGTACGACTTCGCCACTTTTGTCGCCAGCAACCCTTTCCCAGCCATCGCGAACAACGGCTTAAACGCTTCCAGCCGCTGAGCCATGGTCGCGTTGTCGTACCACTTGTTTATCCAGATTCCGCGAAAGCGCAGACCTTTGAAAATCAGCAGGCCGTTCGGAATTTTTAACGGCTGCAGGCTCATCGCGCCATACGTCACCATGGTCGATTCCGACGCCAATGTATTCGCGAGCCGCAAAGCGCTCTCGCCGCCGACCGCGTTCAGTCCCAGTCGAATGGCCGCGCCACCGGTCGCGTCTTTCACCTCGTCGCGCAGACGTTCGCCGTCGACCAACACCACGTCCGCGCCTTGCTCGCGCAATTCATCCACTAATTCGGCGCGACGAACGATATTCACGCTCTTGAAACAGAGTTCGTGCGCAATTTGGATCGCCGCCTGCCCGGCCGCGGAATTCGCCGCATTCTGAATGAACCAATCGCCCGGTTTTAGATCGACATAGTCATGCAATAATCGCCACGCGGTCATCGGATTAATTTTCAACATCGCCGCCTGGATCGGTTCGATCCCCGCCGGCACGGCGATAAGCTCCTCCGCTTTGACTGCGACCGCGTCGCGCCACGTGCCGATGTGATGGGGCAGGATAACGAGCGCGCCGTTCGCGAGATTTTTCACGTTGGACCCAAGATCGACAATCACTCCTGCGCCTTCGAATCCCGGCGTCGCGGGCAAAGTCGGGCGCACCGGATATTTTCCTTCGATCGCATTCAGGTCCGCCGGATTGATCGGCGCCGCCCGCATTTGCACGACCACTTCATCCGCCGCGGGCTTCGGCCAGGGTCGCGTTTCGACGCGCAGAACCTCCGCTGGATTTCCGTGGGTTTCGTAAACCGCGGCGCGTATAGTTTCCTTCATTGATGGACTCGGCCACGCATCCTCACGCTGCCGCGAACAATCTGCAAACCGGCGCGCGCGTCGCGCTGCTCGGATTCGCCGTCAACATTCTGGTCGCCGTCGCCAAGATTGTCGCCGGCGTGTTGGGCAATGCCTACGTCCTCATCGCCGACGGCGTGGAATCCGCGCTCGATATCGGGGGCTCGGTCGTGATTTGGGGTGGATTAAAAGTGGCGGCGCGTCCGCCCGACGCGAGCCATCCCTACGGTCACGGCAAAGCGGAGCCGCTCGCCGCGATCATCGTATCCATGGGAGTGCTGGCGGCGGCGTTAGGAATCGCCATTCAAAGTGTGCGCGAACTTTTTCTGCCGCATCACGCGCCGGCGTTGTTCACGTTGCCGGTGCTGATCGTGGTCGTAGCGATCAAGGAAGGAATGTATCGCTACGTCATCCGCTTCGGTCGGAATGTTGAAAGCACTGCGGTGCAGACCGACGCGTGGCATCATCGCACTGACGCCATGACTTCCGTCGCCGCGTTCATCGGAATCTCGGTTGCGCTCATCGGCGGCGAAGGCTGGCAAACCGCGGACGATTGGGCGGCGCTGTTCGCCTGCGCGTTGATTGGCGCCAACGGCTACCGGCTTCTGAAACCGGCCTTGCACGAGATCATGGACACGGCGCCGCGAGGTGAAGTTGTCGATCTTGTCCGCCGCGCCGCCGCATCCGTGCCTGGTGTTATTGAAGTAGAGAAAACATACGTCCGCAAAATGGGCCTCATCTTCTATGTCGATCTTCACGTGGGCGTGAATGCCGAGATCTCCGTGCGCGACGGCCACGACATCGCGCACGAAGTGAAACGCGCCATCCGGAAAAGCGACGCGCGCATCGCCGACGTGCTCGTGCACGTGGAACCGGCCGCGGGCTAGTTAGGCAACGCGGGCAGCAAGAAAACAATCGCGTCGGTCAACACTTCCCGCGCGTTAGCGATCGTTCGCGAAAAGCGAATCAAGCGCGGGATGAGATGCGGATGCGTCAGGAGATGGAACGCGAGCCTCGCTCCATCAGTGCGTTGTCGATCGAGATCGAATAACACGCGTTGCGGCGCCGGCAGCGGATGTGTAATTGTATCGGTGATTACGCGAAGAGAGAGGAGGGGAATCGCGTGAGCTGCGCAAGCCTGGGCGATCGATTCCGTTTCCATATCGACTGCGGCTGTTCCTTGTGTTCGCGCGATCTCGTTTCTTTCCGCGATGGAATCAACGATGGATGCGGCGCTGAAAAGTTTTCCGACGCGCGCACGATTGCCTAACAAGGCTTTGGCCGACGCCAGCAAATCGGCATCCGAGTAATTTTCGGCGAGAAAAAGATCGCCTGGTTCAAGATTTTCCGACACCCCGCCGGCGAAACCGGAACTGAGCATGAGCCGCGGCTTTGCTTCACGAAGGTAATTGTCGATCTTACGTCGGCACATCTTTGCGCCCACACCGGTGTGCACGATCGCGACTTCGCGATTGTCTCGAAGCAGCCTAACTAAGCCAGAACTTTCCGCCGGCAGCGCAAAGGTAATCGCGATCACGGCGCGCCTAGCTCGACGATTTGGATCACGAAACTTTTCTTCTCCACGCTTTGCTCGACCGTCGCTGCCGCGGGCGCCGCGCCGATCGCCGCCCGGAATTCCGCTTCGCGACTTGCCGCAAGATCGACAAGTACTCCCACGCGATGTTCGCTCGGCAATTCTTTCGTAGCCGAACCGCCCAGTCGCAAAGCCGCCGCGATGACCTGCTCGGCGACGGCATCCAATTTTCCAGGCGCAGCCGGAATGGTTAGATCGACAACGCCAAGCGCCGGCGGAGGCATCGCCAAATGCGCGCTTTGTTGGAGCGATCTCGTTAGCTGCTCGCGCATTCGATCCTCAAGCAGCTTGTGGTTCGGATTCGCCGCCTCTTTGCGCGCGATCACGATCAAACCGATGCCGACATTCAGGGCGATGAGAAGAATGAAGGCGATTCCGACACGCGTCGCCATTTTGCGTCCGCGCGCCGACGTGGCGTCATCCGGAAGGAGAACTTCGCGTGAATCATTGCTGCCGTGGGATTGAATTCGACGCGCCATCGCCAGCTCTTCCCGCAGTTGCGGATCGGCCGCCAATTGCTCTTCAACTTCCTTTCGCTCCCAATCCGGCAGTTTGCCGTCGAGATAATTGAAGAGCTTGTTCGGACTCATGCGCGGAAACCGTGACGCGGGACACGGGCGGGCGCAACGCCTAACTACGCTGGCGTAATCTCGTAGGCGATCGACTTAGCTGTCTGTGTTCGACCAGATGCAGGCTGCTGTTTGCAGCGCGTCCGCGTCCGCAAAATGGGTTTCCATTCATTACGTGAATAGTGAACGCAACTGCTTGCGCGATCGGTCGGAAAAATCGCATTTGGACCCCTCGTTTGCGATTTCCTCTCGTGGAAATAGATTGTCTCCCTCGTGGATGAAGAAGTGCATGCAGATTTGCACCAGGGCGGGAGTTGGCGGCGGCGCGCGAAAATCGCTGCGGCTGCATTTGTCGCGTTGTTGCTCGTTTTCCATCGGCCGCTCTTATTGAGCCTCGGTCACGGCATCGCTCTGCACTACGCCGCCAAGGAAAATCTCAAACTCGATTTCCGTCTCGAGGGCAGCATCTTCACCAATCTGACCGTGCGCAATCTGCACGCCGTCGCGGTTGGGCCGAGCGATATCGAATCGATCGATGTCGATCTTGCGCGGGCCGATTACGGTTTGTTCGCGCTATTTCGTCATGGCATCTCGGCGGGCGTTAGCAATTTCGAAGCGCGTTCCGCGCGCATCGTTTTGAATCCGGACAAAGCGCCGTTGCGGGCGCGACCGCCGAATCCGAACAAGAAAATCGATCTGCCTCAGGTTTTTCCGGCACGCGTGCACGTAACTGACGCCACCATCATCGTGCGTAATCGTCCGCACGATTTCGTGGTAGAACATGTCGATCTTGATTTGGATCCACGGAATCCGGGCGAGTTAAAGATCGACAAGTTACAACTGGTCGGCGGGCAAATGTGGTCGAAGGTTTCGGCGCCAGCTACCTACGTGAATCGCACCTTGGTGTTGCGCGATCTCATCGTGGCGGCGGACGAACGCATTCGCGAATTGCGCGTGGATGCATCGCAAATCGCCGCGGGAAAACTCGCGATCAATTTCGATTACCCGGTCGGGGTCGGAAAGATCATCGGCGCGATCGCGCTGAAGGAAACGCAATCCACGCTCAACACCGATGTGCATTTGCACGCGGAAAACGTTCGGCTCGGCGTCATCAATAAATACGCGGCGTTGCCGGAGGATTTCATCCGCGGCCAGATCGATAAGTTAGATGTCGATCTTGCGGGATTGCTTACCGCGCCGCGGAGTTGGAACGGCATTGCGACGGCCGAGGTTCGCGATTTCCAGCAGGAAGCGACGGCGTTCGATCGCGGTGTCTTCGAACTTTCCGCCAAAGACGGCAGGGCGGTGCTGAAGGTCGGTGACATCGTGCAAGGCGAGAATCAGTTTCATCTGCACGGGTCGGGCGAATTGCCACGCAATCTCCGAAAATTCGGGCGGAGTCCAGCGACGATCGAAATCGCAGCAACGGCACCGGACTTGCAGAAGATGACGGCGGGAATGGCGCAAAAGGTGGGCGGTTCGGCGGAAGCGAATGGCAAGATCGACATCAAAGGCGGAAAATTGACGGCGGACTTTGCGCTCTCGGCCGCCTCGCTCGCGATGCGCGATGGCACGATCGAAAAACTGAGCGCGAATATTAAGGCGACGAAAATGTTTCCGCCGGGAGAAGAGGAACGGTCCTGGTTTTCGCAGCTGCGTTCGGACACGACGTTCGCGGTCGCGAATGTAAAGCTGACCGAGTACCAGGCGGATTCGGTGCAGGGGACGGTGCGCAGCGTGGATGATCAGGTCACGTTCGACAAGTTACTCGTTAGCCGAAAACAAAACGAATTCGTGGTGCGCGGCGATTACAAACTTCCGGCCGACTTTCACGATGCCGCGCTGCAACCCGCTAAGATCGACATGTCACTCAACGCGGTGGAGGTAGGCGATTATTTCAAACCGGATTCGCCGAACCGCGTCACCGGGTTGCTGCAAGTGAGCGGACAGGTGGAATGGAAAAACGGAATCGGCAACGGCCAATTATCGATCTACGGACCGAAGCTGCACATGCGTGGACTCGAGTTCCGCCAGGTCAGCACGCAAGCGACGATCGTGAACAGCGTTGTTTATCTAAACGATTTCACGGTCAGCCTGAACGAACGCGACTTCATCGCGGCAAATGGAGTTGTCGATCTTAGGCCCCCGTATCGCTACAGCGGCAAGGTCGCGGCGAACATCGCTGATCTCGCTGCGCTCAAACCGCTGCTGCGAAATTCCGGCAATCAAAACGAGATCGCCGGTTCGCTCGTGATGAATTGGGAAGGCAACGGCGAAGCGAAGACGTTTAAGAACGCTGGCAAACTGAAACTGACGCTGGAGAAAGGTCGTTATGCCGCGATGCAATCGCTCCAGGCGAATGTGGACGCGAGCTATTCGCCGGACGGTCTCGATGTGCCGATTATTTTTATCGCGAGCGACAAAATGGATTTCCAAGCGATCGCGCAGGCCAAAGGGGAGACGCTCGAGATCAGCAAAATCCAACTCGATCAAGGCAAGGCGAAATATGCGTCGGGTTACATTTCCGTTCCGTTCGTCTGGAGAAATATCGGAACGAATGCGCGGTTGTCGCCGGCGAACGGCAAGGTCGCGATTACATTTCAATCGGAGAATCTCGATCTTCGAAAATTGTTCGAGGATGTCGGGATGAAGCCGGGCGTGTCGGGTTCGCTTAACGTGAAGCTCGACGCGCAAGGAACGCTCGGCGATCTCAATGCGCGCCTCGATTTGCAAATGCGCGACTTGCGCGCGGTGCAGTTGCCCAGCTTCGAGCCGGCCAGTTTCGATCTCACCGCGCAAACGCAAAACAACGAGCTGACTTTCGCGGGCAAATTGCAGCAGGCGAAAATTCAGCCGATCGAGCTGACGGCGAATCTTCCATTCAATATTCCGAAGGTGATCGAGAATCGCGGATTGGCCGATGACACGGCGGTAAATGCGAAAGTGCGATTGCCGCGCAGCTCGATGAATTTCATCCGGCAATTCGTGCCGGCGATCGAGACGGTCGATGGCGACCTCGCGCTCGATGTCGATCTTAAGGGAACGATCGCGCATCCGGAATTGAGCGGCGCCGGCGACATCACGATCAACGTCGCGCATTTTCATAACGGAACGCTGCCGGCGGTAACGAACTTCGCGGCGAAAATGAATTTTGCCGGTGACGTATTGAGCTTCGAAAAATTTGGCGGCGAGCTGGCGGGCGGCCCGTTCAACCTAACGGGACGCATCACCTTTCCGAAATTGACGGAGCCGAATCTCGATCTTCAACTCAAGGCCGACAGTATTTTAGTGGCGCGCGATGACACGGTGACGGCGCGCGCGGACGCGGATATTCGCGTGGCCGGTCCGCTCAAAGCGGCGAGCGTGACCGGCGCGGTCGCCTTAACGAACAGTCAGTTCTTCAAGAATCTAGATTTGATTCCAATCGGTTTGCCTGGCCGGCCGGCGCCGCAGCCGGCGGAAGACCGGCCGACGCTTTCTTTTCCGCAGCCGCCCATTCGCGATTGGAAATTCGACATCGCCATCACCACGAAAGATCCGTTTTTGATTCGCGGAAACCTCGCCAACGGTGGGGCGATTGTCGATCTGCATCTGGGCGGAACTGGTTTGCATCCCGGCATCGAGGGAACGATCCGCTTGAAGAATGTGGAGGCGACATTGCCCTTTAGCCGGCTCGAGATCGCCTATGGATTTTTGTATTTCGACCCTAACGACTCGCTTAACCCCAGGATCGACATGCACGGCACCTCGGTCATTCGCGACTACATCGTGCACGTTTATGTGTATGGAACATCGATCGCGCCGGAAGCGGTTTTCACGAGCGAGCCGCCCCTCCCGCAGGAGGAAATCATCTCCCTGCTCGCTACCGGCACCACCCGCGAAGAACTGACCGGCAACAATAATGTACTTGCCGGACGCGCAGCCATGCTCCTTGTTCAGCAACTTTACCGGAAGATTGTCAAAAAAGGTGAACCGACCAAAAGCAATTCCATATTCGACCGGCTCGAGCTGGACGTGGGCCGGGTCGATCCCCGGACCGGGCAGCAACAGGCGACCGCGCGCGTGAAGATTAACGAACATTTTGTTATAGTGGGCGATGTCGGAGTGGGCGGGCAGTTTCGCGGCATGGTCAAATATCTGATTCGCTTTCGCTGAGATGAAACGTTTCGCGCTCTTCACTTGCTGTTTTGTTTTAGCGGCCAATCTGTTGGCGCAGAACGCGGCGAACGTGGAGAGAGACGAGAAGGACAAAGAGAAGAAGGAGGTCGAAAAGGCGCAGGAACAAAAAGCGCAGCACACCAGCGTGATCGAATTCAGCGGCGCGCGCGTTTTTACGGAGAAAGAATTGCGTTCTCACTTAAAGGAGCAGATCACCACCATCGATAATTTCGGCCTAACGTCGGCCCGCGCGGATGACGCTGCGTTCTTTCTCGAGCTTTTTTACCGCAAACATGGCTACTCGCACGTGAGCGTGCGTTACAAGATCGAATCAGGCGATCATCTCCGGCTCGAAGTCGATGAAGGAGATTTGACGGCGCTGGGCGAGATCACGTTTGAAGGCAACGCGCACGAGCCGACGGAGAAACTGTTCGAGTACGCGGTCGGCCCGACGCGCGAACGTTTTTCGAAATTACAAAAGCAGTTGCCTTACGTCGCGGCGGACGTGGAAGAAGGCGCGGATTTAATCAAGCGCTTCTACGTCGCGGAAGGATTTCTCAACGTCGTGATCGATCCACCGTTCCGACGCATGGTCGACAACGACAAACGGGTCGATGTCACGCTCTTCGTCCACGAAGGCGAACGCTTCACCTTCGGCAATGTCTCCTTCACCGGCAAGACCGTTTACGACGCGGAAACCTTGCGCGGTCAGATTAAAGATTTGCTCGAGCAACCTTACACCGATGCGCGCGTGGCCGACATTCCGCGACGTCTGCAATCGTATTTCAAAACCCGCGGTTACTTCGATGTGAAAGTGGACGCGATCGGAAATCCCACTGGCGCGGTGAGTGGCCGCGTCCCGGTGCAGGTCGTTGTCGCGTCCGGCCCCATCTATCACTTCGGCGAAGCATCGGTCACCGGACTCACCCGATTGCGTCCGACTTATGTGACCAAGCGGTTCAGCAGTCTCAGCGGAAAAACTTACAGCCCGGAAGTCCTCGATGAGAAATTTCGCACCCTCATGCGCACCGGACTTTTTAATCTTCTGCAAATCAAACCGGTCGCGGTCGATGGAAGTTTACTACGGCTCGACATCACCGCGGAAGAAGCCAAGAGCAAGGAGTTCGGATTATCGGCCGGCTACGGAACTTACGAAGGTCTTATCGGCGGAGTGCAATTTCGCGAACGCGATCTCTTCGGTCTGGGCCGACCGCTCACCACCTCGGTCGAAGTTTCGCAACGCAGCTACAAAGGTGAAGTGCTTTATGAAGACCCGTTTTTCCTCGATACCGAAAACGCGTTCAAGGCCCGCATCGGCGCGCTCAGTTTCGACTACGATGGCTACTCGAAGTTTGAAATCGGCGGACTGCTCGAACTCTCGCGCAAGATCACTAAACAATACGAAGCGGGAGTCCAATTCGGTATTCGCCACGTCGAAGTCACCAGCACCGACATCAACCTCAAATTTCTCGGACTCACTTCCTATTTCATTAACACACTCGGTTTCACCCACACCTTTGACCTGCGCGAGAGCCCGCTGGTGAATCCGCGCGGCTTGATTTTGAACAACACCGTCGACGTCGCGACCGCGGCATTCGGCAGCGAAGTTGATTTGATCCGCGTCACCTTGCGCGGCGCGTATTACATTCCATTCGGGCCGAAGGAACTGACGCCCGGCGTGGTGGTCGATCGCCCCGCTTCTCGCGCGCAGCGATTCTGGCAGCAATCGTCACTCGCTTTCGGCGGCCGCGTCGGTGTAGTGCATTCGCTCACTAATAGCGGCGGCGATGAGCCTGCCGAAATCCCCATCGACGAGCGTTTCTTTAATGGTGGCGGCACCAGCGTGCGCAGTTTTGCCGAGCGCGATCTTGGCCCGCATGATCGACATGGACATCCGGTCGGTGGGGAATTCTATACCGTCTTCAATGCCGAATATACCTTCCCGATCTTTGGCGAATTGCAGGGCGCCGTCTTCGCCGATGCCGGCAATCTTCTTCCCACTTCCGAGGAGCCGGGCCTCGATGATTTGCGTTACGCGCTTGGCGCCGGCTTGCGCTACAAACTTCCGATTGGGCCGATTCGTTTCGATTACGGAGTCAATCCCGATCGACGCGGCGATGAAGACTTCGGCGCATTCCATTTCAGTTTCGGATTCGCCTTTTAGTCCTCAGACGTGCATGAACCTGTGCACCTACCTGCGGCCGATTCGCCGCAAAACATTTTCCGAATTCGTTGCGGCCGATCTGCGCCGATATCTGAAAATCCTGCGAGCGAGCGGCTGCGAAGTGCTCGTCATCGACGGTTCGCCGCCGGCCACCCGCCAATGAAAGATCGACAAAGTGATCTCGGCGACATCGCGCCGGAAATGTTTCGCGAGCAACTGCATCAGCTCGCCGATTGGATCGCCGATTATCGAGAGCACATCGCGGATTTGCCGGTCGCGCCGAATGCGAAACCGGGCGCGATCTCCAGCGCATTGCCGAAGCAAGGTCCGGAAGAAGGCGAATCGTTCGACAAAATCTTTCGCGATTTCAAAGAGCTAATCGTGCCGGGCGTCGTGCATTGGAGTCATCCGCAGTTCATGGGTTATTTCGGATCGACCAGCACCGCGCCCGGCATTCAAGGCGAAATTCTTTCCGGGGCGTTCAACATCAACGCGATGACGTGGCGGACTTGCCCGGCCGCGACGGAACTCGAAACGGTTGTGCTGGATTGGCTGCGGCAATGGCTCGGTTTACCTAACGAGTTCGGCGGCGTGCTTTACGACACCGCTTCGATCGGCATCATGCACGCACTCGCCGTCGCGCGCGAGGAAGCGGCGCCGGGCGTGCGCAAGCTTGGGCTAATCCGGCGGCCGCCGGACGATCTGCCGCGCTTCCGCATTTATACTTCCGACCAGGCGCATAGTTCCGTGGAGAAAGCGGCCATCGCGCTGGGATTAGGCGAAGAAAATGTTCGCCGTGTTCCGAGCGATGCCGAATTCCGAATGGAGATGTCGATCTTGCGGGAAATGATCGCGCAAGATCGACAAGAAGGATTTCACCCGCTCGCGGTGGTCGCGACGGTCGGAACGACGTCGACCGCGAGCGTCGATCCGGTGGCAGAGATCGCGAAAGTTTGCCGTGAAGAAAAAATGTGGCTGCACATCGACGGCGCCTACGGCGCGGGTCTCGCGCTTTTGCCGGAGCACAAATCGATCACGGCCGGCTGGAGCGAAGCCGATTCGATGGTGGTGAATCCACACAAGATGCTTTTCGTGCCTTTCGATTTCAGCGTGCTGTATGTGCGCGATCTCGAAAGGTTGCGCCGCGTCTTCGCGCTGGTGCCGGAATATTTGCAGGGCGACACGGTGGAAGCGGAAAAGAATTACATGGATTACGGCATCCAGTTAGGCCGCCGTTTCCGCGCCTTGAAAGCGTGGATGGTATTTCGCACCTTCGGTCGCTCCGGGATCGCCGCCTGCATCCGCGATCACGTTCGGCTCGCTCAGCTTTTCGCGGACTGGGTCAAGATCGACAAGCGCTTTGAAGTGGCTGCGCCGGTATCGATGGGCGTGATTTGTTTTCGCTTTATCCCGCATCCGCGGGACGCCGACAACTCCGAAAGTCTTCGCGAGCAAAGGATCGACATGTTGAACAGCGAGATCGTCGAACGAATTAACGCCTCCGGTCGCGCCTATCTCACGCAAACAAAATTGCACGGCCGCACCGTCATGCGCATCGGTCTCGGCAATGTGCTCACGATCGAAGAACATTTGCGCAATGTCTGGCAACTGATCCAGGAAACGGCAGCGGCGCTGTAGCGATTTGCGGCTGATGAAAGCCGCCCCTACAGTGGGCGTTCCCGAAAGGAAAATGACGTTATGATGAATTTTCTGCGCAAGCACCGGACGTGGTTGATGACTGTCATCGCCGTGCTCTCGATCCCGTTTGTTTTCTACTTTGTGCAAAAGCCGGATTACGGCGCGATGCACTCGGGCATTTTCACCCGACTCTACAATCGCACGGTTACGACGGTGGAAGCGCAACGCAGCGCGCGGCTGCATGATCTCGCCGGCGCGCTCGGCATGGAGCAGATGGCGCAGGCCTTGAGCGCGGGCGCGGAGAATCGCGACGACGTCTTCAAGTATTTCGCGGTCAATCTCATTATCCTTCGGCACGAGGCGGAGCGGCTCGGTGTCAAACCAACTTCGACCGAGATCGCGAGTTTCGTTAGGGAACTGCGCGCGTTTCGCGGCCCGACCGGTTTCGATATTAACAAGTACCGCGAGTTCGCCGAAAATATTTTGCCGGCGAATGGTTTTACCGAAGCGCAGATCGAGGAACTAGCGACGGATGCAATTTCGTTGAATCGAATCAAGGAGCTGGTGGGCGTGGGCCTGGCGGTCGGAGATGCTGAGAGTAAAGAAAATTATGAGCACGCGCACGGGAAGCTCATCGTCCACGCCATCCGCATTAAGGGCAGTGATTTCCTAAAGGAAATCAAAGTGAGCGACGAGGACGCGCAGAAATATTTTGAATCGCACAAGAATGACCTGAAGACGGAGGACCGGCGCAAGGTTGAGTTCGTGATGCTGGCGCTGACGGACGAGCAGAAAAAATTGGCAGGCAAGGAGCGGATCGAGGCGCTGCAAAAACTGGCCGACAAGGCGAACGATTTTGGCGCGGCGCTGGCAGAAAAAGGAGCGGAGTTTCATCAGGTCGCGGCCAAGTTTCAATTGCCGGTGAAGGCGAGCGGTGAGTTCACGCCGGCCGCGCCCGATCCGCAGTTGAAGGACGATCCGCAATTATCGGCGGTGGCGTTTCAACTCACGCCGCAAGATCCGAACAGCGAGCCGATCCAGGGTTCCGATGGCTTTTATGTTTTGCATTTGGCCGGCCTAACGGAAGCGCGGCCGCTTACGCTGGAGGAGGCGAAAGGGAAGATTGTCGATCTTATCAAGGGGAGCCGCGGGCGCGAGATGGCGGCGAACAAGGGTCGGCAGGCGGCGAATGAATTGCGCGAAACCTTGAAAGCTGGAGCGCCGCTGCCGTTCGCCTTGGAGAAAGTGAACGTGAAGGCGGAAAAAATCCCGCCCTTTAGTTTGATGGAAGCCTTCGATCCTTCGGAGACGGACAAGAAGACGCAGCGTCCGCCGGATTTTCTCGCGGTGAAAAATGCAGCGGCGCAGGCCCAACCGGGCGACGTGAGTGATTTTGTTCCGTGGGAAGATGGCGGGCTCATTGTTTACGTGGAGAAACGTGAGCCAGTCGAGGAAGCGAAGTATCAGGGAGAGAAAGCTTCTTTCGACGAACGTTTCCTGCGCAACAAGCATCAAGTCGTTTTTGAGGAATGGTTGCGGGATCGTCAGCTCGATGCCGGGCTGGTACAGGAACCGAAAGCGCAACCGCCGCCGACCGGTCCGTCACAGCCGCCGCGCAAATCGTAGCCATTGTAGTGGCAGCCGTGTCGGCTGCGACGATGTTTAGTTGCAGGCGACACGCCTGCCGCTACAGGAATGAGGTGCAGGAGCGGGACGATATTTTTGACGACGCCAATGGCGACCTCGCCATCGGCGAATTGGAAAACGCGGTCGAAAAATATCGCCGCACGGTCGATCTTGATCCGGAGTTTTTCGACGGCTGGCATGCGCTCGGGATGGCGCTGATGAAGCTCGGGCGTTTCCCAGAAGCGATCGAAGCGGGAAAAAAGGCGACGGAGTTGCGGCCTAACGATCAGATTGGCTGGACGAGTTTGTCGTTGTTTTATAATCGCGACGGCAACATTGCGGAAGCGGAAGCGGCCGGAACGAAGGCGAAGATTCTCTCGTGGGGCGGGAAGATCGCGAAGGAGTAGTTGTCGATCTTGCGGGGAAGGCGAGGGCTCGCGGCGGTGGCTGGAGACGACCAGGCATAGATAAATGCATCTAAGTTCCTGCCGCAGGCGAATACCTCGGGATGCGCACAACCATGGTGTATGGGGGCTGTGGCCGAATTCTTTCGGTTGGCTTTCTTTTATTTCAAGCTTCAGCGGCGTTAAGCACTGCCGCTGCGCCAGTTGAAGCTGCCGCCGCCATCGATGCCCGTTCGATCATCCTGGCTCCGCAATCCGGTGACGGAAAAGTCGATCAGGAGATCGGGCAACTGCAGGGAAAGATTCGCAGCGCGAAGGATCCAAATCCATTCATCGTCCGGCTGGGCTGGGCTTTCGTGGCGAAGGCGCGACTAACGAGCGACCCCGGTTATTACAAATTAGCGGAGCAATGTTCCCAACTCGCGGGCGAAGAATCGGATTCGTTGCTATTGCGCGGACATATTTTTCACGCGTTGCATCGCTTCAGCGAAGCGGAATCGGTTGCTCGAAAACTCACGTCGGATCCTGTTCCGCGTTGGGAAAACTACGCGCTGCTGGGCGATGCGTTGATGGAGCAGGGGAAACTTTCGGACGCGATCGGCGTGTATCAACGGATGATCGACATCCGTCCTTGCCTGCAAACTTATGCGCGGGTCGCGCACGTCCGCTGGCTGAAAGGCGATGTCATCGGCGCGGAAGAATTGATGAAGACCGCGGTGAGCGCGGGGAACAGTCGCGATCCCGAACCGGGGGCCTGGGCTTATTCGCGGCTGGCATTCTATCAACTCCAATCCGGAAATTCCGCGGGAGCGTCGCGATCGATCGCACGCGCTTTGGAATTTGTGAAAGATTTCCCGGCGGCGCTTTTCCTTCAGGGCAAGATCGACATCGTCAACGGCGCGGCGGAGAAAGCGGTGCAAGCACTCACGACGGCGGCGACGCAATCGCCGCTTCCTGATTACCAATGGGCTTTGGCTGACGCCGCGCGCCTGAGCGGTAACGCCGAATTGGCTGCGAAAACGGAAGCGGAAATTCTGAGCCACGGCGCAATCGAGGATCCGCGTTCCTACGCGTTGTTTCTGGCTAATCGAAATGAGAAGCCAGAACTCGCGCTCCAGTTCGCGCAAGATGAGCTCACGAATCGGCGCGACGTATTCACTTACGACGCGCTGGCCTGGGCAGAATTAGCGGCGGGAAATAAATCCGAAGCGAAACAGAATATGCAACGGGCGTTAGCTGAGGGCACCGCTGATGCGCGTCTGTTTTATCACGCGGGCAAAATCGCGGCCGCTTTCGGGGACAACGCGCAGGCCCGGAAATGGTTCACCCGCGCTGTCGCCATTCAACAAATGCTACTGCCTTCGGAACGAGCCGATCTCACACAACAGGTCGCGACTCTCTCGTCCTCACGCAGTGCGACCGCAAAACTTTCATCGACAAACCCACCCGCGGCCAAGAAAGCCGTAACTAGAAAGTAACAATGAAAAATAAAAACTTCGTCTTCCAGACGATCACGATGGTTTGCCTAACCATCGGCTTAGTATTGGCCGCGCCTGCGCCGACTCGAGCATCGAGCCACATGGACGCGCCTCTTATCACGCTCGATCCCGCTGCAAATACCACCGACGTCTATGCCTTTCGCACAGACGCGAATGGTCAGCAGTATTTGAGCGTCGCATTAGCAGTCTACCCGTTCGAAGAGCCGGGCGTCGGACCTAACAAGTACAACTTCGATGACGCCGTGCTTTACCAAATTCACGTCGCCACCGGGGCGGACGTTGCCGCAGGCCAGGCGACCTTGACCTACGGTTTCCAGTTCACCACTTCGTATAAGAATGTGAACACCATCCTTCAATCCTATCTCGGAGCAGTCGAGAATGTTGATGATGCGAATCAAAACCTGACCCAGAAATATACCGTCACCAAAACGGTAAACAGTAGCAAAGCGGCCACGACCTTGTTCACCAACGTCGTCGTTCCCCCTAACAATCAGGGATTGCTCACGCGCTATTACAATCAGAACGATAATGGCGAATTTCCGGCCAAAGAAGGCGTAGCCCTTTCGAGCTCACTCGATCGTTACACGTCACAAACCATCCCGACCAACGCAACCGGCTACCAGGTTTTCGCCGGCCAGCGCGATGACGGTTTCTACGCTGACATCCAGAGCATCTTCGATCTCGATTTTATGTTCTCGGGACCGAACAAGCCGTTTGATAGCCAGGGCGGATTCAACGTTCACACCATCGTGTTGAATATTCCCGTCTCGGAACTTGGCGGCATTCAGCAGGTCGTCGGCGTCTACGCCACGACGGAGCGCCAGCGTGTTCAAGTCCTTCGCAAAGCGAAAGTCAAGAAGACCTCGCCGCAGAACAGCGGAAATTTTGTCCAGGTCGGACGCCAGGGAAACCCGCTTTTCAACGAAGCCCTGGTCGCGATCAAAGACAAAGATTTGTATAATCGGACGCTGCCAACTACCGACTCGACTAACTTCAAGAACTACGCACTCAATCCAGAGCTCGCGGCCGCTCTCGGATTGGACGCCAGTCATACAACTAATCGCACCGACATCGCCGGCATCTTCATTCCGGACTTGATCAAGACCGATCTCTCGACCGGTCCGGCGCGTCTCGCCGGCGGACAAAACGCGGGCGCTCCGCCCGCTGCGCCTAACGATCCCGGTTTCAGTCGGCTGAGTGTCTTCGGCGGCGACGCCCTTCATAGCACCGCGCAGACCGGTTTCTTCAATAATGGTACCGTCCCCGGCGGCTGGCCTAACGGCCGCCGTTTCGGCGACGACGTTCTCGACATCGCCGTGCTGGCGTTGGAGAGCGACCTCCGCAATCCGGCTTCCCCAACCTTAGCCTCGGCCCCGGCCGATCCGGGCGTGGACAAGGTCGATCACAACGACATTGGGTATAACAAAGTATTCCCGTACGCAGCGACTCCTTTGAACGGTCGCTCGCACGAGCATCATAACTAATCGTTCGGTCCTGTTCTGGCACCGCTGGTTTCGGCCGGCGGTGCCAAATGGACCGGTTAGGGTATGAAGAGACTCCTTCTGGCGCTCGCATTTTGCTGCGCCGGATTTTCCATTTCCGCCTGGGCGCATGATCCGGGCTTGAGTTCGGCCAATGTCACGGTGGCGGATCGTGAGATTACGGCCGTTGCTGTTTTCAATGCGCGCGATTTGGCGGGTTCAGATTACACGAACATCGCGCCGGATATCCTGCGGATCGGAACGGCCGAGCGTCCATTCGCCGCGACCGTGCGCAAGATCGACAAGGACCAAAATGAGAATGTCACTTTTCGATTCAGCTTCGTCCGCGAGGCTTCCGGGCCGCTCAGTATTTCATCGGGAATCATCGCTCGCCTGCCATTTGGCCATCGCGAATTCGTTAGCGTTCACACCGATCGCGGGACGAGTCTGGGCGATCGCCTGCTCAGCGCGCGCGAGAATCAATTATCCGTATCGGTCCCGGAACAGATAGCGCCCACGACTGGCCCGCGCTTCGCCGATTTTTTTCTCCTCGGCATCCGGCACATCCTGACTGGTTACGACCACCTTCTTTTTCTCTTCGGTTTGCTCATTGTCTGCCGCAACGCGCGCGGAGCCATTTCCCTCATCACCTGTTTCACCATCGCGCATTCCCTCACGCTCGCGCTCGCCACCTTCGGGCTGGTTAATTTGCAGAGCCGTCTGGTTGAGCCGGCCATCGCCGCATCGATCGTCTATGTCGGGATCGAGAATTTATCGCGCGGCGGAAAACATTTGAGCGGGCGCTGGATTCTCACCTTCGTTTTCGGTTTAGTTCATGGCCTCGGATTCGCCAGCGTTCTTCGCGAACTGGGCGTCGCGTCGACTTCGGCCTCGGCGGCTGTTCCCCTCGTCGGTTTCAATCTCGGCGTCGAAGCCGGTCAACTCAGCATCGCCGCGATCATTCTTCCGGCGATCTGGAAGCTGCGCGATCGCGCTTCGTTTCTAAAATTCGGCGTGCCGGCGTGTTCCCTCGTCGTCGCTCTCGCCGGCGGGTATTGGCTGCTCGAACGCACGTTACTCACCTAACGAACGTTCGCGTTAGTAGATGTCGATCTTGTGCGATGTCGATCTTACCAAATGGTGACGCGCTTATCTGGCGGGCGCACCATCGGGCAATTATCCGGCAGATCGAACGCCTTCTGAAACTCCGGCGTGTTC
The DNA here is from genome assembly GCA_040002925.1 of Spartobacteria bacterium. Lineage (GTDB taxonomy): Bacteria > Verrucomicrobiota > Verrucomicrobiia > Chthoniobacterales > UBA10450 > JAJPGZ01. The sequence goes on along the minus strand of JBDUDM010000002.1, from coordinate 5,416 downwards.
GAGAGCGGACCGTTGCAGCGGAATTTCGTTGGCGAATGCGGATCGGTCACCAGCCGCATCTTTAATGCTTCATCGCGAATGTTCGCGCGCCAGACCTGCGCCCAGCCAAAGAAGAAGCGTTGCTCCGGCGTGAAGCCGTCGATCTTTTCCTGGGGTTTGTTCGCGAGCGCTTTCTTTAACGCGGCGAACGCGATTTTCACGCCGCCATCGTCCGCGATGTTTTCGCCCTGAGTCAGCTCGCCGTTGATATGCATGCCGGGAAGCGGCTCGTATTCCGAATATTGTTTCACGATTCGATCGGCGCGCTCTTTGTATTTGGCGGCCGACTCTTTCGTCCACCAGTCGCGCAGATTGCCGACGGCGTCGTACTGCCGTCCCTGATCATCAAAACCGTGACTGATCTCGTGGGCGATGACCGCACCAATGCCGCCGTAATTAATGGCGTCATCAGCGGTGGCGCTGAAAAATGGCGGCTGCAAAATTCCCGCCGGGAACACGATCTCGTTCATGTTCGGATTGTAGTACGCGTTCACCGTCGGCGGGGTCATGCCCCATTCCGAGCGGTCGACCGGTTTCCCGATTTTCTTGAATTGTCGATCTACCTCAAACATGGAGGAGCGCATTGCGTTCAGCACAAATGGGCCGTGGTCGATCTGCAGCGTGGAGTAATCGCGCCACTTGTCCGGATAGCCGATCTTCACGGTGAAGGCGGACAGTTTCTTGAGCGCCTCTTCTTTCGTTTTTGCATCCATCCAATTGTTGTTCTTGATCGCGTCGGCCATGGCGGCCTGCACGTTTTTGACCAATTCCTGCGCGCGCGCTTTCGCCTGCGGCGGGAAATAATCCGCCACGTAAAGTTTGCCGAGCGCTTCGCCGAGCGCGCCGTCGGTTGACGTGACCACGCGCTTCCAGCGCGGCTTCAATTGCTGCACGCCATTCAATGTCTTCAGGTAGAAATTGAAATTTTCGTCGACGATGTCGCTCGAAAGTTCCGTGGCCGTGGCGTGAATGAGGTGCCAGCGAAAATAATTCTGCCAATCTTCAATCGCAGTGCTGGCGAAAACCTTGTCGGCCGCTTTAAAGAAATCCGGCTGGCCCACGTTGATATCGCCCGGATCGGTCAGCTTCAACTCCTTGAAGTAATCAGCCCATTTGAAAGTCGGCGTCAGCTTTTGCAGATCGGCCGCTTTCATTTTGTTGTAATTTTTTTGCGGATCGCGCAGCTCGACGCGGGTGCGGGAGCCCTTGGCCAGCTCGGTTTCCAGCGCGAGGATTTTTTTGGCTGCATCGCCCGCCTTGTCCGCGGTCGCGCCCGCGAGAGTCAACATTTTGGTTACATGATCGACATATTGATCTCGCGTCTTTTTCGAAGCGTCGTCGGTCTTGGTGTAATAATCGCGATCGGGTAATCCGAGTCCGCCTTGGTACGCTTGTGCGATGACCATCGTGCTGTTTTTGTCGTCCTGGCCGGAAGTGAATCCGAACAATGAGGTGATGCCGGCCGCATGGAGATGCGCGATCTCGCTGAGAACACCTTGTCGATCTTTCACCGCGTCGATGCGTTTCATTTCATCGGCCAGCGGCGTCGCTTTCGCGTCGTTGACTGCGGCTTCATCCATTCCGCTGGCATAATAATCAGCCACCTTTTGCGTGTCCGGGTCGGCCTTCTGCGTGGTCGCGGTTTGCACCGTCTTTTCCGCCACATCACGCAGGGCGTCGTTATTCTTCTCGATCAATTCATTGAAGCTGCCCCAGCGCGATTCTTCCGGCGGAATTGGATTGCTCTTCAGCCAGCCGCCATTGGCATACATGTAGAAGTCCTCCGTCGGTTTGACCGACGTATCCATGTTCTTCAAATCAAAGGGCGGCGGATTCTTATCGACCTGCGGTTTGGCGGATTCATCGGCGGAAGCTTGCGCGGGCGCGCCCGTCGTCGGCGGAATCTTTTCGGTCGGCGCCTTACCGGACTCGCGCACATTCGGCGGCGGGGTCGCACTCGCCAGCGGCGCGGCGGATTTTTGCGGCTCAGTTTGCGCGGACACCGCGAATGCGCTGAGGAAAGTGATAGCGACGACGGTCAGCAGCTTGTTCATCGAAGAAGGAAGTCGAAACCGCGCGGCTTGTCCAATGCGGAAGAAGTGCCTGGCGATGAAGATGTCGGTCTTGCGGGCGTTGTAATTGCTAGCTGGAGAAAGCCCGGATCAAGTCCATGGCGGAGACTTTCAGGAATAAGTGAAGAAATCATAACTTTTATCGACTAAACTACCCCTTGAACGCCCCCCAAGATTCAAATTCGGATTGGTTGCTGCGTTTGCGCGTGTCTTCGTTAGGGAAATTCCGCGCCCTCGCGATCCTCACTCTGGGGACTGCCGCTTCCATCTCCGCGGCGAGTCCGTGGCAGATCATCAAGATCGACGGCCACGATTATGTCTCGGTCGCGAATATCGCGAAATTTTACGGCTTCGCTAAGATCGACAATCAGGATGCCGGTCCGGGTCAGACCAACAAGAAGGTCAAGATCGACAACGGCCACGATGAGCTCGAGTTCACGCTGGCCAGTCGCGAGATGATGATCAACAACGTGCGGAATTGGCTTTGCTTTCCGGTGGTCGCGAATGACGGGAAATTTTTAGTGTCACGTCTCGACCTGGCCAAGACGATCGAGCCACAACTGCGGCCGCACCTGATCCCGAACATCAACAAAGTGAAAACGGTCGTGCTCGATCCCGGCCACGGCGGCTACGACAAAGGCGCGACCAGTCGTTACGGATGTGAAAAAGATTACGCGCTCGATGTGGCGCGGCAGTTGCGCCCGTTGCTGCAAGCGAAGGCATTGCGGGTGTTGCTCACGCGCGAAGGCGATTACTTCGTTCCGCTGGAAGTGCGCGCGCGCATTGCGAACGCGGTGAAGGATTCCATTTTCGTCAGCATCCATTTCAATGCGACCGACCAGGACCCGACCGCCGCCGGGCTCGAGATTTATTCGCTTACCCCACTGGGCGCGCCGTCAACGCACGATGAATGGCTCAAGGCCACGGCGATGAACGATCAAAACGGAAGCGCGGTCGATACCCACAGCATCGAACTATCGGCGTGCATTTATCATTCAGTGCTCGGCCATATCGCCGAAGCCGATCGCGGCATCAAGCGCGCGCGCTTCGCGGTCCTGCGCCTAACGAAAGGCCCGGCCGTGCTGGTCGAAGGCGGATTCATGACGGAGAAGGGCGAGAGCCAGTTGATCGCGAACAAGGAATGGCGCGGGCGGCTCGCCCTTGCGCTGAGCATGGGAATCGAGAACTACCGTTCGTTAGCCGATCACAAACAGAAGCCGCTGCTGGTGCGCGATTACACGCGCAAGAAGGAGCCCGAATTGTTTTCGGCCGATGTGACCTTGCAGCCGGCGCAAACGCCGACGCCGACGATGTCGTTCTGATAAGATCGTCATCGCGCAAGATCGGCAATCGCTAATGAAACGAGATTGACCATCTCGCGACAGACGCTCAGCCTCGTGTGATGAAAAAACTAACGAGCTGCACAATGGCAATTTTGTTTGCGGCGATCGCTGTTTCGATCGCCGCGCCGGACAAAGACAAGATTATCGCGAACGAAAAAGCCGCCTGGCAGGCCTATAAAGACAAGAAAGCGGATGAATTTCGGAAGTATGTGAGCGCCGAATATCACAGCGTTTACAGCAATGGAGTTTACACCTTGGACAAAGAGTTGGCTGCGATGACGAAGACGGACTTGAAGAGTTTCGATCTCACCGGCTTCGATGTGACCTCGACCGATGCGGAGACAGCGATCATCACCTACCAGGCAACGGTGCAGATGACCGTGGATGGGAAGGATGCGAGCGGGACCTACAACTCCGTTTCGGTTTGGAGAATGACTGGCGGCACTTGGAGCGTCATCCTCCACAGCAACGTCCCGCAAGAAAAGGCGACGGCTCCCGCCAAATAGCTGCGCAAGAAAATTGGATGATGCGGATCGGTTGCCGAGACTAACTCGGTGGCCGATTTCCACAAGATTGGTCACTCGCGCTGTCCGCGCTCGCGCCAGCTGCCCTAGCTGCGTTACCGCCTACCCGCGCGGCTCCCAGCTACGCGTGTTGACATCAAACACGCGGGTCTTAATCTAAAAACGAAATGCGGGGGAGCCGGTTGGCTGAGACGTCAGTGAGACGAACCCCTTGAACCTGATGCGGGTAATGCCGTCGAAGGGAGCGAGGAAGTTTCAGCCATGCGTTTTTCCGCGCATGGTTTTTTTGTTTCAGACGGAATTTACAAAATGGACAAAATGATTTCGGAAAAATCCAACGGTAGTAATTCTGTCGATTCTGTGCATTCTGTCGAAAAGCCGCTGCCGAACTCGCGCAAGGTTTACGTCGCCGGAAATCAACATGTCGATCTTCGCGTGCCGTTCCGCGAAATCTCGCTCGCGCCAACAAAGACGATGAGTGGCGAGATCGAGACTAACGAGCCCGTGCGCGTTTATGACACGAGCGGGCCGTGGGGTGACGCGGATCAACATGTCGATGTTACGCAAGGTTTGCCGGCATTGCGCGCGAAATGGATTCTGGAGCGCGGCGATGTGGAAGAAATCGAAGGGCGCGCCGTTAGGCCGCAGGACGATGGATACTTGTCGGAGAAACACGCGGCTTCAGCGGCAGAAAGAAAACGCTCAACGCTCAACGCTCAACGTCCAACTCCGAATGCTTTCGCGAGCGAGGCGTCCAATGGCAGCAATGGAAATCTGCAATCTGCAATCTTCGATCTGCAATCGCGTCGACCGTTGCGCGCGAAAGCGGGCAAAGCGGTTACGCAACTTTGGTATGCGCGCCAGGGCATCATTACCCCGGAAATGGAGTTTATTGCGATCCGTGAGAGTCACGGACGCAAAAGTAGAAGTGAGAAAGTAGAATGGAGCCGCAGGGATGCGAGCGACATGGACGGGAAGGCCGAAGGGCCGAGTGAGCGGGAGCGAGCGAGTCAAAGTAGAAATGGGACGGCGGGAATCGGACCCGCGAATAATCCTTCATTTGTAGGGGAAGCTGCCAGCTTCCCCTACAATCAAACCTCCCTTCGCCACCAACACCCCGGCGAATCGTTCGGCGCCGCGATCCCGCGCGAGATCACTGCCGAATTTGTCCGCGACGAAGTCGCGCGCGGGCGCGCCATTATCCCGAACAACATTAATCATCCGGAAAGCGAGCCGATGATCATCGGCCGCAATTTCCTGGTGAAGATCAACGCCAACATCGGCAACAGCGCGGTCGCATCCTCGATCGAAGAAGAAGTCGAGAAGATGCGTTGGGCGACGAAATGGGGCGCCGACACCGTGATGGATCTTTCCACCGGCAAGAACATTCACGCCACGCGCGAATGGATCATTCGCAACTCGCCCGTGCCCATCGGCA
>JBDUDM010000093.1:0-7083 GCA_040002925.1 Spartobacteria bacterium | reverse complement strand
TCAGCCGAATGGAAACGCTCGGCCACGAATTCGAGCAGCGACGTATAGGGCAGCAGTTTCAACTTCGCCTGCTCGGCGTGTTCGGTCGGGAGCGGGCCCACGAACTTCATATCTTCCTCGCGGATGGTATACATCGTGAACGTGCTCCCGACTTGATCGAGTAACCACGAATCGACCGCGCCGGTCTTCGACATGGCATGCGCATGTTTGTAGGAAATGAGCGCCTTCCGAAAAAATTCGCCCATGCGGCCGTCGATCTTGCCCGGACCGAAGTCGGCGTTATCCAAAAAGATTTGGAGCCGCGTCGCGGTCTCTTCGTTGTAGTTAGGCAGCGCAACTGGAAAAACTTTTTGCGCCGGGGGCGCGGAGGTCGGCTTCGGCTCAGCCAGAGCGAAGATCGACATGGTAAAAAAAATCGCAGCGCTAAGAAATTTCACGGGGTGCGGGAAGTTCCGCGATTTTACTCCGAATCACAACTAGCGCGCGTCACCTTTCGGGAACATGACTTTCTCCGGCGCGGCATTTAAGGCGGCGAGAAGTTTAGGAATGAGGCGCGATTTGGTCGGCCCCGAATCGCGCGGCGACACCAGATAACGCACGATCGCATCGACCCACGTGACCTCGTCGACCCGAAAGATAACGCGCGGATGCTCGCGCACTTCCAGCTCATCCACCGGTGTGCGCGCAAGCAAATCGCGATACACCGCGACGCGCTTCATCATCTCGGCGCCGATCTCTTCTTCGACGACACGGCGCATGGTCGTGGCGACGAATTTCAAATCGCTTTGGTAAGCAATTTGAAATTTGATCTCATTCCAAATGTAGGGGAAGAGCGGCCACGAATAATTCCAGACGATCGAGTTAAGCACTTTCGAGTTTGGAAACTTGATGATGCGTCCGCTCGGATGATCTCCGGAAATATATTTGCCGCCGAATTCCCAGAGCGTGGTGTCGAGATAACTGACGTCAATGACATCGCCAGTGGCATCGTCGATTTTAATGCGGTCACCGACGCGATAAGGCCGGCGGATGAGCAAATAAATCCAGCCGATGAAGCTCGTCATCGGTGTTTGCACGGCCAGGCCGACGATGATGGAGCCGACGCCGAGCGCAGTGACGGCCGCGTACCAATTCACAAAAATCATCGAGATGGCGATGACTGCGATAACCAAAACGACAACGAGGTGCGCGACGCGCTTAAGCGTAAAACGCGTCGAGGCATCCGCGATTCGTCCAATCCCGTAAACGGAAATGGCCTTGGCGATCGCGAGAACGAAAACGATTAACGCAGTGCCGCGGAGCGCGCGGCGCGCAAGATCGACATGTCCTTGTGCGAGCGGGATCAGTCTTGATCCGAGGAGATAATAAACGACCGCGCAGCCGATCAGAATGAGCGCATGGGTAACGAACCAAAACTTGTCCTTGGTTTCGGCTTTAACTTTCTCGCCGGTTCTCTGGCCAGTGGTGCGAGCGAGTTCTTCGCGCACCTCCGGTTGTTGGGAAAGTTCTTCGGCGGTTTCAGCCATCACCTACTGAATCGGAAGAGCCCGCACAGTTGCATGTCGATCTTACGCGGTTTTCACCCAGCAGCGCAAAACTTCCGCCACGCTCCATGCCTGCGCGATGCAGCCGCCGGCCATGTGCGGCTCACTTGCGTCAAACACTTCGCTGATGGTGCCGATACCGTTCTCGCTCAGATGACATGGGAACGTCTCGAGAAATTTGCGCGCGCCGGCTTTGTCATCCGGATGAACTTTCATCCACGCGTCAACGAGCGGTCCGATCAGCCAGGCCCAGACGGTGCCCTGATGATAGGCGCCGTCGCGCGAACGCAGATCGCCGAAGTAGATCGGTTTGTATTCCGGATCATCCGGCGAAAGGGAGCGAAGGCCTAACGGAGTCACCAATTTTTGCCGCACAAAATCGACAACTGCATTCCAGCGTTCTGGCGCGAGGACAGGATGGTCGAGCGAAACGGCGAAGATTTGATTGGGCCGAAAGGAAATATCGTGGGAACCGTTTTCGCCATTGCAATCGACCACGTCGAAAAGATAACCGCCATCGGCGTACCAAAAGCGGTCGTTGAACGATGCCTGTGCGCGTTCGGCGTGTTGCTCGTAATCTTCGGCCGCGCCATCGCCTGCGTCGCGCAACCATTTCGCGAGCAGCCGCAGCGCATTGTACCAAAGGGCGTTGATCTCGACTGCCTTGCCGCGGCGCGGCGTTACCACCCAGTCGCCCATCTTCGCATCCATCCAGGTGAGTTGATAACCTTCCTGACCTTGCACGAGCAAACCGTCCGCAAGATCGACATGGATATTGAACTTCGTTCCGCGCAGATGATGCTCAACAATGTCGACCAATGTCGGCAGCAAAAGTTTTAACGTGGTGCGGTCTTTTGTGATCTCGAGGTAACGATTGAGCGCGTGGAAAAACCAGAGCGTCGCATCCGCGGTGTGATACACGCCCTCCTTCGCGCTGTCCGGAAACATGTTCGGAATAAGTCCATCGCGAACATAATGGGCGAAGGTGCGCAAAATGTAGCCGGCCTCGAGCCAGCGCCCGGTCGTTAGGGTTAGACCTTCGAGGCTGATCATGGTGTCGCGGCCCCAATCAGTGAACCAATGATAGCCGGCGATGACGGTGCGGACTTCGTCGCCGGTGGCGTGGGCGCGCGCCGCTTCTTCGAAACGTCCCGCCGGGGTGATGACGAATTGATCCGCGGCAAAGGTTAACTCCGCGGTGAAAGCTTCGTGGGCGGCTTGGCCCGCGCTTTCGAGCAACCGACCGCGGCGTTGGCGTTCGGAAATAAGTGTTTGCTCAGGCGCAAGCACCTCGACGATTTCCCATTTCTCCGTGGAGGCGACGAGCGTGGCCGCTTTTTCTTTCGCAAGATCGACATTGAAAAATCCTGGACTCCAGAGCTTGCCTTCGTGGGCATAGCCGCGGCTTTGCTCGCTGCGGTAAACGACTTGCGGAATCTCGGTCGCCGCGATGGTGAAGGTCGCCTCGCCGCACATTCTCATGCGCAGCAGCGGAAATCCGGGGCGGGCCGCAGCGATCTCGTAGCGCGCGCCCACCGCGGAAAATTTGTAGGGCCCCGACGTTCCCTTGTTCACCTGGACTTCGTGGTGACGAAAATGAAACGCCGGTCGCAACTCGAGTCGCGGCCGCGCCTCGCCTTCCACGATGCGATAACTTACGTGCACCGTATTCTGCAGATGTGGCATGGTGACGCGCTTCTCGAGCACGATGTCGCGCACGTGAAAAATCCAAACTGGCAATCCGTCTTCGAGGCGAAACTCGCGCAGATAATCGGCACCTTTGAGATCGAGCTGTCCGCCGGCGCGTTCTTCTGCGCCTAACGAGACGACGTCGTCATTGCCGAAGTTTAGACATTCGGAAACGTGACTCCACATCACGACGCGGCCGAGCGGCGCGGGGAGAGCGGCGATAAGTAAACCATGATAGCGACGTGTGATCGCGCCGGAGATGGTGCCGGAGGAATAGCCGCCCAGTCCGTTGGTGACGAGCCACTCGCGATTGAGCAGGACTTCGCGCGAGGTTTGCGCCGGGTCCCACGGCATGGTGCGGATGACGTTCGGTCGGTAACTCTGATCCATGGGTCGAAAAAGGAGGTCAGTCGCGCCGGCGTTTCGGTTTTTTGCGCGGACTTTTTTCCGGCACCAGGCGCAGTGCGACTGCAGATTCCGCGGCCAGCAGCCATCGATCCGCCGTGACCACCGGCACGGTGCCGGGTCCGCCATACTTCGGAGAATCGCTCGTCCAGAGTATTTCCCATTCAAATCCAAGCGGCGCCGCGAGCAGAGGCTCGGGCGCGGGTTCAAATTTTTGGAGTTGGCCGAGATTGATCACGAGCAGGCGATCATTGTTGTCGCCCGCGAAATAGCGAAGCACGAAACTTGCCGGGCCGAGGACCGCGCCATCGATCCCCCCGGGTATTTGTTCGCGAAAACGGGAATCTTCCCGGCGCAATTTGATAAGATCGACATGCAGATCGTACCACGCCCGGTGCGTTTGCCGCTCGGCGAAGTCGAGCTTACAGCGCGTAAACACCTCGGGATCGTCCGGGACCGGAAAAATTTCCTGCGCCTCTTCGCCCGCCAGTGAAGGAAATTGCGCCAGAAATTTCGAGCGCCCTTTCCGGATCGCTTCCTTCATCGCCTGGTCGCCCACATCGGTGAAAAACAAAAATGGTTTCGACGAGCCGAACTCCTGGCCTTGAAACAGCAGCGGCGTCCAGGGCCCGAGCAGGATCAGCGCGGTCATTGCCCGATAACGGCTGGAGGAGGTTTGAAATCGCACCCGCTCGCCGGTGGCAGTGTTGGCGACCTGATCGTGATTCTCGATGTAAGCCACGAACGTTTCCGGCCGCAGCCCGAAAGTGGGCGTGCCGCGCTGCGATTCCTGCCAACTGTAAGGCTGACCTTGATACAGGTAACCGTATTTCGCGGCGGAAATGAATTCCTGCGGGTTGCCCAGGTAATCTGTGTAATACGCTTCGTTTCGCCCGACCAACGCGACGCTGGCGCTGTGGTGCAGATCGTCATTCCATAATCCATCGAGATCGTCACCGCCTTCGCTCCGCGGTCGCGCGAGCTTCGTTTCCTGCGGCTCGTTCTCCGCTACCAGAATCAGCGATCGGTTCCCGGCCGCCAAACGCGCCGCCCGGCCGATCGCGCCGATAAGATATTCGTTAGACTCGTCATGCACATCCTGGGTCGCGTCGAAACGGAATCCATCGAAATGAAATTCCTCCGTCCAGTAGCGGCCGTTAGTGATGTAAAACTCGCGCACCGGTTCCGAGTTCGGGCCGTCGAAGTTGATCGACTCGCCCCAATCGTTCTCGTGCTTGGCCGTGAAATAATCTTCCGAGTAAACGCGCAGATAATTTCCGTCCGGCCCGAAGTGATTATAAACGACATCGAGAATGACGGAGAGCTCGAGCGCATGCGCGCGATCGATAAAGCTGCGCAGATCGTCCGGCGTTCCGTAGAGTCGCGTCGGGGCGAAAAGATCGACACCGTCATAACCCCAGCCGAATTTTCCCGGGAAATCAGCGATCGGCATCATTTCGATCACGGTCACGCCGATGCGCGCCAGCTCCGCTAGCTGTTCCGCGGCCGCTGCCCACGTTCCTTCACGCGTAAACGTGCCGACGTGCAATTCGTAAATGATTTGCCCCTTCAGTTTTCGCCCGCGCCATTTTGCGTCGGACCATTGGAACGCGTCGGGATCGACCACGCACGAAGATCCGTGCGGACCCTCCGGCTGAAAACGCGACGCGGGATCGGGATAAAAATGTTCGGCGCCATCCACGCGGAAGCGATAACGCTGGCCGGCCCCTGCTTCGACCGCTCCGCAAAAGTAACCATTGTCCTCGTCGACTAGCGGATGAAAAGTTCGGTTGGCGGGCGAGGCCGCGCTTTCTTCCAACACCACGTCCACACTTTTCGCTTTCGGCGCCCACACCCGAAAATGCGTTTCATTTTTCCCGATCACTTCCGCTCCGATGGGATATCGGCGTGGGTTGGAAGTGATTTCTCTTTTCATCCGAAGATCGACAACTTACACGAAATGACGTGAGCGCCAGCACTGGTCGGGTCAACGTAATCGATCACCCTTTACTCGCGGTGAAGTTGTCGATCTTGCGGGCGAAGGAAACGCCGCCGGAGGAATTCCGCCGCGGCGTGCAGGAGATGTCGATCTTACTGCTGGGCGAAGCAGCGCGGTCGTGGGAGACAGCGCCGGTCGAAATTGAAACGCCGCTGACGAAATGCGCTGCGCAGATTCTGCAAAGGCCGCTGGTGATCGTGCCGATTTTGCGCGCGGGATTGGGAATGCTCGAGGGCATCGTGCGCATTCTGCCAGAAGCGAACGTCGGTCACATCGGACTTTATCGCGATGCGACAACGTTGCGACCGACAACTTACTTCTGTCGTTTGCCCGCGGAGCTGAGTGAAGCGCAGGTCGTCCTTGTCGATCCAATGCTCGCTACGGGAAACACCGCATGCGAAGCGGTGAGTTTGCTCAAGAAAAACGGCGCCGCGCGAATTCAATTCGTTTGTGTGGTGGCGTGCCCACCGGGAGTGGAGCGATTGCAATCCGCGCATGCGGATGTCGAGATATTCACTGCCGCCATCGATCCCAAGTTAAATGAATTCGGCTACATCGTCCCGGGACTGGGCGATGCCGGCGACCGCTACTTCGGCACCGATTAGTGTGATGCAGCGCGCTAAGCGGACGATCACGTTTTTGTCATCGTGAATACTGGAGTGCCAGCGTTACCCAATAGGAAACTGAGGACGATGCGGGAGATCATTTGTTAGACGTTGGTCATGGCCCAGAATTTCCGAAAGGCGCTCGGCCAGGTGCGGTCCACCACACTCTCACGCGCGCAATGACCCATGCGTTGGCGCAACGCAGGATCGACAACGAGCGTGCGAATGGCGCGAGTAAAATCTTCGACATCGTGCGATTTCGTGATCAACCCATTCTCCTGGTTCGTCACTAATTCCTTCGGACCGCCGGAGTCGGAGACGATGACCGGAACGCCGGAAGCCTGCGCTTCGATAATAACGTTTCCGAACGTGTCGGTCGTGCTCGGAAAGACAAAAACATCTGCCGATGCATAGGCGGTGGCGAGATCCTGGCCGCGCAAGTAGCCGGTGAAAAAAGCGTCGGGCAGCGTTTCCGAAAGCGCGCGGGCGTACGGTCCGTCACCGACCACAAACAATTGCACCGGCAAATTTTCGTCGCGCAGTTTTCGGTAGGCACTGGCCAGGACATCGAGATCTTTTTCTCGCGAAACGCGGCCGACGTAAAGGAGGCGAACCTCGCCGTTGGTCCGTCCGAATTTTTGCCAGAATTGCACATCGCGTCGAGTCGGCGTGAAAAGCTCAGTATCGAGGCCGCGGGGCAAGATTTTTAGTTTGGCCGGATCGAACCCGCGTTTGATCCAGCTCTGCCGATATTCGTCCGAGTTCACAAAGACGGTGTCGAGTTGCCCGTAAAACCAATGCATGAAACGCCAGGCCACGCTTTCCAGAAAACTGTCCTCGG
>JBDUDM010000021.1:0-23719 GCA_040002925.1 Spartobacteria bacterium | reverse complement strand
CAGATGATGTTCAGCAAATACATCGTGGTGGTGGATGAAGATTGCGACGTGCACAACACGAGTGAGGTGCTGTTCCGTTTGTGCGCGAATACGGACCCGGCGCGTGATTCGACCGTGATCAAAAACCCGAGCGACTCACTCGATCACGCGCCAAGCGAACAGAACATCGGCTCGCACATGGGCTTCGACGCGACGCGGAAGTTACCCGGCGAGAATCATCACCGGCCATGGCCGGAGTTGCTCAAGATGACAGAGGAAGCGCAGGCATTGGTTGATGCGCTGCAAAAGAAAACGGAATAGATTGCTCGTTGAGGGAGCCGAGCATGGTCGCGCTTCTAACTTGCGTTTTGTCGCCCCGCCTCGGCGGGGCGAGAGTTGGCGCGAAGGACAAACGCTGGATGTGGGTGGCCCGTGCGCTGAAGCGTATCGCGATTAAGTGACGAGCGAACGTCAACGAGAAGCTGAGCTTGGAAAAGTAAAGGGAGTTGCTTTGGTTGCCGTGTGTACCGGCCTAACGAGATCCAAGATCAGCGACCGCTGGCGAGAGCGACCTTTGATTGCAATGATGATCTGGAAGTCATGTTGAGCGAGGTAGGCCGGCCTTCTTTATGGAAGCGGCCTGCGTTTGATGGAATGCGTGCGGCTGCGAGTGAAAGATATTGATTTCGAATTGGCGCAAATCATCGTGCGTGACGCTAAGGGTGGAAAAGATCGGGTGACGATGCTGCCCGTGAATTTAGCGGAGCCTTTGCAGCGACATCTCCGGCGAATCAAAGCGCAGCACGACCAAGATCTCGAAGATGGATTTGGTCGCGCCCACCTTCCCTTCGCTATCGGCCGCAAATTTCCAAACGCGGCGCGCCAGTGGGCCTGGCAATATGTATTTCCTTCGTCGCGAATAGCGATCGACCCGCGCAGTGGGAACAAACAACGCCATCATATGGCTGAGGGAATTTTGCAGAGCGCGTTGAAGCGCGCGGTGGATGCGGCCGGAATCGTAAAACGCGCCAACTGCCACAGCTTGCGTCATTCCTTCGCCACGCATTTGCTCACGCGCGGGTCCGATATTCGCACGGTCCAGGAATTGTTAGGCCACAAAGACGTGAGCACGACGATGATTTACACGCACGTGCTGAACAAGCCGGGCGTCGGCGTGAAGAGTCCGCTGGACTAACCGCTCGCCGATGCCCTGCAAAGAAAACGGATTCGATCGACATCTCGATTTAATCCGTTTCGAAAAGCACGATCTCGTCAGGGTCTGCGGAACACTCCGCCGGTCGACGGATCGCGCACCAATGCGCCACGCGGGATACCACGAACATCGACAAGTCGATGCGGCGCATATGGGCTAACGACCAGACCAGGCGTTCCACTCGGCCGCGCCCACGGATACCCGCCGCCCGGCGGCAGCCCGTAGCCACGCGCTTCGTCTTCCTGAATGGCGTGTCCAATTAAGGCACCGGTGGCGGCGCCGGCAGCAGCGCCGATGGCGGCGCCGCGGACGTTGCCGGTAGCGGCAGCACCGAGGATCGCTCCCGCGCCGGCGCCATAAGCGGCACCACGCCCGGTGGGTCGATCACAAGAAATTAAGAGCATCGCGAGCAATGCCAGCGGCGACAGAATTCGGAAATGGTATTTTGTCATAAACGTTACCTGTCGAACCCAAACGCGCGTTCGAAGTTGCGCTCCAAATTATCCTCCCGACCTAGGCCGAATGAAAACTTTGTTCACGCTGGTATCGAGGAGCAGCGCGCCCGACTTAATCTTGCGGCAATCGAAAACCCGGCTCGAATAAGGGCTTCGGAAAAAACCTCCGCCGGTGCTGGTATTCGCAATTTCGGAAGGCAGGCCCTCGGGATACTTTTTTCCTACGGGCGGCGGATATTTTTTGGCCGCGTCCTCCGCCGTGATCTCGGTGGGCGGTTGGGCATCGCCACCGACTGCGAAAGCAGTGAGCGGCGCCGACACAAATATCGCGAGAAGAATTGCTGAAAGGAATGCCGAATATTTTTTCATAATGATGAGTGTGTTAAAGGTTTCGCAACTGAACGGTCAGACGGACGTTTTTGTCGCTCAATTCAAATAAAAGTTCAAGACTTTCGCAGCGATGCGTCCGGCTTTTTCGAGACGGGTCAGGCGGTATTCTTTCGCAAAGACCCGGAAATGGTCGCGCTGCATGCGACGAAGCAGCGCGTGATACACCGAAGCCATGATCTCGGCCGCGACCATCGATTGTCGATCTTCCGGCGGCAGCGCGGCGGCGGCGCGGGCAAAAAATTCGTCGGCGCGGGCGGCTTCGAAGGTCATTAGTTCGAGAAAGCGCGAATCGTATTGTCGATCTTGCAATTCGGCTTCGGTGTAACCGAAACGGGCCAGATCTTCCTGCGGCAAATAAATGCGGCCTTGTTGCAGATCTTTGCCGACGTCGCGAATGATGTTGGTGAGCTGCAGCGCGAGTCCAAGCTCGACGGCGTAATCCTGGCAGCGCGCGTTTTTGTATCCGAAGATCTCGATGCTGACGAGCCCGACCGCACTGGCGACGCGGTAACAGTAAACGCGCAGTTCTTCGAAGGTGGCGTAGCGCGCCTTGTGCAAATCCATTTCCACCCCGGCGATAATTTCGTCGAACATCTCCGGCGCGAGCGAGTACTTGTCGATCAAACGCCGAATGTCGCTCGCGAGCGGAGGCTCATTTGAATTCGCGACGCGCAGAGCAGTGCGCCATTCATCCAAACGCTGTTGCTTCACTTCCGTTGGCAGATCGGATGCGTCGACGATGTCGTCGATGACGCGGCAGAAGGCGTAGAAGCTGGTGATATCGTGGCGTCGCTCGCGATCGAGGGCGATAAAGGCGAGAGCGAGATTGGATTTGCTCTGGCGGGTAATCTTCGCGGCGTCGGAGCTCACAATTTCGTCAATAACGAATCCAGCTTTCCTGTTCGAGCCGTCCGCGCTCGCAACGGCGGAACAAACAGACCCAGCTCGCGAGTAACCAGCCGGCGACAAGGCCGCGGACAGTGACAAAGAAACATTTCCAGATGATGAGGGCGACGATGCGATCAGCGATGGCATCGCGCGCAATGGCGTCGCAAGCCATGATGAAGAAAAAATGCATGGCGCAGATGAGGAGGAACCAGCCGAAATGGCCGAGATTTTGTCGAACAAATCGCGCGTGCGCCGCGATGGCTTCGCGCAGATTCTCGTTGTGCAATGCGAGCGAGACCTGCACGGAAGCAAAAGCGATGATCAAGATCGACATGAACACGCGCTGCAACGGCAGGTAGTCGAGCACGTCGGGCACCCGCATGAAATAAGCGAGCAAGAGCGGCACGCGCACGAGCAGTGTGCTGACTAGGACTACGACACCCGCCCACTTCAACACGTAGGTGAATCGGCGCAGCGCGAATTGAAAGAGCGATTCCTCGTTGAAGCTCAAGCCTTTTACCCAAACGAGGCAAACAGTGATGAGATAAACCTGAATGTAAACGCCGAGCAGATACTCGAAGATGAAGGCGATGGCATCGACGCTGGCGGAGATTTGCAGCACACGGGCTTCGGGAATGGAATTGCCGGCATGCGGCAGCCACCAAAAAACAATTGGTTTACCGAGCGACGCCAGCGCGCCGATCAGCAGGATTAAATAAATAATGTGACTGGCGAAGTGGTATCGCTTCCGCAACGCGCGCAGCAAACCGCCATGAAGTCCGCGCCAATTCATGAGCAGGAGAATCGCGGCGATGACCGACAACGGATAAGTGGTCGTGGCGTTGTCGAAGATGCCGGCCACGCCTTCGAGCGTCGGCAATGGCACTTGGGTCCAGACGTCGGCTAACTTCGGCCAATGCCAGTTCGGCAGTGACGCGACCTGATTCAGATCGAAATCGGCCGAGCTTTCGATCTGAGAAAAGGTAGCGAATTGGAAAACGGAATAGCCGAGCCCGAGCAGAACAAACGCCAGCCAGATGCGTTTGTAACGCGCGACGCACCGGAGACCGTCGCGCATGGCCTGGCGCACCGGATTGCACCACATCAGGAGCGCGTAACCGCCGCAGAACCCGAGCAGAGGATATACCCGGGACACACTCGAAAGCATGAGCGAGCCTAACGAATCAAACCCCAGTGCCGACTGAAGGGCCAGTAAACCAGTAAGCCGCGGCCGACCAGATTTTCGTCCGGCACCGGCCCCCAATAGCGGCTGTCGTAGCTATTGTAGCTGTTGTCGCCCATGGCGAAATAGGCGTGCTCGGGCACGTGCAGTTTCTCGCGAACATCGCGCAAACGTTCCGTCGCTTCGTTTTCCTGCGCGTTCAATTGCGCGATGCGCTCGACCTGACCCGCCTTGAGCGCGGCATCTTTGGCGGCAGTGATCTGCGCAGCCTGCCTCTGCATCTCGCTTAAGTTCGCCGGACCCTCGGAATAACCGCGATAGGGAAACTTCGCGGACATGACACGTTGAAATCCATAACCTTCGGCTTCGCGTTCATTGATAAACAATTTCGGCGGCTCGACCCGCAAGTAATCGCTAGGCAAGCCGACCAGACGTTTAATGTAAAACGGCGCGCCCGTGACCGGGTCTTCGCGGATGAGACTGATGCCGTTCGTGCGAAAGACGAAAACGTCGCCGTGATGAGGCTTGACGAAATTGTAGCTGCATTTATCGACGAAGACTTGATCGCCCGTGTCGATCGCGCCCCGCGCGATCACTTCCCCTTTGCGGCAGAGCTTGCCGGGCGACACCCCGAAGTAATCCCGCAATGTGTCCGGCGGCGCATACACCATGAACGTCTGATGCTGGCAAATCACGCGCGAGAGCGTGAAAAAGAAGAGGCGCTTGACCGGTTGCACCTGCAGCACCTGATCGTCCTCCTGCGAGACGACGTCGATGTAATTTCGCCCGAGCGCGACGAACTCGCCAACGCGCTGCAACATATTCGGCGTCGGCTTGTCGAGCGGATAGCCGATGATGCCGTTTAAAGTCGGCTGCATCGAGCCGGTCGGAATCTTGAACGGCTGTAGAAAATAGGAGCGAATTCCCACGGCGACGACGATCGCGACCAAAATCACCTCGACGTTTTCGCGCCAGTGCGCTTCCCAGTTGATCGGCGCCAACTTGTGCAATTTCTGGTCGAGCTCTTCCGCGCGACCCTCGATTTGTTTCCGGTCGCGCTGGCGAATGGCCGCCTGCAATCGGCGCATGCCCGATTCAATCTCCTCGCGATCGGTCGGATCGAGCACGTCGGATTTGTAGCGCAGATATTTCTGCGCATGCCGAAGCAACAACTTGCTGTGCTTAACGTGGCGGGAAGTGAACATGTCGATCTTGCGCGAGCTTACTGCGACTTCAGCACTTCGATAAACGCTTCCTGCGGAATGTTAATCTTGCCGATGCTCTTCATGCGCTTCTTTCCTTCTTTTTGTTTCTCGAGCAATTTCCGCTTCCGCGTGATATCGCCGCCGTAGCATTTCGCGGTCACATTTTTTCGCAAGGCCGAAACGCTCTCCCGCGCGATAATTTTTCCACCGATCGCCGCCTGAATCGCGACCTGATAAAGCTGGCGTGGGATCACTTCCTTCAACTTGGCGGCCAGCTGGCGTCCCCGCGCATCGGCGCGGTCTCGATGCACAATCATGGAGAACGCGTCCACTGGCTCGCCATTCACCAGCACATCGAGCTTCACCAGTTTCGCCGCGCGATAACCGGCGTGTTCGTAATCCATCGAGCCGTAGCCGCGAGTCATCGATTTAATCTTGTCGTTAAAATCGACCAGGATTTCGTTGAGCGGCAGCTCGCAATGCAACATGACGCGGCGCACGTCCAGCGTTTCGGTGTGGTCCATCAGCCCGCGCTTTTCCAAAATGAGCTGGAGGATGTCGCCGATGTTTTCGTTAGGGCAAAGGACGTAAGCTTTCACGATCGGCTCCCGGATTTCGTCGATGATGCTCGGGTCGGGCAAGTGCGCGGGATTGTCGATCAAAAGAATTTCGCCGCGCGACGTTTTGATTTCGTAGATCACGCTCGGGCTCGTCGCGATGATGTCCATGTTGTACTCGCGACGGAGTCGCTCCTGAATGATCTCCATGTGCAGCAGCCCGAGAAATCCGCAGCGAAAACCGAATCCGAGCGCGACCGAGCTCTCCGGTTGATAGACGAACGCCGAATCGTTCAAGCGCAGCTTGCCGATCGCGGTTTTCAAATGTTCGAAGTCGGCGGTGTTGATCGGATAGATGCCGCTGAACACCATCGGATGAATTTCCTGGAAGCCAGGCAACGCCACGCGCGCAGGATTGCGCTGGTCGGTGATGGTGTCGCCGATTTTGATGTCGGCCGTCGTTTTGATATTCGCGATGAAGTAGCCGACGTCGCCGGCGTTCAGGCGCGGCTGCGCAAACATTTTCGGCGTGAACAATCCCACCTCCTTGATGTCGTAGCGCGCATCGTTCCGCATCAACTTGATCGCCTGGTCCGCTTCCATTTTTCCGGAAACGACCCGCACGTAACCGACCACACCGCGATAAACGTCGAAGACCGAATCAAAAACGAGAGCGCGCAATATCTCGTCCTTCGGTTTCTCCGGCGCCGGAATGCGATGCACGATCGCTTCCAGAATTTCCTCGATCCCGATTCCCATCTTCGCGCTGGCGTCGATCGCTTCCTCGGCCGGGATGGCGAGAATCTCTTCCAGTTGTCGATGGACCGAAGGCACATCCGCATTCGGAAGATCGATCTTGTTGATCACCGGCACGATCGTTAGGCCTTGTTTGTGCGCGAGATGGACGTTCGCCACCGTTTGCGCCTCGACTCCTTGCGCTGCGTCGACAATCAACAACGCGCCTTCGCACGCCGCGAGACTTCGCGAAACTTCGTAGGCAAAATCGACATGGCCCGGCGTATCGAGAAGATTCAGCCGATACTTCTGGCCGTTTTTCGCGGTGTAACGCATCGCCACCGGATGCGCCTTGATCGTGATCCCGCGCTCACGTTCCAGGTCCATCGAATCGAGCAACTGGTCCTGCTTATCGCGCTGATGAATCGTTCCCGTCGTCTCAAGCAAACGATCCGACAAAGTCGTTTTGCCGTGATCGATGTGCGCGATGATGCAGAAATTGCGCGTGAGCTCGATTCCCATGGAAGCCGGCACTATGCGGGGCGGCTGATAGCTGGTCAATTGTGGGGCGTTTCGGTAAACCGCCATTTCTGATTGGCGGCCGCCACAGTCGCATTACAATAAGATCGACATGCCAAAACTCGTCATCAGCGTTACACCTCACGAACTCGTTGACGAACTCGTTACCCTCGGTCGTGCGCCCGATAATTTGATCGTGATCGACGACTCGTCGGTTTCGGGACGCCATGCCCAACTCGAACGCGCCGGCGATGTTTATCGCCTGAAGGATCTCGATTCGACTAACGGCACCCGCGTGAATGGCGTGCCCGTTACCGAAACCGTGCTGCGTTTCGACGACCGCATTCGTTTGGGCGGAGTAGAAGCGCGCTTTGAAGCAGACGCGACTGGTTCGCAACCATTGCCTAACGTCGACACCGTCGAAGCGCGTCCCGCCGAAGTCATCGCCGCGCCGGTTGACTTCGCGAACACGTCGCCCTTTCCGGGTCGCAGAAAAGATCGAGATTCCACCCGCACCGCCGTCTTCGCTGCCGCCGGCCTCGCCTTTCTCGCTTTCCTCATTAGCATGATCGCCGTGCTGACGATGCACGCGCCCGTGTTTTAGGCGCAATCTCTGTTTGCGAATCTGTGGAAACCAAGCGCCTGCTGCTTTTCGATATCGACGGCACTCTTGTCAGCACCATGGGCGCCGGCATCGAATCGCTCAAGATCGTGATCGAGAAACGTTGGGGTCGCCGCGACGATCTCGACGATATCGAGATCGCCGGCAAGACCGATTCGAACATCGCCAGCGACATCCTGCGAAAGTACGATGTCGATCTTACGCCGGAAAATATCACCGCCTTTCTCGATGAATACGTGGAGCACCTCGCGCGTTTATTGCCGCAGCTTCGCGGCCGCGTTCTGCCCGGCATCGCCGACATCCTAACCCGCATGCAAGCGAAACCCGATCGCGTCCTCGGCCTGCTTACCGGCAACATCAAACGCGGCGCGAAATTAAAACTCGAAGCCTACGGACTCTGGCACTTCTTCGCCTTCGGCGCCTTTGCCGACGATCATCACGATCGCAATCAACTCGGCGCCTTCGCCCGGAAACGCGCACACGAAACGAACGGCCACGAATTCGAAGCGGCCAACATTGACGTAATCGGCGACACTGGTCACGACATCGCGTGCGGAAAAATATTTGGCGGCCGCACCGTCGCCGTCGCCACCGGTTCATGGTCGCGCGCACAACTTTCCGCTCAAGCGCCCGATTTTCTATTTGATGATTTCGCAAACGTCGGCGAAGTGATCGCTACGCTTGGTTGGTGACACGAACCCCCGGGAGGAATAGTTATGCCTAAACAAACGAATACCATTTTGTCGACCGACCATCCCAACGTTCTCGCACTCGAAGGCGAAATCGATTTGCACGTCTCGCCGCGCATCGCCATCTCCCTCGCGCAGATCACGCAGGAAAAACCCGACCGTGTCGTTGTCGATCTTACCAAGGTCACTTACATCGACAGCTCCGGTCTCGCCGTTTTGATCGAAGGGATGCAGCACGTCGAAGAATACAGCGGCAGATTTGCGCTGGTCGGTCTGCACGAAAATGTGCGCTCCATTTTCGAAATCGCCCGTCTCGATCAAGTCTTCCGCATTTACTCGGATGTCGACACGGCTTTGGCTGCAACCTGAGCGGGTGCGGCTGCGGCTAGTTGACCTAGTTGACCTAGTCGACCTGGCCAGCGAATTCAAATAAGGGGAACGCGATCTATTTCATGAAATGGCAAAGGCGCGAGCTTGTCCAGATTGCGAAAGTAATTTGGGCGATCCCTTGTTCGGCGCTCGGTCTCGCGTTCGCGGCGCCACTTCTGTTACTGGGCGGAAAGGTCACACATTCGTTTGGCACGCTCGAGTTTACCTTCCGCGACAGTGCGGCGTCCTGCGGCAGGCTGGCGCAATCGCTGATGTTCCGCGCCATAACCTTCGGTCATGTGATCCTGGCCGTCACCGAGCAGGATCTCGATCGCTCGCGCGAGCATGAGCGCGTTCATGTTCGCCAGTACGAGCGTTGGGGCGTAGCATTTTTTGGGGCTTACCTTGCTTCCAGCATTTGGCAGTTACTCATGAATCGGAATCCATATCGGGACAACTATTTCGAGATTCAAGCACGCGCGCTCGCAGTGAATACTCGTTAGGCCGACCGCGATTCTTAAGTATGGATAATCTCATTCATCTTTTCGAAAAAAATAAGATCTGGGCCGAAGGTATTCGACAGCAAGACCCCGAGTTTTTTCCAAGGCTTTCACAGCAACAATCGCCCATCTACTTGTGGATCGGCTGCTCGGACAGTCGCGTGCCGGCCAATCAAATCGTGGGCGTCCCACCCGGCGAATTGTTCGTTCACCGAAACATCGCCAACCTCGTCGTCCACACCGACCTCAATTGTTTGTCGGTCATGCAATTCGCGGTCGATATCCTGAAAGTCCGCCACATCATTGTCTGCGGCCACTACGGATGCAGCGGCGTGAACGCCGCGCTTCGACGCGATCGGCTTGGCTTGAGCGATAATTGGCTGCGTCACGTGCAGGACGTGCGCGAGAAGCATGAGAATTGTCTGGCCAACGCCGGTAACGAATCCGCCGCATCCGATCGCCTCTGCGAGCTCAATATCATCGAGCAGGTCGCCAACGTCTGCCACACCAGCATTGCGCGCGACGCATGGGAACGCGGTCAGGAATTAGCCGTGCATGGTTGGATCTATGGCCTGCAGGATGGTCTCCTGCGAGATTTGAACGTCACCGTTAGCGATTTCCAATCGACCCTCCCGGCTTACGAATCCGCCATCGCAGCGATCTCCTCGATCGCCGCGCCCTAACTGGCGCCTCGCCTCCCGGAAGGCGCACATCTTGCTGAAAAGCAGGCGTGTCTTTGCCCAAGCCAAACAACGTTCTGCCCTTGGAAGGCGAAATCGACCTGAGCATCTCTCCGCAAATCGCTTCCTCCATTAAGAAGATGATCGAGAAACGGCCGGCGCGTGTAGTTGTCGATCTTTCCCGCGTCCCTTACATCGACAGCTCAGGGCTCGCGGTCTTGATCGACGGCATGCAGACGGTCGAGGAATACGGCGGCCGCCTGATGCTCGCCGGTTTGCACGAAGAAGTGCGCGCGATTTTGGAAACGGCGCGGCTCGATCGCGTATTTCTTACCTTCCCTCACGTCGACGCCGCGCTCGCCGCGGTTTGAAGCAGAATCCCGAGCGTCTTCTCGACATTCACCGAGATGTCGAATTCCGACGCGCGCTTTAAAATATTCGGACGCGCTGCGTCTCTCCGAGTCGGGTCGGCCCAATCCTCAATCGCCGTCGCCAGATCCGCCACGTTGTCGGCAAGATCGACAATCGATCCGTGGATCCGATCCTCCATGATTTCGCTGAAGCCGTTTGCGCGCGTCGTGATCACCGGCAGTCCCGACGCGAGCGCTTCCAGGCAGGCGTTCGAAAACGGATCGTAGATTGTCGGTAAAATAAAAACATCGGCCGCCGCGTAAACCGGGCGCAGATCGGCAATCTCCCCGATAAATCGCGCGCGCTCCGAAGCGTAGCGCCCCTGGTTCCCCCGCCCCGCCACTAACAAATTGATCTTCGAATTCTCGCACGCCTTCACCGCATCGATGGCGAAGCGCAATCCTTTCCGCTCCCAGCCCGAGCCCACGAAGAGAACGCAAACGTCGTCCGCGGCTAAACTTCGTTGCCGGCGCGATGTTTCGCGCAGGACGGGATCGAATTGGAATTGGTCGAGCGGAATTCCGTTAGGCACGATGTCGATCTTGTCCCGGCGATAGTTGTAAAGATCGACAATCTCATCGCGCACCATCTGCGAATTGGCGATGACGCGTCCGGCGCCGCGTTCCTCCAGCAGCGCATTTTCCAGCCTCAGGATGTCGTTATGTTTGCGATTAAGTTTTTGAAAAAAACGCTGCCACGGCGCCTCGAATTTCTCCCGCCGATTCAGCCAGGCCCGATGCACCCCGTCGCCGGCGCGGTAAACATCGCAGCTGCAAACGCGCTCCAGACTCATCAGCACATGGCGCGGAGATTCGCCGCGCAATTCCTCCAGCTCGTTAGCAAAACCGATTGTCGATCTTGCGCGAATGCGCGTCAGCTTGCCAAAGGCCCACTCCTCCTCCGGCCAATCGCGTGTTGCGAAAAGTTCCGCCGCGTGGCCAAGATCGACAATCCCCCGGCCGAGCCGCTTGAGATACGCTTCGGCGCCGCCGCTGGCCGAATAGCCGCGACGCGCAAAACAAATGGTCAACTTCTCTTGGGACATCGCGCCTTACCAATCTTGTCATTCCGCGCGAAGTCGAGGAATCTCTTACTTCGCTCGACATGACCAATCCCAACGTTACGCGCGTCCTGCCGAAGAGTCTGCTCTACTCGATCTTCGCGCGCATCGGCGGCCACGGCTTGGACACGGATTCGTTCGAAGCATTGAAGGCATCGTATCGCGGCGGATTTCTCGGCCAGGCGATCGCCTACGATAATCGGCAAAGCGAAATCCCGGTGCGATTCATTCATTCGCTCCGCTGGCATCCGGTCCGGCTCATTTCGTTTCTCGATCGTCCTTATTACTACGGCGCGAAAAAGAAGTATCTCGATTGGATTGCGTCGCGTCAGCTCGAGACCGGTCGCTACGATTTTTTTCACAGCTGGTCGGGCGATTGTTTGCAGTCGCTGCGCGTAGCGAAAAAGAGAAAAATTCCTTCGCTCATCGAAATCCCGACCTGGCACCGCGATCGCGCGACCGGAAAAGTCGGCGCGCCGGCCGTAAGATCGACATCTACATCCTGGAAATCGCGCTTGTTGCTCGATCGCGAACGTTTTCTGGAAGAGTACGATCTCGCCACCCTCGTCGTCGTCCTTTCCGAAAAAGCGGCCGAGACATTTCGCGTCCGCGATTTTCCAGAAGAGAAACTTTTTTATCTGCCGCGCGGCGTGGACATCGAACGTTTCAAACCCGGCCCGCGTCCGCCGAAGTTCCGCGCGATTTTCTCCGGCGCGTTAATTGAGCGCAAAGGCATTCATCATCTGCTGGAGGCCTGGCATCGATTGAATTTGAAAGACGCGGAGCTGTGGCTGGTCGGCGCTGTTCATGAAGAAGCCAAACCGCATCTGCAAAAATTCTGGCGCGACAATATTCGGACGGTCGGTTTCGTGCGCGATCCGGAAAATTATTTGAATCAGGGAAGCGTCTACGTTTTCCCGTCGCAATGGGAAGGGAGCGCGAAAACGGTTTACGAAGGGGCGGCGTGCGGATTGCCCGCGATCACGACACGCGAAGCCGGCGATGTGATTCGCGATGGAATCGAAGGCGTCATCGTGCAACCGGGCGATGTCGCTGGAATCGCCGCGGCGCTCGAACAGCTTTATCGCAATCCCGACGTGGTCGAGCGAATGAGCGCAGCGGCGCGGCAGCGCGTGGTGGAGAATTTCACCTGGGATCATTACCGGACGCGTTTGCTCGGCGCGTACGAGGCGGCGATGCAAAGGGCGCGTTGACGTGAACATCTTGCTTATCCAGCTGAAGCGAATTGGCGATTTGGTTTTGACTACGCCGGCGCTGGCGGCGCTGCGGACGAAATTTCCCGATGCGAAAATCACGCTCGCGATTTCGCACGAATGCGCGGCGCTGGTGCCGGCACTGGTCGACGTCGATCGTACGATTGTGATGCGACGCGGGTTCGGCGATTTCGGCAACTACATGTCGATCTTGCGAGCAAAGTTCGATTACTGCGTGGACTTCACGCGCAACGATCGCTCGGCTTCGCTCGCATTTTTGTCGCGCGCGGAAAAGCGGATCGTTTCCTATCGGGTAAAGCGGCGTTCGCCGCTGCGGCGCAAGGCTTACAACGAATTCGTGCAGCATCGCATGCGCGATATGCACACGATCGATTACAACCTTTCGTTGCTCGAGCCGCTCGGAATCTCCGGGACAATCCCGCCGGTGCAGTTGCAATTGCCTAACGACGCGCGGGAAAAGGCGAGCGCGTTGCGACGACACGGCAAGATCGACAATCAGTTTGTCATTTTTCATCCGGGCTCGGCCCGCGCGGAAAAATTCTGGGAGCCGGAACGCTGGGCGGAGGTGATCGAACACGCGCGCACGCGGTGGGGAATTGATTGCGTTCTGACCGGCGGAAATTTCGAACGAGGGCATCTCGCCGAGATTAAAGCGAAGTTACATCCGCCAGGAACCGGCCCCGTCGTTGTCGATCTTAGCGGAAAGACGGATCTGCTCACGCTCGCTGCGCTGATCGAGCAGGCCCGGCTATTAATCACGGTCGACTCCGCGCCGATGCACCTTGCCGCGGCGTTGCAGAAACCGCAGGTCATTTTGTTCGGGCCGACGAATCCATTTCATTGGCGGCCGCGCGAAAGTCCTGCGGTGATTTTACAGGGCGAATCGCCCGAGCCGCAGCATGAATTCGCCTCCCGGCAGACGCGCTTGTCGATGAAGCAGATATCGACGCAGGCGGTGATCAATGCTATGGATTCGCTGCTGTCGACTCCGACACCGTAGCCTTATGGGCAAGTTAAAAGGCGATAAGATTAAACTCTCTTTCCTGGAGACCTTCCAGGCGTCCAAGGTCCTGTACGGGCGGCTCTTCAAATACGTGAAGCCCTACAAATGGCGCTTCATCGCGGGCGTCATTTTCGGTCTCGCTTTCGGCGGCGTGAACTCACTCCTGCCCTGGGTGGTGATGCAGGTGTCGACTTTTATTTTTCACGGCGCCATCCCGAATCCGCGAATGCTGTTGCAACATCGCGAGATGTTGAACGTGGGACCGCAGATCAATTCGATCGCGTTGGTTTGCATGCTGATCCCGGTGGTCATGACCGTGCGCAGTCTGCTTTCATTCGCGAACTCGTATTGCATGAGCTGGGTGAGCAATCGCGTCGTGCTCGACATTCGCAACGAACTTTTCGGCAAGCTCATTCGGCATTCGATGGATTTCTTCAACAAGATGCGCATCGGATTTCTGATGTCGCGCATCGCGAACGATACGCGCAGCATGCAGATGGCATTGGGCACAGTGAGCACCGATGTGTTTAAACAGCCGATCTCGATCATCGGTGCGATCGTCGTCCTGATGTTGATGGATTGGAAGTTCACTCTCGTGACGCTCGTGCTTTTCCCGACCTGTCTTTTGCCGATTCGCCTCTTCGGTCGGCGCGCGCGGCAGGCGGTGGAGTCGGAGCAAAAGGGCATGACGCAGATGACCGTGACGATGCAGGAAACGTTCGCGGGCATTCGCGTGGTGAAATCATTCGCGCGCGAAGGATTTCAGGAAAAATCGTTTAAGCGCAGCACGCAGAAGCAATTCTCGAATGCGATGCGCATGGTCAAAACCATGGAAGCGATCGGGCCCGTGGTGGAAACGATTGCGTCGGTCGGCGTCGGGCTGGCGTTGTTCTATGTCTACGCAACGAATCTGCCAGCTGGCCGATTTCTCGGATTAATCTGCGGCATTTTCATTCTCTACGAACCGATCAAGACGCTGAGCAAATTGCACATCGTGATGCAGCGCTCCATCGGCGCGACCACGAAAATTTTTTCGCTGCTTGATTCGACGCCGTCGGTTCTGGACGCGCCGCACGCTGTCGATCTTGCGTTAACACGCGGGCAGATCGAATTCGACCACGTTACCTTTCGTTATGCCACCGGGATCACCGACGCAGTGCAGGATTTGCATCTGCGAGTCGAGCCCGCCAAAACGTATGCGCTCGTCGGCGCCAGCGGCGCGGGCAAGTCGACCATTCTCTCGCTCATCCTGCGTTTGTACGATCCGACCGCGGGGACGGTGCGCATCGATGGTCAGGATTTGCGCGAGATCACCCAAAAATCTTTGCGCCGCGCCATCGGTCTCGTCACGCAGGAAACATTTTTGTTTCACGACACCATTTTCGCGAACATCCAGTTCGGCCGGCTCGACGCGACGCGCGAAGAAATTTACGCGGCAGCGCAGACCGCTTTCGCGCACGATTTCATCATGGCGCAGCCGCAAGGCTATGAGACCGTCATTGGCGACAAGGGTTGCCTTTTGTCCGGTGGGCAACAACAGCGGCTGGCCATCGCGCGCGCGCTTTTGAAGAACGCCCCGATTCTTCTGCTCGACGAAGCGACCTCCGCGCTCGATTCCGAATCCGAAAAAGAAATTCAGCGCGCGCTCGAGCGCCTCGCCGCCGGCCGCACCGTCATCGCCATCGCGCATCGGCTGTCCACGATTTTGTCGGCCGATCAAATTGTGGTGATGGACCAGGGACGCATCAAAGAAATCGGCACGCATGCTGAGTTGCTCGAAAAATCCGGTCATTATCGGCGCCTCTACGATTTGCAGTTCAATCGGCCGATGGAGATACCGCACTCCGAGATCACGCCCGAGCCGGACGTGCTCGAGGAAGAACTGGTCTAGAGCCGCACGCAATGGCGCTCCACTTCGACCTGCACACGCATTCTTTCTTTTCCGGCGACGGCGTTTCCAGCCCGGAAGAATTGATCACCGCTGCGCGCGCGAAAGGATTGCACGGCTTCGCCATCACCGATCACAATACCTGCGAAGCCGTCACCTACATGTTGGAAAAGGGATTGATGCGCGCGGATGGAAAACCGGTCGACGATTTTCTCGTCATTCCCGGCGTCGAAGTGACGACTGCGGAAGGTCACCTCCTCTGCATCGGGACCACACTGCCGGAACCCACGCATCTGAAAGGCAGACCGGCGCACGAAGTTTGCGAGTTAATTCACGCCCATGGCGGCCTCGCCATTCCGCCCCATCCCTACGATCTCTTCCGGGCGGGCATTCGTTTTTCCGTTCTCGAAACTTTGCCGATCGATGCGATCGAAGTTTTCAACGCCGCCACCACGCTGCGGCGATATAATCGTTACGCTTTCAACTACGCGAACGAACGCGGTCTGCCGATGACTTCGGCGAGCGACGCGCATCATGCGGCCGCGGTCGGCACCGCTTACACCATCGTGAACACGGACGATTTTTCGGTGAAAGGAGTGCTGGCGCAAATTGTCAAAGGCACCGAACTCAATCAGCAATATTTGACGCCGCGCGATAGCCTCCGCAAAACCTGGAACAACTGGCTGCGCTTGAAGCGTCGCCGGCCCACGCCCGCGGAAAAAAAAGCGAAACTGTAGCCGCGTCCCTCTGGGACGCGCTTCGCAGGGCGAAGCTGCTACAAAAGCTTTCGCAATTCCGCCGGATCAGTGACCGGCGCTTTGCAGGTAAAATCTTCGCAGACGTAAGCCGCGGGTTTGCCGTCGATCATCGACATCGCGCCGATCGCTTCAAGATTTTCGCTCAGATATTCATGACCTTCGCTGCCGTCGGCCAGCAGCAAAATTTTGTGCGGGAGAAAATGCCGGTGCACCTCCGCCAGCAACGCCCGGGTTCCTGCTGCGTCGCGTTTTCCGGCGATCACGATTTGCCGCGGCTTGCTCACACTGGCATCGAGCGCGACCAACATCTGCGGCATCGCGCTCGGAAAACGAGACAACGTTGGGCGAAACGCATTGATCGTTTTCTCGGCACGATCGCGCCACTCCTTCCGGTCGTAAAATTGCGCCAGTCGCAAAAGATTGCGCGCAGCGACGGAACTGGCCGCAGGCTCGGCACTGTCATTATCGTCCTTCATTCGCAGCACCACGCTTTTATCTTTGCCGCTGGTGCTGAAATATCCGCCGCCCGTTTCGTCAAAGAATAATCGGTCCTGTGTTTCCTGCAGCGCCGTGGCAAACTTCAGCCACTGCACATCGAACGACGCCTCGTAAAGATCGACCATGCCCTGGATGACAAACGCGTAGTCGTCCGCAAACCCTTCTACCTGACCGCGACCTTCGCGATAGCTGCGAAACAGCGTCTTTTGCTTCTCATCGTAAAGGTGGGCCCGCAGAAAAGTCGCCGCTCGCACCGCGCTTTCTAGATACCGCGGCTCATTCAAAACCTGAGCCCCACGCGCATACGCCGAGATCATCAAACCGTTCCAGGCCGAAATAATCTTGTCGTCCAGATGCGGCCGCGGTCGTTTGTTCCGGATCGACCATAACTTTTCGCGACTGCCCGCGAACGATTGTCGAACTTCCTCTTCCTTCTTTTTGAAACGTTGCGCCGTTTCTGCGACCGCATGCCGCTCGATCAGAATATTTTTGCCCGTGAATTCTTGCTGCGGATCGCTGCCTTCCGGCGCGTTACCGTGCGGCTGCACCCCATAATGAAACTTGAAGATCGCCGCATCGCCGCCCAGCGCCGCGTCGATTTCCTTTTCCGTCCAAACATAAAACGCGCCTTCGGCGTGTTCCGGTTTCCCCTCGGCCAGGAGACTGTCCGCGTCTTCGGCCGAAAAGAATCCGCCCTCTTTTGCGGTCAGGTCGCGGGCGACGTAATCGAGAATATCACGTGCGACCGTTTCGAATTGTCGATCTTGTCCGCCAGTGGACGGACTCGCCGGGGCGAGCGTGATTTGAAACGCATCGAGGTACGCCACCGCTAACTGCGCCTGGTCGTAAAGCATCTTTTCGAAATGCGGCACATGCCAGTAACGATCGACCGAGTAACGATGAAACCCGCCGCCGAGATGATCGTGTATTCCGCCGGCCGCCATTTTGCGAAGCGTAAATAAATCCATCTCGAGGGCGCGCTCTGCTTGTGGCGCGACCGTCCCGGTTGCGTATTTTCTATTCGGCAAGCGAGACGCTCGCCCCACTCCGCGCGCGTGGAATCGGGTCAGAAAATTAAACGTGACCGGCCGCGGAAATTTCGGGGCGCTGCCGAAACCGCCTTCCTGAGCGTCGAACGTTCGCGCTAGTTGTTCGTAGGCGGTGTCGAGAACCTTGATGTCGATCTTGCCCGCCTCCCGCGGCGCGTTTTGAGATTCATGCAGCGCCTCCACGATTTTTTCGCCCTGCTCGAGAATCTTCTCGTGGTTTTGTTTCCAGGCCGCCGCGATACCGGCCAGAACTTTTTTAAAGCCAGGAGAACCATCTCGATCTTGCGGCGGGAAATAAGTTCCTCCGACAAACGGTTGCAGCTCCGGCGTGAGCCAGACACTCATCGGCCAGCCGCCGTGGCCGGTCATCGCCTGCACGAACGTCATGTAAACGCGATCGACATCGGGACGCTCCTCGCGATCGACTTTGATATTCACGAACTCGCGGTTCATGATTACAGCCGTCTCCTTCTCCTCGAACGACTCATGCGCCATCACGTGACACCAGTGACAGGTGGAGTAACCGATCGAGAGAAAAATCGGTTTGTTTTCACGGCGCGCTTTCGCGAACGCCTCCTCCCCCCACGGGTACCAATCGACCGGGTTATGCGCATGCTGCAGGAGGTATGGCGATTTTTCTCCGGCAAGCCGGTTCGAATGCTCCGCCGCTTCCAGCGCGGACTCGGCCGGGGCGATGGGAGGGGGAGTCACTCACTACGATAACGCCGATGGCGATCCTTGTCATTTCAAGCAAAGTCCGCTTCGCTTAGAGACAACAGCGCAAGATCGACATGGACGCCACTCATCTCATTTTGCTCATCGTCGCCATCGGCGTAATCGCGTTTCTCTATTCCTCCGTCGGACATGCCGGCGCATCTGGCTACATCGCGATGATGGCGCTGTGGGGACTCGCGCCCATCGTCATTCGGCCGACCGCATTGGTGCTGAACATTCTGGTCGCGTCCATCGGCGCGTTCCAGTTTTGGCGGGCCGGCTATTTCTCGTGGAAGCTTTTCTGGCCATTCGCATTGCTCTCCGTTCCTGCGGCTTTTCTCGGCGGATATTTGCAACTGCCCGCTCATATTTTAAAACTCGTCATTGGCGGCGTGCTGCTTCTTTCCGCCGCGCGTTTATTTTTTCGTCGCGGCGATCCGCCGGATGTCGTTGCGCCTTCACTGCCGACGTCGCTCGGCGTTGGCGCCGGCATCGGATTTCTCTCCGGCCTCACCGGAACGGGCGGTGGAATTTTCCTTACGCCCCTGCTCCTTTTCTGCCATTGGGCGAAAACGAAACAAGCCTCGGCGGTTTCCGCCTTGTTCATTTTAGTGAACTCAATCGCGGGTCTAATCGGATTCGTTAGTGCAAAACAATCGATTCCTTCGCTCGCCTACACACTCGCCGGCGCCGCCGTCATCAGCGGAACAGCCGGCTCTTATCTGGGCAGCCGGCGCTTTCCCGTGCGCGCCATCTCGATCTTGCTCGCCACTGTTCTCGTTATCGCCGGAGCAAAATTAATTTTTACGAAGTGACAGCGTCGGCGCGTTTGTCGGCGACCACGGATTAATTTTGTAATCGGACTCGATCACCTTTTCGCGTTCGCTTCGCAAAAGATCGACAAACGCGGTCACGTCCAGTCCATGCCGCATCGGCACGAAGCCCGCGAGATTTTTTTCCGCGAGCAGGAACAGTCTCACCGCCGGTCGCAGCCGCCGGCTATGTTTCGGATGCGTGGGATGCTCGAAATGTTTTTGCAGATGCACGAACGCACCCGCGGCCTGGATTAGTCCTTTGAAAAAGTCGTCGTCTTCGGAATCCTTGTTCAGCCAAACTTGCTCGAGCACATCGTGCGCTTCGTAATAGCGTTGCTCGTTCCAGCATTGAAAATAGGCGCGATAATAGGGGTGATCGACGATGTCGATCTTCGCAAGATCGACATCTCCGCCCACCAGGTTGGTGACCAATTGTGAAATCCGCTCGCCTTTGCTCATGAAGAGCCTAACTTTGTCGCGCCTCACATGATGAGCAAACCAGCAGGCAGCTTTTCCGAGGACGAGCGGGCGCACCATCCAGCCCGCGTGCAGGAATGACGGTCGCAGTTTTCGTCGCGCTGCTCGTCGTCATCGCCATCCTGATCTTCGCCTCGGCGCTCTTTTCCGGACTGGAGACCGCGTTGTTCGCGCTGAAGCCGCATCAGTTGCAGCGTCTCGAAAAAAATCATCCGACGCTGGCTCAGTTCATCGGATTGTTTCGAGAAAATCCCCGGCGGATCTTGAATCTGCTCCTGCTCGGCGACGGCCTCGTCAAAGTCCCTTTGGTCGTGCTTTGCCTTTTTGTGCTGTGGCGAAATCCGTTCGCCGCGCGTTTCCCGCAAACCCTCGCCGCCATCGCCATCTTCGCCGTCGTCGTGCTGGTGTGCGATTTGATCCCGAAATTGCTCGCGCTGTCGGCGCCGTATCGGCTCTCAACCTTGGGCGCATTCGCGTTAAACCTATCGCTTCCGCTGCTCGATCTCGTCGGCCATACCCTGGAGACTTTCAGCACGGCGATTGTCGATCTTGTTACGCCAATGCACTTGCGGACGCGGCCAAAGATCAGCGACGCCGAACTCGAAACCCTGGTCGAGATGGGAGAGGAAGAAGGCGCGTTGCACGAAGCGGAAGCGGAAATGATTCAGGAGATCATCAAGCTCGGCGACAAAACGGCCAAGGATTGCATGACGCCGCGGGTGGATACCTTCACGCTGCCCGACGACCTAACGAACGAGGAAGCGATCGCGCGTTTGCAACAGAAGCGTCATCGCCGCGTCCCGGTTTATGCCGACACGCCCGATCAGATCCTCGGTATTCTCGATGTGAAAATGTTCCTGTTCGATTCATCCGAGCATTACACCGAGAGCTTGCTCCCGCCTTCCTACGTTCCCGAGACGATGCGCGCGCTCGAACTGCTCAAGCTTTTTCTCTCGCATCCGCAAGGGCTCGCCATTGTCCTCGACGAATTCGGCGGGACGGAAGGAATCATCACCCTGTCCGACATCGTCGAGGAAATCCTGAGCGACGCTGTCCCACGTGGAGATGTCGATCTTTACATCGAGCCGCTGGAGAACGGCAGATTTCTGGTGAATGGCAACGCGCGCCTGGACGACCTCAGCGAACATCTCGGGTTCGAAATTGATGCCGACGGCATCGACACCATCGGCGGTTTCGTTTTCAACCGCCTCGGCTACTTGCCGCCATCCGGCACGCAATTGGAAATTCCGCGGCTCGCCATCACCGTTCGTCGCGCCGGGCGCAAACGCATCGAGGAAATGCTGCTCGAAAAAACGACCTGCCAGGCCGATGCCGAAGAGGAATCCGGAAACGGGAGCGGAGAAGCATCATGATTATTTTCGCGATCATTTGTTGCTGGACCGTCTCGTTTTTCTTTAATGGGATCGAAAGCGGTTTGCTATCGGTCGATGCCGTGCGGCTGCGCGAGAATGTGAAACGCCGCGTCCGGCCGGCTTTGCGTCTGAATCGTTTGCTCAAGAAACCCGAGCGATTGCTCGTGACCGTCTTGCTTATCACTAACGCCGTCGACATTGTCGGCCTTCTGCTTTTGACGCGTCAGTTCGTTAGTCGGTATGGCAACGCCGGATTTCTTTTCGCCCTGCTGATGGCGCTGCCGATTTACCTTTTTCTCCTCGGCGTTTTGCCCAAAGCGTTATTTCGCCGGTTTCCCTTTCGCGCGCTCGCGCTGCTCGCCGGTGTTTTAGAATTCGTTACCTTCGCGCTTTGGCCGCTGCTCGAGTTGGGCGCGCGGGTTGGCGGCCTGCTCTCCCCGCGCCGGGCCGAACGGGGCCGGCTCTTCGCCGCGCGCGAGGAACTCAAGCACATCACCGCGCAAAGCGAACGCGAAGGTTCCCTCACCTCGACCGAGCGGGCCATGATTCACAACGTGGTCGATTTTCGCGGCGTGCGCGTGCGCGATGTGATGGTCGCGAAAGACAACGTCATTACCGTTTCAACCGACACGCCTTTAAATGACGCGATCGCGCTCAGCGCAGCGGCCGGGTTCGATCGCGTGCCGGTGATCGCCCCTGGCGGTCAGGCCACGGGCCTGGTCAACATTCTCGATGTCCTGCTGGAACGAAACGAAACGAATTCGCTCGGTCATTTCACCCGCCGCGTCGTGACCGCGCGCGAGGACGAACCGGCCTACCGAATCGTGCAGCGCCTGCGCGCCGCTCGCCAGGGATTGGCCGCGGTCTTGGATGGAGAACAAAAGCTGCGCGGCATTGTCACTATCGAAGATTTGGTCCGTCGCCTTGTTTCTTCGACCGAATCGCGTGCGTAGATGTCGATCTTGCCCGCAAGATCGACATCTACCTTTTGCGCTGACTCAGAATTCGCGCCGTGTTCACCAGCGCGACGTGCGTAAAAGCCTGCGGGAAATTTCCCAACTGTCGTTTCGTCTCCGGATCGTATTCCTCGGATAGGAGGCCGAGATCGTTGCGCACCGTGAGCAAACGCTCGAACAACGCCTTCGCTTCCTTTCTGCGGCCGAGGAGACATAAACAATTCGCCAGCCAAAACGAGCACGGCAGAAAAACTCCTTCACCACCGGGCAACCCGTCGACATTTAATTCCTGCGTCCGGTAACGCATCACGAACCCGCCGCGCATGAGATCGCGCTCGATCGCTTCAATCGTTGCGCGGACGCGTTTATCGGTTGCCGGCAAAAAACCGACGAGCGGAATCATGAGCAAACTCGCGTCGAGCGCGTCGGACCCGTAGAATTGGACGAACGTTTTTTTGTCGATGTTGTAACCGCGTTCGCAAACTTCCGCGTGAATCTGGTTACGGATTTTTTTCCAACGCTCGACATTTTCCCCAGCCGAACACCCGCATTCCTCCACTAGCTTGATCGCGCGATCGAACGCGACCCAGGCCATGACTTTAGAATGCGTGAAATGCTTGCGCCCGCCGCGCACTTCCCAGATTCCCTCATCGGGTTTGTCCCAGTGTGACTCGAGAAATTTCAGCAGCTGGACCAGCAGTCGCCAATCCATCGCGCGATTTTCGATACCGGCAAGATGCGAGCGATACATCGCGTCGAGCACTTCGCCGTAAACATCGAGCTGAAATTGCTCGGAGGCCGCATTGCCGATTCGCACCGGCTTCGAACCCTCGTAACCACCGAGCCACGGAACCTCGAACTCGATTAAGCGACGCTCCCCGCTCACTCCGTACATGATTTGCATTTGTGCCGCGCTGCCCGCAATGGCGCGCAACAGCCATTCGCGCCACGATTTCGCTTCATCGGTATAACCGGCGTCGAGCAACGCAAGCAAAGTGAATGTCGCATCACGCAGCCAGCAGTAGCGATAATCCCAATTGCGGACTCCGCCGATTTTTTCGGGTAACGAAGTTGTCGCCGCGGCCACAATTCCCCCCGTCGGCGCATACGTGAGGCCTTTGAGTGTTAAAAGTGACCGCACGACGGCCTCCTTCCAAGGTCCTTTGCGCCGACAACGCCGGGCCCAGTGCGTCCAGAATTTTTCAGTGTCGCGCAGTGCGTGCTCCGCGTTCACCTTTTTCGGCGGCGCGGAGTGCGACGCGAACCAGGTCAGAACAAACGGAACACGATCGCCTTTCTTCACCGTGAAATCAGCGACAGTTGTTAAGTTTTCGCCGCGCGTTTCGATTGGCGTCCGCAATATCAAACCGTCCGGCCCGGCAATCGCTTCGACCCCGCCGTGCGCGCGTCGAACCCATGGCACCACTTTGCCGTAATCAAACCGGATGATGAGTTCCATGTGCATTCGCACTTTGCCGCGCACTCCCTCCACGATGCG
>JBDUDM010000092.1:0-7225 GCA_040002925.1 Spartobacteria bacterium | reverse complement strand
GCGTCGGAATGGTTTTCCAAAAATCGAATCCGTTTCCGAAATCGATCTACGACAATGTCGCCTACGGGTTGCGCATTGGCGGGGTGACGAAACGGTCGCTGATCGACGAGGCAGTCGAGAAAAGTTTGCGCGCTTCCGCGCTCTGGGACGAAGTGAAAGACCGGCTCGACGTCAGCGCCTTCGGACTTTCCGGAGGCCAGCAACAACGACTTTGCATTGCACGCGCGCTCGCGGTGGAACCGGAAGTGATTTTAATGGACGAGCCCTGCTCCGCGCTCGATCCGATCGCGACGGCGAAGATCGAGGAGCTTATTCACCAGTTGAAAATGCAATACACCATCGTGATTGTGACGCATAACATGCAACAGGCGGGACGCTGCTCGGACTTGACCGCGTTTCTTTATCTCGGGCGCTTGATCGAATTCGGATCGACCGCGAAAATTTTCTCTAACCCAAGTGAACGCCAAACGGAGGATTACATCACCGGTCGGTTCGGTTAATGCTAGATCGACAATCGTAAGATCGACATGATCGC
Organism: Spartobacteria bacterium; assembly: GCA_040002925.1. GTDB lineage: Bacteria > Verrucomicrobiota > Verrucomicrobiia > Chthoniobacterales > UBA10450 > JAJPGZ01. Next base: position 6,690 of record JBDUDM010000092.1, on the reverse strand, counting down.
CCCTCGACATATTCTCGGAAATTTCGACGAAGCGCTCGCGTCGCTACGCAACAACGTTATCATGATGGCGAGCCTAACCGAGCGCAGTCTCGACCGCGCGCTAAAGGGTTTGTTCGATCGCGATGACGATCTTTGTGCGAATGCGATCGCGGATGACGAAGAGATCGATCAGCTCGAAAAACAGATCGATAAAGACGGCGTCGATATTTTGCTGCGCTTTCAACCGGTGGCGTCCGATCTGCGGCGCGTTGTTTCGGCAATGAAGCTTTCTTCAAATCTCGAGCGCATGGCCGATCAAGCCACCACCATTGCGCGGCGAGCGCGAAAATTGAATCAGCATCCGCGGTTAGACGAGGTGGAGTTGATCACGCCGATGCAGGAACACGCCATGTCGATGTTCAAGGACAGCGTGGACGCGTTTGTGAGAGAAGATGTCGATCTTGGCCGCGCTCTGGTCCCGCGCGACGACATTCTCGATGACTTGAATCGCGTCGCCAGCCGCAAACTGATCCAGCGAATGGCGGAGGATCCGGAGCAATTGCGCGGTTATTTGAATTTGATTTTCATTTCGCGTTGCCTTGAACGCGTCGGCGATCACGCCACCAACATTGCCGAGGATGCGGTTTATGCGGCGGCGGCGGAGGACATCCGGCACCAGCCGTTCGTCGCTTCGCCTTAACATTTAGAGCCCGGCGCGAGGGCGCGGGCTGCATTACTGTCTGCCATGGAATCGGTCGCACGGAAAACGGATACGGAAGAAGAAGCAATCGCTTCGGTCGCTCCGGTTGCAGCAGCGGAAGAGAAGAAATTGTCCGCGCCGGAAAACTTCATTAATCGCGAGCTGAGCTGGCTCGAGTTCAACCGCCGCGTCCTGGAAGAAGCGCAGGACCCGTCGCAACCGCTGATTGAACGGGTCAAGTTTCTCATGATTTTCAGTTCGAACCTGGACGAGTTCTTCGAGATTCGCGTGGCCGGAATCAAACAACAGATCGAAAGCGAGACGAGCGACGTCGGTCCGGATGGCTTAAGCCCGACCGAAATTTTTGACAGAATTCAACGGATCGCGCATGAACTGGTCGCGACGCAATACGCGCTCTGGAATGAGGAGTTATTGCCGGAGCTAACGAAGAACGGCATTCGGGTCCGCGACGTGTCGCAGTTGAGCGCGAAGCGCGAAGCCTGGGCGCACCGCTTTTTTCAGCAGGAAGTTTTTCCGTTGCTCACGCCGCTGGCGGTCGATGCCAGCCATCCATTTCCGCAACTCTTAAACAAGAGCCATAATCTTTTCGTTAGGGCCAAAACCCACCGTGGCGGAGAGCTATTGCACGCGGTCGTGCAAGTGCCACGCGTTTTACCGCGCTTGATTGCGATGCCGCGCGCGGCCGGCAAGGATGAGCCGTGGCAGTACATTTATCTCGCGTCGCTGATCAAGCAGTACATCGGCGAACTGTTCCCGGGTTTAATTCTGGAAGGCGTCCACGCCTTTCGCATCACCCGCAACAGCGACCTCTACATCGATGACGAAGAAGCGGAGAATTTGCTGCGCACGATCGAACAAGAGCTGAAACGATCCAGCCGCGGCGACGCCGTTCGCTTGGAGGTGGAGACGGATTGTCCGAAGGAATTTCGCGATCTGCTTTTGGAATTTTTCGATCTGGGCCAGGACGACGTTTACAAACTGAATGGGCCGCTTTCGATGACGCATCTGGCGCCGCTCATGGCCAACGACGCTTTCGCGAAACTGAAAGATCGGCCGTTTCAACCGGCGCTCGATCCGGCGTTGCCGCCACACGCCGACATGTTCGAGGTGATGAGGCAGCAGGATGTTTTGCTGCATCATCCCTACGACAGCTTCGATCCGATTGTCGATCTTATCGAAGCGGCGGCGAAGGATCCCAATGTTCTCGGCCTAAAAATTACGCTTTATCGGACGGGTGGCGATTCGCCCATCGTCGAAGCGCTCATCAGCGCGGCCACGGCCGGGAAACAGGTGACGGCGATTGTCGAACTGCGCGCCCGGTTTGACGAAGCGCTGAATATTCAGTGGGCGCGTCGCCTGGAGGAAGCCGGCGCTCACGTGATTTACGGCGTGGTTGGATTGAAGACGCATTGCAAAGCGCTCCTCATTGTGCGCCGTGATAACGATCGGCTCCGTCACTATGTCCATCTCGGTACGGGCAATTACCATCCGCGCACGGCCCGCACTTACACTGATTTCAGTTTGCTCACGAGCGAGCCGCAGTTGACCGAAGAAGTCGCGAGTGTTTTTAACACGCTCACTGGTCTGGCCGGTTATCCGGGCTTGAAAAAATTGATGGTCGCGCCGTTCGATATGAAAGAACGGCTCATCGGTTTTATCGAACGCGAACGCGACAACGCTCTCGCCGGGAAGCCGGCGCGCATCATCGCCAAGCTTAATTCGCTGGTCGACCAGGAGATTATCGAAAAGCTTTATGAGGCCTCATGCGCGGAGGTGACGATTGATCTGGTCGTGCGCGGCATCTGTTGTTTGCGCCCGAAAATTCCGCGCTTAAGCGAGAATATTCGCGTCATCAGCATCGTCGGGCGATTTCTTGAACACAGCCGCATCTATCATTTCGCCAATGGCGGCGCACCGATTGTGTTTTTGTCCAGCGCCGATTGGATGCCGCGAAATTTTTTGCGTCGCGTTGAAGTGGCTTATCCACTCGAGAATCCCGCGTTGCGCGATCAAATGATCAATGAAGTGCTGCCGAAATTTCTGAACGATCGCGTGAAAGCGCGCGAGCTTCAGCCGGACGGGAAATACCGCCGCCTAAAACCCGAGGGCACCGAGCTGCGGGCGCAGGCGCAATGGCATTTCCGCGAGCGTTCGCGCGAGCAAACGAAGAAGCAGACCAAGCCGAAGAAGAAAACTCGCGCGGATAAGTTGATTCCCATCACCGTGGCCCAATCGAAACAGCCATGAAGAAAAAAATCCTAGTCATCGACGTCGGCGGTTCGCACGTGAAGCTGATGATTTCGCGCGCACAAAAACGAAAATTTAAATCAGGACCGAAGCTCACCCCGCGCGAAATGGTCGCGCAAATTAGATCGACAATCGACGGGTGGAAATTCGACGCGATCTCGATCGGCTTTCCCGCGCCCGTGCTCAACGGGCGGATCGCGACGGAGCCGAAACATCTTGGCCCGGGCTGGACGCGATTTAATTATGAAAAGGCGCTGGGTAAACCGGTGCGCATCGTGAACGACGCCGCCATGCAGGCGCTCGGCAGTTTTCGCGGTGGGCGCATGCTTTTTCTCGGGCTCGGCACCGGACTTGGATCGACATTAATTTGGGACGCGAGCGTGCTGCCGCTCGAACTTGGCGATCTGCCGTATCGCGATGGCCGGATCATCGAAGATTTCCTCGGCAAATCGGGGATGGATGAGCTCGGCGAAAAGGAATGGAAACGCGAAGTGCTGCACGCGATCGAGCAACTAAAGAAATCGCTCATCGCTGACTACGTCGTGCTCGGCGGCGGCAACGCCAAAAAATTCGATCAACTTCCCAATGGAGTGGAGCTTGGCCATAATCGAAACGCCTTTCTCGGAGGCGCGCGCCTTTGGCAGAGCGATCCGCGCACGCGGCGGTTGAAGTGGAGAATCATTTAGCGAACTGAGGCAAGATCGACATGTACATTTATTTTCTTCGACACGGCGAAGCCGATTGGCCGGACTGGAAAAAATCCGACGATGCCCGGCCTTTGACCGAGCGCGGCAAAATAGAAATGCGCGTCGTCGCGAAGTTTCTGGACCGCTTGAAAGTGCGACCCGAATTGATCATCACCAGTCCGCTGCCACGCGCATCGCAAACGGCGGAGATCGCAGCGGAATATTTGAAAGCAAAATCCCGCACCGACGAATTGTTATCGCCCGGATTCGGGATGAGCGAGCTGCGGACGGTGCTAAAAAGACATCGCGCGAAAAGTTTGATGCTGGTCGGTCACGAACCGGATTTCACGGAAGTCATTTCGAAATTGACCGGGGCTGCGCTTAAGCTTTCGAAGGCGGGTGTGGCCTTGCTCGATGTCGATCTTGCGACGGAAGCAGCGCGATTGCTCTGGCTTTTTCCGCCGAAGATTGCGCGCAACGCTAAGTAGCCAGCGTCATTTTTCGCGCGCCAATCTCACGTTGCTGTAACGTTTTTCGCCGGTGACTTCTCGACCAAACCAGGCCGGTGGTTTGAATTTGCGGCAGCTCGACTGGTTTGGAAATTCCACTTCCGCAACCATCAAGCCATGACTGCGTCCGCGATAGATATCGATCTCGATGGTGAGATTTTTCCACGGCAATTCGTAGCGAACCTTGCGTAATCGTCGGCCCGCGGTCGCTGGCCAAAGGATGGCGAATTGTTTTGCGCTGAGTCTGATCTCGCGTTCTTCCCGCGAGACTCCACCGCCCGCTTTAAACGTGAGCAGTGCGGTCGCGCCTTTTTTGCGCAGCCGGACGTGACGGCCGCCGGTTTCGTTCGCCAGGTAACCCTGCGCGATTTGGAAATTGCGCGAGCGCAGAACTTCCGGCGGCAGGCGCTTGATTAGAAATTTTCGCTCGATCTCGCGCGAGGAGACGTGATGAGGACGAGGCATTTGACCGACTCAATCGTTTCTTGCGTGAGTCGCCAAGATCAAACGGGCCAACGCGGACACCGCCGGATCGAATCCTTCGTTCGCGCGGATGCTGTTAAAGCGCCGTCATCGCGTCGAGCAGCGACAGCATGGGCCAGGTACTGATGACGAAGAGCAGGCCAAACAAAAGAAGTTCGGCCAGCAAATATCGCGATCGTTCCTTTTTCGTGAATCGGTGATCGAGTTGCCGGAAAGCGCGCAGGCGCCGGGAGAGGGATACGTTTTTCATATGCGCTGAACGTGCGATGCGCCAAGCGCGACGTCATGTTACGAAAAGTAAATTCGAGGTCACGAACGCGTGACGTTCACGACATCGTGGCGATGAACTCGCGCACCTTCGCGGCGATGGCGTCGCGAATTTCCCGGACTTGCCGCAATTTTTCATCGCGCGTTCCTTCCACCTTTGAAGGGTCGGGGAATGGCCAGTGCAATCGTTTCGTCACTCCTGGAAAAATCGGACATTTTTCGGCTGCTTCCGCGTCGCAGACCGCGATGACGTAATCGAAGAGCGCGCCGTTCTTCCACAAGTCGAACGCGCTTTTCGTCTGGTTGCGCGAGATGTCGATCTTGACCTCGGCCATCGCTTCGACCACGAGCGGATTGAGCTCCCCCGGCTCAAGGCCGGCGCTGCGTGCGTCGATGCGGTCGGGAGCGAAATGATTGGCAAACGCTTCCGCCATCTGGCTGCGGGCGCTGTTATGAATGCAGATGAAGAGAATTTTCTTGATCATAACGCGAGTAAATCAGTCCGAGCGCGCGAATAAATCCGGTTCCGGCTGCGGAAGAAATTCGCGGATGCGTTTCGGACTAACCGTAACATGCATGCCGATGTGAGCGTATTGATATAGCGCGATGACGTCGCGCGAGCGCATCCGCACACAGCCGAAGCTGGCCGGTTTGCCGATGCGACGCTCTTCGGGCGTCCCATGAATGTAAATGCAACGCTCGTGCGCGCCGCGATTTTGCTGTTCCATTCCGCGCAGCCAGATCACGCGGGAGACGATTGCGTCCCGGCCCGGTGCGTTAGGATCGACAATCTCGCCGGTCGCGACGCGGCTTTTAATTACGGAACCGGCCGCGAGATGGTCGCCGAATTTTCCCGAGACGAACAAGGTTCCGAGCGGTGTGCGATAACTTCCATTCCCGTCGCCGATGCCAAATTTCGATGTCGAGATCGGAAAGTGCGCGATTACTTTGCCGCGATCGATCAGCGCCAGTTCCTGGTCGGGAACGCTGACGATGATTTCGGTCGCGACTGATTGCGCGTGCCCCGACGCGCGCAAGATCGACATCGTCAAAATCAGGAGGAGGCGCGATGTCTTCATGCGATTGCAACCAACTCTGCCGATCGCGCGACTGGAAATGCCGGATACTGCACGAGCTCGATCGTGCCGTCGTGCCGCTCGACCATCGCCGTGCAGCTCTCGACCCAGTCACCGCAATTGTAATAGGTGACGTGGCCGAACTGATGAATGGCGACGCTGTGAATGTGACCGCACAAAACGGCGTCGACCGAAAACTTTTCGGCATAACGAACGATCGCCTTTTCGAATTCGCCGATGAAGTTGACCGCGTCTTTGACGCGCTTCTTCGCGTAGGCGCTGAGCGACCAATAGCCGAGGCCGAAGCGCCGCCGGAAAAAATTGATGAACGGATTAAGCGAGAGCAAGAACTGGTAGCCAACGTCGCCGACGTAGGCGAGCCACTTCACATTTTGTACGACAGTATCGAGTTCGTGGCCGTGGATGATGAGGATGCGGCGGCCATCGGCGGTTTTGTGGATGGCGTGTTTTTGGATCGAGATGTTGCCGTAGGTTCCGCCGAACGTGTTCACGAACTCATCGTGATTGCCCGGGATGTAAATGACCGGAACGCCTTTCCGCGCCTTGCGCAGAATTTTTTGGATGACGTCGTTATGCTGCTGCGGCCAATAACGCCCGCGACGCAGCGACCAAATGTCGATTAAGTCGCCGACGACATAAAGTTTGTCGCAATCGTAATCGCGCAAAAATTGCAGGAGTGCGGTCGCGTTGCTCGTGCGCGT
>JBDUDM010000091.1:0-7246 GCA_040002925.1 Spartobacteria bacterium | reverse complement strand
TTAAAGAAGATACTGGGGTCGAAAAATCAGCGCGAGATCAAGCGGATGCGTCCGGCGGTGGAGCGCATCAATGAGCTGGAGGAGCAGTTGCGCAATCTTTCGGACGAGGATCTGCGGGCGAAAACGGCGGCCTGGCAGGCAAAGCTGAAAAATATCGCCGACCTGGAAGCGCGGTGGCAACGGCTGGATGAAATTTTGCCGGAAGCGTTCGCGGTCGTGAAAAACGGGGCGCGTCGTCTGACCGAGCGGCAAGAGAGTTTCCTGGTGTGCGATCAGCCGATGAGCTGGAACATGGTTCACTTCGATGTGCAGTTGATCGGCGGGATGGTGTTGCATCGCGGGAAGATCGCGGAAATGGCGACGGGCGAAGGCAAGACTTTGGTGGCGACGTTGCCTCTGTATCTGAATGCGCTGAGTGGACGCGGCGCGCATTTGGTGACGGTGAACGATTACCTTGCTCGTCGTGACGCCGAGTGGATGGGGCAGCTTTACGCTTTTCTCGGCCTAACGGTCGGCTGCATTCAGCACGATCAAGCGCCGGAGGAAAAGCGGCAGCAATACGCCTGCGACATTACTTACGGAACGAACAGCGAGTTCGGTTTCGATTATCTGCGCGACAATGGTATGGCGACGACGCAGGAACAACGCGTGCAACGTGGTTATCATTTCGCGATTGTCGATGAAGTCGATTCGATCCTGATCGACGAGGCGCGCACGCCGCTGATCATCAGTGGCCCGGCGACGATCTCGACCCATCAGTACGACAAATGGAAACCGCTGGTCGAGCAACTGGTGCGCAAACAGAACATGCTTTGCAATCGCATGGCGAGCGAAGCGAAGGAAGCGTTCGAAAAAGCGGAAGCGACTCCGGATGACAAGAACGATCTCTTTGCCGAAGGCGGCCTGCTCATGTTCAAGGTGAAGCTCGGTCAACCGCGCAACAAACAACTCCTGCGAATGATGGAGGACACGGAGAAGCGGCGCGCGGTCGATAAAGCGGAGCTGTCGTTCTACACGGATTCGCAGAAGGAAGCATTGTTCGCGCTCAAGGAAGAGTTATTCTTCACCATCGACGAGAAATCGCAGGAGGCGGATTTGTCGGAGCAGGGGCGCTCATTCATGAATCCGGACGATCCGAACGCGTTCGTGTTGCCAGATTTAATCAGCGAGTTCACAGATATCGATCTCGATCCTTCCGTTCCGGCGGAGGAGAAGGACACGAAGAAGACCGAGCGACAACAAGCTTGTGACGCGCAGGCCGAGCGCATTCACAACATCTCGCAACTGCTGCGCGCTTACTGCCTGTTCGAGAAAGATGTGCAGTACGTGCTCGAGGAAAACAAGGTCGTCATTGTCGACGAATACACCGGCCGCAAAATGCCGGGCCGACGTTGGAGTGACGGTTTGCATCAAGCGGTGGAGGCGAAGGAAGGAGTCCAGATCGATCGTGAGACGCAAACGCTGGCGACGATCACGATCCAAAATTATTTCCGACTTTATCAAAAACTCGCTGGCATGACTGGCACGGCCGAGACGGAAGCGAACGAGTTTCACGACATCTACAAACTCGATGTCGCGGTGATCCCGACGAATCAACCGGTGCGGCGGCGCGACGATAACGATCGCATCTACAAAACGCGCCGCGAAAAATACAACGCGGTCATCAACGAGATCAAAGAGCATCACGCGAAACAGCAACCGGTGCTGGTCGGCACCGTGAGTGTGGAAGCGTCCGAGTTGCTCAGCCGCATGCTCAAGCGCGAAAAGATTCCGCACAATGTTCTCAACGCGAAGTATCACCTGCAGGAAGCGGAGATCGTGGCGCGTGCGGGGCAGCCTGGAACGGTGACGATTTCGACGAACATGGCCGGCCGCGGGACAGACATTAAGCTGGGAACCGGCGTGACCGATCTCGGCGGTCTTTATGTTCTCGGAACGGAGCGGCACGAAGCGCGCCGGATAGATCGACAATTACGCGGGCGTTGCGCGCGGCAAGGCGACCCGGGAGCGTCGCGATTCTACGTGAGCTTCGAAGACGATCTCATGCGCAATTTCGGCGCGGCCGATCGCATGACAAAAATCATGGAGCGCTTCGGTTTGGAAGAAGGCCAGGAGCTGGAACATCCGTGGTTGAACAAATCGGTCGAGACCGCGCAGAAGCGGGTCGAGCAGCGCAACTATCTCGCGCGCAAACACACGCTCGATTACGACGATGTGATGAACAACCAGCGCGAAGTTGTTTACACTTATCGCAACGACACGATCGACTCGGACGAGCCGCGCACGTTGATCTACGAAGTCATCGACGAAGCGGTACCGGGGAAGGTGAAAGAGTATCTCGATCTTGACGAACCGAACTACAGCGGTCTGCTGCATTGGGTGAATACGACGTTCCCGCTCGGCCTAACGAGCGAGAAAGCGGAGTTCGAAACACGCGAGGTGAATGGCAACACCGAGTTCCTCGTCGCGAAAATCAAGGACGCCTACGAGCGCAAGTCCAGCCACGAAGAGCCGACGGCGGTGAAAACGCTCGAGCGTTACATCATTTTGAACGCGATCGATCGTCTCTGGCAGGAGCATCTGTATGCGATGGATGCGTTGCGCGAAGGCATCCGGTTGCGCGGCTACGCCCAGAAAGATCCGCTGATCGAATACAAGACCGAGGCCTACGATATGTTTGTCGATCTTATGGCGAACATTAAGAACGAAGTGCTGCACAATCTTTTCCGCAGCACCTCGAACTTGCAGGCCTTCGAAAATTTCCTGGCGACCCTCCCGCAATTTCTGCAGCGCGAACAAGCGCCCGCGCCAGCTGGCGCGACTGCGCCTCAACGCGCTTTGCACCAGCCCGTCGGAGCGATGGCGGGCGGCGGCGGCGGAAACGGCGATGGCGATGGCGAAAGCGAAGTGACGCTCGATCTTCCCGTGCGTCGAAATTTGCCGAAGGTGGGCCGCAACGAGCCGTGTCCGTGCGGCAGCGGGAAAAAATACAAGAACTGTTGCGGGCGCACCGCCTAGCGCGCCGTCGAACAAATCTTTACAGCTACGGACGATTTTGTTAGACCGAGATCGATGTCTCGTTGCTCTCGCGGAATCCTGCTCCTGAGCTTATCGGTCGCTCTCACCACGGTGTCTTTCGCCGCGCCCGTGGAAATCACCGCGCGCTGGATCAACGAGAATGGCCGCTGGCTCGTCCGCATCGAGCCGGTCGATAACAATCGCGTTCGCACGACAAAATTTCTGGGCGACTCGCCCGCGCTTAGACGACGAGGGCTTTTTCAAGTAACGGACGCGGCCAGCGGACAGCGAATGAATTTTAGATTGGAGCGGCGTGGGGAAAACGGAGCGCTCAGTTCGATCGACCTCACCTTTCCAGAAATCGATGCGCCTCGAAAAATCACCGTGAGGGTGAGCGGGCTCATGCTGCAAGCGGGCGAGGCGGAAGCGATCAGTTATGAGGGTTCGGTTACCGCCGACCCCTCGCCAGGCGGTAAATATAGACGCTCGCTCGCTGCGCCCACGCCGACTCCATCGCGACAGCTTGCCTCCGAACCCAGCGGCGGCGCCACTTCGCCTAACAACACTTTTGCCGGGCCTCTTCCTGGCGCGGGTGAACCGACGGCGTCACCCGCGGGAACGGCCGCAGCGGGGCAGTCGGGCGGAAGAAGTGCGCGCATGCCGCAGTTTCCATTTCCGCCGCCACCCGCTTCCGCTAACGAAACGGTGCCGCGCGATTTGTTAGTGGGCGCGAAGGAAGATCCGCAGTTAAGAGATGTCGATCTTGCGCTCAGCGCCGCGTTTCGCCAGTGCAGCTACGGAGAGAAGAGTTATTACGCTGTGCCTAACGGATTCGCGATCGCTTCTCGCATCGAACAAATGAACGCGGACGGGAGCCCGAATGACGATCGTTGGTCCATGGACGTGACGCCGCTGCGAAAATTTTCCGTCGAAGCCTACCTGCGCGCGCTCTTTCGCGCGCGGCCGGGACATTATCGCGTCATCGTTTTTCTCGTCACCGACCAACCGTTCGAACAGGAAGGACCGAAAGTCACCTCGAAGCAGGCTGCCCTCTGGGTCGCCAGCGGTTTCAACAAACTCCCGCGCGATGTCGGCGAGCAGCCTTTATCCGAAGATCACAGCTGCACTGCTTTGATCTACGAGTTCAGCCGCGTCGGCGGAGGCGAACCCACTTTTGTCGAGCCGAGCCAGGTCACCGGCGAACTCCATTTGCAGAAAAGCGGCCTCCTCGCAGCTCTGCGCGGACAATAATTCGAACACAATGCCCGACGAACCAAAACCCGACCGAATTGATCTCGACCGCGCGCGCAATCTCCTCGGTCTGCTCTGGATGATCGGCGGAGGACTGTTGGTCGTCCTCGTCATCGGTCAATCCATTCTCGGCCGCTTCGATGGCCTCGCGCAGGAATTCTGGGCGTGGTTCACGCCGACTATTTTTCCCACGCTCGGACTCATCATTGGCGTGATCGGCAGCACCGCGCTGGAAGATGATTCGGGTCGAACGGTGAAGCGCTTCTTCTTTATCGCCTCCGTCGCGTTGTCGATCTTGTACCTCGTCGCGCTGATGGGCACGTTGCTCGGCGAACCGTTCGCCGGTTCGCACGACATGAAATATTACAATCAGTCTAACTATTGGCTTTCGCCCATACAAGGCCTGGCGGTTGCCGCAATCGCCGCATTGTTCAACTCGCGCAAAAAAACCGACCTCCCAGAACCGGCCAAGCCGCCGAGCGCGCCTGGCCGCCTCACGCCGTGAAGAAAAGCCACTGTCCGCAATTCGCGGTTAGTGCTGTGTTTGCTCTTCTGCTCGCGAGCTGCGCGATGTTCAAACACAGCGGGCCGTCTGCCGTGGTCGGCAACTGGCGGAACGCGCTCGGAACCGTGTTGCTGCTCAAGCCCGACGGCACCTTCGATGTCGATCTTACGCGAGATGGGAAGCGCGACGCCTGGGGCAAGTACAGCGTCGAAGGCGACAAGATTACTTTGATCGGCACCGGCGGCCTGAATCCAAAAGGCTGCCGCGGCAAAGGCATTTATCAATTCAAACGTGATGACGATAGCTTACGCTTCACTCTCGTCAGCGATCGCTGCAAGATCCGCACCAAAAACGTGTTGATGGATTGGCGAAAGAAATAGCGGCCGCTATTTCAGTTCGTAAGTGGTGATCTCGATCTGGTGATGATCGGGGTCGTGAAAATAAATCGAGTGCGAAATCTCGTGGTCTTGGAATTCGAATTCGAGCCCGCGTTTTTTTAGTTCCGATTGCGCGGCGAGGAAATTCTCGCGATCCGCGCGGAAAGCGAAATGCAGGATGCGCGTTTCGCCGCGAGATGAAGATGTCGATCTTGCCTCCGCATTCGGCTTCGCCGGAAAGAGCGCGATAGAGGCGCCGCCTTTGCCGATAAAGACCGGAACGCCGTCCCACAAATCTGCGTGTTGCAGCTCGAAGCCGAGGATGTCGATGTACCAACGCGCCGAACGCTCGACGTCATTGACCGAAAGGGCGACGTGGTCGAGCGCTTGCAGCTGAAACATATCGGAACTTGCCATCAAGTTTTCACCTTGCAAAAGACTCTGGCTGCTCTTGCGTATGGCTTCATGCGTATTCCCGTTCTCTCTGCGATCATCTGCCTGGCGATTGTCGATCTTGTGGCGGGTCAGACCGTCGATATGAAGTCCTCGGCGGCGACCGCCAGTCTTCCGAAATATCGGCCGGCGTTGCTTGGCAGCGGACCAGACGCACTCATCAATCGCATCGATACGGCAGACCTGATGAAGAAAGGCCAGAAAAACGCCGCGATCATGTTTGTCTGCTCGGTCAAAAAAACGGGCGAAGTCGTCTGGAGCGGAACGTATCGCGGCACACCCGATTCGAAATTACTCGAGCAGGAATTGCAGAAGAGATTGGCGCCCGCCACCAATACAAAATTTATTCCCGCGGTTTATAATTACGAGCCGGTCGATGCGATCTATTACGGCACCGTGACCTTTGCGATCGTTAATGAAAAACCGCGACTGCGAATTTTTGCGAATCAGGAAGCAGCCGAGCTGGAAAAAGAAAGCGACTTCGTTGGGCCGCAGCCCTTTTTTGGCGGCGAATCGAAATTTGACGGTCTGCACTATCCTTCAAAGGAGGATGCGCCCGTGCAGGTAAACGGTGTGGTGGAGCTGACCTTTAAGATCGATGAAAACGGCAACACCCTGGCGATGGAGGCGAAGACGGAGGAACCGCCTTTTCTGGGCTTCGCTGACACAGCAATGAAGGATTTCGAGAAAGCGAAATTTATTCCCGCTTTCCGTGCGGCCCAACCGGTGGCATGCGAAGTCACGTTGCCGGTTTATTACAAGCCGAAGAGTTAACCGCGTGCGCGAGGCCATCGCTGCGAGGCCGGCGAGCGCGCGCCGAGTTATCCGGCGTGATTTCTTTCGGCGAAATCCGATTAGCTGTGCGCGCGATCTTATCGGCGCCGAATTAATCTGGGGTGAATGTTCCGGTATCGTGGTGGAGACGGAAGCCTATGCCGCCATTGCTGATGAAGCGGCGCACACCTTCACCCGGCCGAGCGCGCGGGCGTTCATCGAGCGAAACAAAGCGGGCGCCGCCTACGTTTATTTTAACTACGGCGTCCACTGGATGTTAAACGTGCTGGTGAAAGGCGACGCTGATGGATTTGTTTTGTTCCGCGCGCTGGAACCGCGGCGCGGCCTTTCCCGGATGAAGAAGCGGCGCGGCGTGGATGATCTTCGAAAACTTTGTTCCGGGCCGGGAAAACTTACGCAGGCACTTTCGATTAGGGGGCGACATCACGAAATGGATCTGTGTTCCGATCCGCGACATTGTTTTACGGCGCGCTCGAATGAAGATGTCGATCTTGTGGCCGATCGACGAATCGGCATTACGCGCTCCGCCGACTTGCCGTGGCGTTTCACATTGCGCGACAGCCCATTCGTAAGCCGGCCGCCGAAGTTGCTCGACGCGTGAAATTGTAGGGGAAGCTGCTAGCTTCCCAATCGAATTTAAAAAGAGGGAAGCCGACAGCTTCCCCTACAGGCCTTGTAGCATGACCACTAAAAAGCAGCGCGTTCTTCTCGGCATGAGCGGTGGAGTCGATTCCAGCGTCGCCGGATATTTGCTGCGCGAGCAAGGCTACGATGTCGTCGGCGTGACCATGAAAGTCTGGCCGCAGGATTGCATCTCGCGCGCAGAGGACAAATGCTGCGGGCCGCA
>JBDUDM010000090.1:0-7251 GCA_040002925.1 Spartobacteria bacterium | reverse complement strand
TGACGCGCTTCAAACCCCGCGGGGAAACGCACGGTCGACTGCCAGCGCGGCGCCCAACGATCGTGCGCGGTAATGTACGGCGTGGTGTCGAGCCGAAGCCCGGCAATGATAGCGAAGCTGTGGCCACTGCGGGCGTAGACCGTGATCCATTTGCCGCGACCAGCCTGACCGAACCGGCGAAACTCCGACGAACTCATCGGCGCTTTCAGAATCCCGGCAGCACCGAGCGCATAAGAAACCGTGCCGGAGCAATCGTAGGTACTATCCCAAAAAGATTTGTGGCCCCCACCGTAACGATACGATTTCGTGCGAAGCTCGTTCGCCGCCCAGATGGCGCGTTTAACCGCCTGCGGCGCGGCTTCCGGAGCAGCCGCCTGACCGTAGCGCAGACGCGCGGTCTTTCCCGCCACAGTTGGACCGGAGGTGGGAAATCCGGCGTGTGCGGATGAACTCACCGCTGCAAACAGCGCGGCTACTAATGCGTTTCGGCCAACAAAATTCATACAACTCGTCGCGTGCGTTTTGGTAAGCCAGAACGCATTGATATGGAAGAAAAAAGTCCGACCCGGGCCGCCTTTAAATTCCGCAGCGCAAAGGAAATCGGTGTGCGCGGCGGAATAATTTTTGCTCCTATAATAGCTATGGCGGCTCCGGCTCCCCACTCCATTCCCCCATCACCGCCCGAGATCGATTTCGCAAAAGCCTTCAAGGATCCCCACGAATCAGCGAACCCCCTTTCGGACACTGACGTTGCTGTCCCCGCGTCTCTTCGCCAAGACCGGAGCGAAACGAACGAGCCGACGAGATTCCGCACGTCCCGACTCGGCCGGTCCGATTGGACGAACATTATTTTCGTCGCCAACGCTCTGATCGGCGGATTGTTCTGCGCCTTCTATTTTTATAATGGGGCCGACCTTTTGCGCTCTACCGCACATTGGCCGGACGAGTTTTTTTACGGGCGATCCTTGGCGAGGCAAAATCCGGCGCCGCTCGATCTCTTCGCGGATGCTAGCGCCGGCGCGAACAGTGCGCCGATAAGATCGACATCTTCATCTCCATACGGCCCCTTCAGCCGCACCCCAGGAGTGGCCGCCATGAATCAACCACCTTCGCCAGCAACCCTGGTCGCAAATAACCCAAGTTCTTCTCTGGCGCGACTCGGAACGCCCGCGTCTCCTCTGCTCGATCAGCTACCCCTTCCGGCACCCGGCGGTGGCGCGCTCGCGCAAGCTTTCAACAAAGGAATCGTTGACGTTCAGACCGCCGCGGCCCTGGATGCGCGCCGCGTCGTGACCGTTATTCAAACAGGGCCGTCTCGTGTGAAAGGGCGCATCCCGTCCGCGGCCAAGCACGTTGTCATGCGTGAACGTGAAAGAATAACCGGGGCCGCCGGCCCCATCGCCGCTTCCGGCTCGAGCGGGCAGACATCGCCACGTGTCGCCAGCGCGAACACCTTTCAAAATCAAACTTCCAACGCGCTAAGATCGACAACGAACAATCTGTACAATGGCCTTGGTCACATGGCGTCCCGGTCCCGCCACACCGAACCCGATGGGAGGGCTCGGCCGTAGCGCCGGTCCTGGCCGCGGCTGTGAATTTCATTCGCCGATCTCCGTCGGCGGCGGTCGCCATTAAGTGTCGCCGCGCCTGGCGGCGTCGTGATATTGTTGCACGATGAGGCGTCTCCTGGTAGTTAGCGGCATCATCATTGCCGCGGCCTTCGCGTTGAGTGACGCTGCCGAGTTACCGAAGAACGATGCCGAAGATTCCTTCGAGATCGAGCCGCCATTACTGATTCCGAATCGTGACCGCGAAACATCGACAGTCGCGAAAGAGACAACCACGCCGCCGCCGGTTGCGGATGTCGACAAGATCGAGAAGCAACTCGAGCGCGCGAAGCGAAGTGCGAACGGCGCCGACCGGTTATTTAAAATGGGCGTCATCTCGAAAATGGACGCGGAGCAGCGGATATTGCGCGTGGCACGTTTGGAATCCGACGTTGCCGAAGCGCGGCTCACCCTGGCGAAGGAAACGCTGCTCGAACAGGAACCGCGCGTCGCCGTGGGCGAGATTCCAAAAACCGATCTCGCCGACGCCGAAACGAATCTGGCGCGCGCCATCGAGACGGCGCATAGCGCGGCCGCGAATCGTGAGCGCGCGGAACTCGAAGCGGCCGAATCGAATTTACATCGACAACAAAAACTTCTCGCGCTCGGCAGCGGCCGCAAATCGGAAGTCAGCCGCGCCGAACAAAAATTATCCGAGCTCAAAGCGGCGAGGAATGACTGAAGACCGACGCGCTTGCCACCAGACGCCGCGTTGTCGTATTCTGCAAAGTTCCGAAAGATGATTGTCGATCTATGGACGTAGCCGGAAACATCAGCGCCATCCTGAATCAAAAGACCGGCGATGTTTTTTCCATCTCGCCGGACGCGGCGGTTTACGAGGCGGTCGAGATGATGGCCGGGAAAAATGTCGGGGCGTTGCTCGTGATGGAAGCGGGCAAACTGGTCGGGCTAATTTCCGAGCGCGATTACACCAGAAAAGTCATGCTGCGCGGCAAGCGCTCGCGTGAAACCAAGGTGGCCGAGATTATGTCGGACAATCCCATCGTCATCGCGCCTAACGAGCCGGTGGACGAATGTCTGCGCATCATGACCGACAAACGCTGCCGGCATTTGCCCGTGGTGGACGGCGACAAAGTGATCGGGATCATTTCCATCGGCGATCTGGTCAAGCACGTCATCTCATGTCAAAGCGCGGCCATCGCGCACCTCGAAAGTTACATCCATGGGTCTAGCGGTTAAGATTCCAAACCGTTTTCCCGTCGACAATCGTCCGCACCGCGCGGCCTTTTAATTTCCATCCGTCGAAGGGCGAGTTACGCGACGCGGATTCGAACTTGTCGATCTTGACTGTCCATTCTAGGTCCGGGTCGATCAGGGTGACATCCGCCGCGGCGCCGACGGACAAAGTTCCAGCGTCGAGCGCCAATAACTTCGCCGGCTCCACCGTGTACATCTCGATCAAACGGACGATGTCGATCTTGCCATGTTTATGCACGAGCAGATCGAGAAACAGACCGAGTTCTGTTTCCAATCCGACAATCCCAAACGGCGCCGCGTCGAACTCTACTTCCTTTTCAAACTGCGCGTGCGGCGCGTGATCGGAAGCTAAGATCGACAAGGTGCCATCGGCGATGCCTTCCAAAATGGCATCGACATCCTGCTGCGAACGCAGCGGTGGATTCATTTTGTAATTCGTATCGAAATTTTGAATCGCTTCATCCGTCAGCGCAATGTGGTGTGGACAAACTTCGCCGCTGATTTTCACGCCGCGTCCGCGCGCCTCGCGAATCAATCGCACGCTGCCGGCCGCGCTAATGTGCTGGCAGTGAATGTGGTGATCGCAAAGTTCCGCCAGCAGAATGTTACGCATCACGATCGCTTCCTCGCCCGCGCTCGGCCAGCCGGGTAACCCAAGCAGAGTGCTCCAGTAGCCTTCATGAACGAGACCGTTAGCGACGAGATTGTAATCCTGGCAATGATCGAGCACCGGCAGACCAACCATGCGCGCGTATTCCACAGCGCGACGCATCAATTCGTTGCTTTGCACGCACCGGCCATCGTCCGTCACCGCAACCACTCCGGCCGCGCCTAACGAAGCGATCGGCGCCAGCTCACTGCCTTCCAGATTTTTCGAGATCGCGCCCGTCGGTAAAACATTCACCACCGCGGTTTCGGCCGCGCAATCTTTGATCCACGCGATGGTGCTTGGATTATCTGCGGGCGGCGAAGTGTTTGGCATGCACACAATCGTGGTGAAACCACCGGCGGCCGCGGCGCGCGCACCCGAGCCGATCGTCTCCTTGTGACTAAATCCGGGTTCGCGCAGATGCACGTGCATGTCGATCAAGCCCGGCGCGACGATGAGTCCACTGGCGTCGATGATCTCAGCATTGGCATCTGCACTTTGCGCAATCCTACCATCGACAATCGCAAGATCGACAATCTCATCGCGTCCATTCGCCGGATCGATCACGCGGCCGTTGCGGATAATCGTCGAACTCATGCCGGCGAAATGCCTCCACATAGATAAAGAACGGCCATGCGCACGGCCAGGCCATTGGTCACTTGATCGAGAATCACGCTTTGATTTCCGTCCGCCACTTCGCTGTCGATCTCGACCCCGCGATTGATCGGACCGGGGTGCATGATCAGACAATCCGGCTTCAACATCTTCGCGCGCTCCTTCGTTAGGCCGAAGAGACGTGTGTATTCGCCGGTGCCGGGAAAATATTCCTTCCGCTGACGTTCGTGCTGAATGCGCAGGAGATTCACCACGTCGGCGCCGGGAAGAACATTGTCGATCTTGTGCGAAACGGTCACGCCGAGTTTCTCGAACTCGCGCGGGACGAGCGTGCTCGGTCCGACCAAAGTGACGCGCGCGCCAAGCTTCGTTAGGCCGAATATATTGGAGCGCGCCACCCGGCTGAAGAGAATGTCGCCGATGATGACGACATGGAGATTGTCGATCTTGCCCCGCTTTTCGCGAATGGTGTAAAGATCGAGCAGTGCTTGCGTGGGATGCTCGTGCGCGCCATCGCCAGCATTGATCACGCTCGCCTTCAATCTCTGCGCCAGAAATTGCGCTGCGCCGGCCGCGCTGTGACGCAACACCAGAATGTCAGCATGCAACGCTTCCAAATTCTTCGCTGTGTCCTTTAACGTCTCGCCTTTGGTCAGACTCGAGGTCGCGGCCGAAATATTGACGACATCAGCGCTCAATCGGAATGCCGCCAACTCGAACGAGGTGCGCGTGCGCGTGCTCGGCTCGACGAAAAAATTCACCAGCGTTTTGCCGCGCAACGCCGGAACTTTCTTTATCTCACGCGTCCCGACCTGCTTGAACGCGTCCGCAGTTTCGAGAATGAAATTGATCTCGTCCGCCGAAAGTTCGCGCAGTCCGAGTAAATCCTTGCGGGTCCAATTCATTCTTTTACCAGCCAGACTGCGTCTGGTTCTCCGTCGGTTTGTTCGAGTCGCAATCGAACTTTTTCACCAGGCGCGGTCGGCAAATTCTTTCCCACGTAATCGGCTCGAATCGGAAGTTCGCGGTGTCCGCGATCGATCAAAGCCGCGAGCTGAATGCGCGCCGGCCTTCCGAACGAACCAATCGCATCCATCGCGGCGCGCACGGTGCGACCGGTAAACAAGACATCGTCGACGATGATGATGGTGCGTCCTTCGAGCGGCAGCGGAAGTTTCGACTCGTGCACCACCGGTAGCTCCGCGCGTGTCCCGACGTCGTCGCGGTGCATCGCCACGTCGATGGTTCCCGTGTCGATGTCGATCTTGTCGATCGCGCGGATGAACTCGGCGATTCGTCGCGCAATCTCGACGCCGCGCGATGGAATGCCGGCGAGCACAACCGACTTCAGATCGGGATTCCGCTCAATGATTTCGTGTGCCACGCGCCGAAGCGCGCGTTGAATCGCAGCCGCGTCCATAATCGGAGCGCCGGCAGAAGTTAGTTGTCGATCTTGCATTACATTCCTTGGCGACCTCGCGGGATCGCGTTAAAGGAACGAAAAAATTAGGAGGCGCCTTTGTCGGTGCGCGCCTCCTTCAATCTTCGATCTCGCCAATGGGAGCGATGTTTCACAATCCAATCGAGCAAAGCTTTTTCAAAACCGATGTCATTACCGGCCTTCTCGCTCTCGATCCACTTGTGTTTCAAAATCTCTTCGCGTTCGGCCAGGAACTCTTTGTAGAGCGTCGAGTTCTTAACGAACTGCGATTCTGCTTGTTGCATCACCGGCATGTTCTGATCCTCTTTCATACAATCTCGAACCCGTCAACCGCTTCGAGCCGGCCCAGGTTCGACGAGCGATGGTCGATCTTTATTTAGCATACCGCGGGCCGCGGTCATTATTCGAGTGTTTTCCGCAGTTGCGCGGCGATGCGGTGGAACTCCGCCGTGACTGGTGATTGTCGATCTTCCGCCACAATCGGCATCCCGCGGTCGCCTGATTCACGCGTCGGAATGTCGATCGGAATTTGGCCGAGCAACGGCGCCCGGATTCGTTTCGCTTCGCGCTCGCCTCCGCCGCTGCCGAAGATGTCGTAGCGATTTCCGTCGGCGGGACAAATGAAGTAACTCATGTTTTCGATGAGCCCGAGGACCGGCACGTTGACCTTCTCGAACATGGTGGCGGCTTTGCGGGCATCGATGAGCGCGACTTCCTGCGGCGTAGTCACAATGATCGCCCCGGCCAGCGCGACCGTTTGCACGATCGTCAATTGGATGTCGCCGGTGCCGGGCGGAAGATCGAGAACAAGGAAGTCGAGCTCGCCCCATTCGACCTGCCGCAAAAATTGTTGGGTGTAACGCGTGACCATCGGTCCGCGCAAAATCGCCGGCGAAGCATCGTCGAGCAGAAATCCCATCGACATCAGCTTCAGATCGTATTGCTCGATCGGAACGATTTTGTTTTCTTCCGTCGCCTCCGGGCGCGCGCGCGTGCCGAACATGAGCGAAATACTCGGGCCGTAAATGTCGCAATCGCACAGGCCGACGCGCATGCCCGTCTGTTGCAACGCGAGGGCAAGGTTCGCGGCGACGGTCGACTTGCCGACGCCGCCCTTCCCACTCGCGATCGCGATGACGTGCTTGATTCCCGGAATCCTAGTCGCGCCGACACCAGCGCTCGGACCGGCGGCTGGCGCCTGGATGTCGATCAAAACTTTCGCGCTGCGAATCCCGGAAATATCGCCCAGAACTCCTTCGGCATCGCGTTTGATCGTCGCGGGAATGTTCGGGTCGTTAGTCGCGAGCGCGAGTTGCACCTCTACATCGCCGTTGTCGATCTTAACCGCTTTGATTAAACCGAATGAAACGATATCGCGATTAAAGCCGGGATAGTTCACCGCTTTGAGCGCTTCCTTGATTTCGTTTTCCGTCAGGGCCATAGGTCGGCCGAGGAACGTACGCGGCGCGCTCGCCACGTAAAGATGTCGATCTTGCGGACTAACGAAAGAGCGGTTGCTCCATGTTCGCCAGAACGTAAGCCGTCACCGCGACAACCGCGGAATTTTCCACCAGTTCTTTCGGCACGATCTTGTCGAGCGTGTCCGCCGCGGTGTGATGACAATGAAAATAATTCCGCGCATCCTGCTGTCGATAAGCGTAGTCGCTATTCAAAGCCGCTTGTTGGATGCGTTTCAATTCGCCGAGCGTCTGCGGCGAAAA
>JBDUDM010000089.1:0-7348 GCA_040002925.1 Spartobacteria bacterium | reverse complement strand
TTGTCGTGCAGATCGGTTTTGAGCGGCTGCCAATCGATGTCGAAATATTTTGCGTAAGGCGAGCTCGGTCCGTTCTCGAGCACGTCCTGCCACCAGGTGTTCAGCGGCTGGCCGATACCCATGTGATTCGGCACAAAATCGAGAACCTGTCCCATCTCATGGGCATGCAACTCCGCGATCCACGCGTCATATTCTTCGCGCGAACCGATCGCCGCGTTCAGCTTATTGTGATCGGTAATATCGTAGCCGTGTAAACTGTCGGCGCGCGCTTGAAAATAGGGAGACGAATAGGCGTCGCTCACGCCAAGTTTACGCAAGTAAGGAACGATTTCCCGCGCCTGCGCGAAGGTGAATTGCCGATTCAACTGCAACCGGTAAGTGCAGATGGGGACGCGTGGATGCTCAGTCTTCACACGCTACATTTGTTCCGGCACTTGAATGCCTAACAACTGGAGGCCTGTTTGCAAAACGCGCGCGGTCAATTCGCAAATGGCCAGACGCGACCCGCGTGCCGGTTCCTCCGATTTCAGCACCGGGCACGCTTCGTAAAAACCGTGGAAGCTGTTGGCGAGCTCGAAAAGGTAGGTGGCGAGAATGTTCGGCCGAAAATCGTTCAACACTTGCGGAACGATCTCGGCGAACTGACACAGTCGCTTCGCCAAATTGATTTCCGCTGGCTCCGCCAAAATCAACTTGTCGATCTTGGGTCCGGGCTCGCCCGCTTTGCGGAAGATGGAGCGAACGCGCACGTAAGCATTTTGCAGATAAGGCGCGGTGTTTCCCTGCAGCGATAACATGCGGTCCCACGAAAAAACGTAGTCGGTCATGCGATACTGCGAAAGATCGGCGTACTTGACCGCGCCGATGCCGATCTTATGTGAGATGTCGATCTTGTCCGCGTCGCTCAGATCGGGATTTTTTTCATCGATGATCTTGCGCGCTCGCTCGATCGCTTCATCGAGAACATCACGCAGCGGCACGTTGCCTCCCGAACGCGTTTTCATCAGCTTTCGGTCGTCGCCGAGAATATTTCCGTTCGTGATGTGCCGGAAATCGGTGTCGTAACCTTCGCGCCGCGCAATCTCGAAGATCTGTTTGAAATGCAAAAGCTGGGGCGCGCCGGTCACGATCCAGATCGTGTCGCGATTCAAATCATTGATGCGGTAATCGACAGTGGCGACATCGGTGGTCGCGTAATTGAATCCGCCATCCTTTTTGCGAATGATGGCCGGCTTATCCGCTAATTCCGGAATGTCGCGAAAGAAAACGCAGACCGCGCCTTCGCTGATTTCGGCGATGCCGGATTTGAGCAATCGCTCGACCACATCAGGCAGCCGATCGTTGTAAAAACTTTCGCCGCGCTGCACGTCGTAGTGAATGTCGAGAACTTCGTAGGCGCGCTCGAACTCTTTCATCGACAAGTCGACGCACTCTTTCCAGATCGAGAAATTCTCGGGGTCGTTCGCCTGCAGCTTTACCAATTCCTGACGACACGCATCGCGCACCGCCGGATCGCTTGTCGATCTTTCATTGGTTTCTTTGTAAAGACGGACCAATTCGGCGATCGGATCGCGCGCGAGTGCTTGTCGATCTAACAAATGTTTCCAGCCCCAGATGACCATACCGAACTGCGTGCCCCAATCGCCGATGTGATTGTCCCGAATGACATCGTGGCCGAGAAACGTGGCGATCCGCGCGAGAGCATCGCCGAGCACGGTGCTGCGAATGTGACCGACATGCATCGGCTTGGCCACGTTAGGCGAGCCGAAGTCGATCACGATTTTTTTTGGCGATGTCGATCTTGCCACGCCGAGGCGGTCGTCGCGCAGAAGTTCACCAGCTTGTTTCGCGATCGCCTCCGCGCGCAAAGTGAAGTTAATGAATCCCGCGCCTGCGACGGTGGGTTTGTCCGCGAGAAGATCGACATCGAGATGTGCGAGAATCTTCTCCGCGATTTTCCGCGGATTTTCTCCGCGTTGTTTCGCCAGGATCATGGCGGCGTTGCTCTGATAATCGCCGAAACGCGCATCCGTCGCCGGCGTCACATCGCCAGCGTTTGGTAATTCGGCAACCGCTAATGCGTCGGAAAGTTTTTGCGCGAGCTGTGCCTGAAATGTTTCCATCGGTTGAGCGAAAACTGTAGCCGCTTCGCTCGGCGAAGCGAGGGTCGCGCGGAACGCGATTGCGACAATCTAGGCTTTCGGCGAGCGATCGCGAAAGATGGAGGAAATCTCGTCGGCCGATTTCGCCTGCGCGAGGCTGTCGCGAACGGAGCGATCGTTTAGGAATTTGGCGATGGAAGCGAGCGTGCGCAGATGAGTTTGAAATTGGTTCTTCGGCACGATGAAGAGGACAACGAATTTTACCGGCGCGTTATCGAGCGCGTCGAACTCAATCCCACTTGTCGATCTTCCGAACGCGGCCACCACTTCTTCGAGACGATCGGAGGAACAATGCGGAATGGCGATGCCGAATCCGATCCCGGTGCTCATCGTTTCCTCACGTTGTTTGAGCGAGGCAAGAATCGTGTCGCGATCGTCCGGTTTTATTTTGGTCTGAGTCACAAGCAGATCGACCAGCTCCACGATGGCCGGCCAACGCTCGGTCGCTTTCATCTCGGGAATGATCTGCTCGGTGGATAGAAGACTGGCCAATGACATACGGTGCCGCCTTTTGGGGAGCGAAAGCTTATCTTGAGGGTAACGGATGACAAGCGCGATCTGGTCGCGTCAGACTTAGTCCCGCCGCAGCTTGTAACTGAAGTGTCGCGAGAGGAGCCAGCGCACGCCGAACATGTCGATGGTGGCGCGGAGCGCGCGATTGCCCAGACCGTATTTGCTTTGGCCGAATTGGCGCGGGCGATGATTCACCGGCACCTCGACTAACTTGTAGCCGGCGCCCTTGACTAACGCTGGCACGAAGCGATGCATGCCCTTGAATGGCACGAGCGCGGCGACACATTCGCGGCGCATTGCTTTCAATCCGCAGCCGGTATCGCGTACGCCATCTTTGGTGAAACGGCTGCGCACGGCATTGGCGATCCGGCTCGTTAGGCGTTTGACTGCGGTGTCTTTGCGCTTGGCCCGGTAACCGCAGACAAGATCGACATCTTCATTCAGCGCCGCGAGCAGCTTGGGAATTTCGGCCGGATCATTCTGCAAATCGCCGTCGAGCAAAACGACGACCGCGCCATGCGCGGCATTCACTCCAGCGTAAGTCGCCGCGCTTTGGCCGGCATTTTTCTCGAAGCGCAACAGACGAATGCGCGGATCGTTTTCAATTTTTTCGGCGGTGCGATCGATCGAGCCGTCATCGACAAAGACGATTTCGTAGTCGAGGCCGTCGAGCGCAGCTCGCAACTCCGCCTGCAAGATCGACATGTTCTCTTCTTCGTTAAACACCGGCACGACCACAGAAACTTGCGGAGAACTCATAACGGCAGTGTTCGATAATTTCGGCAGAGAAAAATGCGCCAGGTCCGGATGTGTTCGCCGTAGCGTTTCGTTTCGAGAATCGCAACGGGATAGGCCGTCTCGAATCCAATGCGGACGTTGTGCACCAGACTCCCGCGCTCGCCGTCACGGATAAATAACGCGCTACGGCCCACAAAAATATTCACGCCGCCTTCCTCGGAATAGATATCGGGGTCGCCGGGAGGGCGGTTTGCCTTCGCATCGACGAACTCATCGTAGCGCGGCCAGAAAGAAAACTGGTTCGACAAATCCTGCGATTCGACCAGGTAAACCGGCGGATGTCCCGGACCCTCCTGCCGTTTATCGCGCAAATAAAACGCGATCTCTGAGGCCCGATCGCGATCGTCCGCGATCAGGAAAAGTTTTTCGCCGAGTTGCGCTTCGAGATCGGTGCGAAGTTTTTCCAATGACGCCGTCCCGGTTTTCCATGCTCGCAAACGATTACTCGGATCTCGTCGAGGCAAATGAAAACCAGCGGTGCGAATCAAATCGGAATCGAGCGCGAGCACGCTCATGAATAGGCCGAGGCCGAGTGCGATCGCGGTCGCGCGTTTCACCCACACATGTCGATCAAAGCGCTCGCGCCAAAAATAAACGGCGAGCAAACCGAGACTTGGAAACGCGAGCGCATCCCAATTCGGCGCAGCGACCTTGTTGATCGACAGCAACAAATAGAAGACGAATACCGGGACGCCGAACCAAAAGAGAAAAAGAACTTTGAGTTGTTGATTGATACGACGCCAGCTGCCGGCTACGCCCCAAACCAATCCGAGAAAGAGGAGCGGCGAGTAAAACAGAAAATGTTCGCCGATGAACTTCAGCACTTCGAGCGGGCGAATGCCGAATTGATCGTCGAGACTGCTGCGCGCGCGCAAATGCGTGAGCGTGACCCACGCGTGTTGATGATTCCAAATGACGGGCGGGAGCGTGCAAATCGCGAACACCGCCAGCAACCAATACAATCCCGGCTTGGTGAATTCCTGGCGAAGCCGCGGAGCAAACGTAAGCACGAGTAAGATCGACAAGATCTCGAGTGCGTTGGTGTATTTGCAGAGAAATCCGAGGCCGACGAGCAGGCCGGTGATTGGCCAGTAAAAGGAAAACGCCGGGCTTTTTTCGAGCGCGAGCCAGAAGGTGAACATGGCCGCCGTCCAAAAGAAGATCGACAAGGGATCGATCGTCATGACGAACGCGCCGACGTTGAAAAGCGGGGTGACGTTAAGCGCGAGCACGGCCCAGAATCCGGCTGTCGCGCAGAACAGCCGTCGCGCGAAGTAAAATAACAGCAGGCTCGTTCCCGCCGCGAAAATCGGACTGAAGAAACGCACGCCGAATTCGTTCGCGCCGAATACCGCGGTGCTCGCGCGAATGGCGAAAGCGACACCGGGACCTTTGCTGAAATACGCGGGAGCGAGTCGCTCCGACCACATCTTGTAATGCGCTTCGTCGCCGGCCAGTTCCTTCGTCGGCAAGATCGACAATCGAATCGCAGTCAGCGCGATCAGAAAAATCCACATGGCGCGCGTCATGGTCATGGCGTTGGATCGACAATCAGGCCGGGATGTTTCTCATAAAAATTCGGCGCCCATTTTCGCGAGCTCCACCGCCAGAGTAATTCGAGCGCGCCCAGCAGGAGCAGAGTTTCACCGGCCGCGAGGAAAAGCGTGGCCAGGATATCACTCGGCCAATGCGCGCCCAGATAAATTCGCGAATAGCCGATGGCGAAGGTGAGAAACCAATAAGGCCATCCGCGCCGCCGATAAAACAGCGTGCAACAAAGCGCGATAACGGTGTTGTTCGACATGTGCCCTGAAGGAAACGAAGGGCCGGAGCGATGGCGATCGGTTTGATCGGAGTAGCGAATATCCGTTTTCTTAAAGAGAGTCAAAAACTCTGGCGTCGCCTTTTGCAGTTCGACCATGCGCACGCTTTGCACCTGTTTCGGACGATGTCGATCTATCGCGTTCTTTAATAGACTGGTGACGTTTTCAGTGATGAGCAGGCAGATGATCAAACACAACACGAACGCGCGTCCGCGAAATCCACCCCAGATGATTAGCGCCAGCGCGATGACGATAAAAAACGGCCGCCAAATCTCGATGTTGCTGATCGCGGCCATGAACAAGTCCAGCGCCGGATGCGTCCATTGCTCGTTGATAAGATGAAATATGGTTTGGTCCATCCGCGGCAATGCTAGCTTCCCGTAATCCGATGCGAAAACCAATCGCGATCTGTTTCATTTTCAGTTGCGCCATGTCGATCTTGGCCGAGCCGGCGCCGTCGGCGAAAGAGATTCTCGAATCGGTGCGGATGAAACAGTCGCAGCAACAGATCGATCTGCGCGGTCAGCTTCGCCAAAACAACGTCGTCATTCCATTTCAACTGATTCAAAGCGGCGGATTGGTTCGCTATATTTTCACGGACCCGGATGAATCGCTGCAATTAGAAATCGGCGAGGAGGATTCGCGCCTCGATGAACTTTCGGAGAAAGGCGTGCAGAAGGTCGCGCAGTTCGATCGCAAAATCCGCGGGACCGATGTGAGCTACGAAGATATCGCGCTGAAGTTTCTTTATTGGCCGAACGCGAATGTGATCGGCCAGGAAAATGTGCGCACGCGAAATTGCTGGAAGTTGCAACTACGCGCTCCGTCGAAGCAATCGCAGTATTCGAGCGTGTTGCTTTGGATCGACAAGAACAGCGGCGCGCTCATGCGGCTGGAGGGTTACGATGGAAACGGACAGCTCGCGAAAAAATTTGAAGTGATCTCCGCGCAGAAAATCGACAATCGCTGGTTCCTGAAACAAATGCGCATCGAAGCGCTCCAACCGGGAACTAATCACGTGCAGTCGCGCACGTATCTCGAGATCAAGAAGTAGATCGTCCGTCGGATTGCGCGGGATCTTCTTCGCGCGCCGCCTTCACGATCTCGGCGAAACTGCGCGCTTCCAGGCTGGCGCCGCCGACGAGCGCGCCATCGATGTCCGGTTGCGACATCAATTCGCGCGCGTTGCCTGGCTTAACGCTGCCGCCGTATTGAATGCGCATGCGATCGGCCGTCGCTTCGTCGGATAATTCGCGCAGGATGGTGCGAATGAATGCGTGCGCTTCCTGCGCCTGCGCCGGCGTGGCGTTACGACCGGTGCCGATCGCCCAGACGGGCTCGTAGGCGATGACTGTTTCAAGCATTTGTTTCGCGTCGACCTCAGCCAGACTGCCGCGCAATTGGGTCGACAACACTTTTTCCACTTCGCCGCCGTCGCGCTGAGCGAGCGTTTCGCCGACGCAAACAATCGGACGCAAGGTCGCTTCATGAGCGGCGCGCACTTTGCGATTCACCATTTCGTCCGTCTCGCCGAATAACGCACGACGTTCGCTATGACCGAGAACGACGTAGCGCACAAAGAGATCGCGCAACATCGCCGCCGAAATTTCTCCGGTGAACGCGCCGCTGCGTTCCCAATGCATATTCTGCGCGCCGACTTTGATATCTTGCGTGGTCGCGAGCGCTTCCGTCACTTTCGCGAGCGCGGTGAACGGCGGAACAATGACCACATCGACATCGCGAATGTCGCCAAGATCGAGAAGCAACGAGCGCACGAACTCGGCCGACTCCGTTTGGAGCATGTTCATCTTCCAATTGGCCGCGACGATTTTTTTGCGCATGAGTTTATTTATTCGTTAACGCCGCGACCCCGGGCAATTCCTTGCCTTCGAGCAATTCCAGCGACGCGCCGCCGCCAGTGGAGATAAATGTCATCTTGTTCGTCAATCCCGCCTGTTTCACCGCCGTCACGGAATCGCCGCCGCCGATAATTGTTGTCGCATTCGACTCGGCCATCGCTTCGGCAATCGCGAAAGTTCCTTCGGCAAAATC
>JBDUDM010000088.1:0-7389 GCA_040002925.1 Spartobacteria bacterium | reverse complement strand
GTTAACAGCCGACCGCTCTACCACTGAGCTACTCTGGAATCGCTTTGGCGCGCTCGAATTGGAGCGCGATATATCTTGCGCACGCGCGCTTGGGCAGCAAGTGCTTCTTTGACGAGCGGCCGGGCGACGGCGCGCGCGGTTAGGCGGCGGCGGGCTCGATCTCTAAAGACGACGGCGACGCGGCCGTGTTCAACGCCTCTTCGAGTTTCAAGAGACTCACCGGTTTCGCGAGCACGGCGATCGCGCCGGAATCGCTCAGATCATTGGTCGGCGACCAACCGGAAACCAGAATCACGCGCGCGGCGGGATCCTTGGCCATGATATTGCGGCAGGCAGTAGCGCCGTTCAGTTTCGACATCCAGTAATCCATCAAGACGACGTCGGGATGATGCCGATTGTACGCTTGGATTGCCTCTAATCCGGAGCCGACGACTTCGACGACCTCGTGGTGACAATGGCTGACCAGACTGGCCAGCGTTGTGCCGACACTCTTTTGGTCGTCCGCGATCAGGATCCGCATATTGTTTTTTTGCAGAACATTCCATGCCACTGCGGTGGAATTGGTATCGCATTTTTTAAAAAGTTTGCGTCCGCGGACAAGATCGACATAGTGGCTGCCGAGACGCGGGGTGGAGCAGCCTGGTAGCTCGTCAGGCTCATAACCTGAAGGCCGCGGGTTCAAATCCCGCCCCCGCAACCAATTCCAGACGCGACTCGCGGCGTTTCTCTTTTTTGTGGCCGGAAAAATTCTTGTCGGCACGGCCAGTTGGTCGGACCCGGGATTTGTCGAGCATTGGTATCCGAAAAAAATGAAAGCCGGGGACCGGCTGAGTTGGTACGCGGAACACTTCGAGATGGTGGAAGTGAATTCGACTTTCTACTCGGTGCCGGAACCGCGGATGGCGGAACGCTGGTGCGCGGCGACGCCGAATGACTTCGTCTTCGATGTGAAGCTTCATCAGCTTTTTTCTTTTCATTCCACGCCGGCAAAATTGTTGCCGCCGGCTTTGCAACGCGTGGCGGAGATCGACGCGAAGGGTCGGGTGCGAGCGACCGCGAATCTCCAGCAGGATTTGCTGAAGATGTTCCTCGGTTCGATGTCGATCTTGCGCAGGGAGAAAAAACTCGGCGTGCTGTTGTTACAGCTTTCGCCGGCGTTTTCGCCGCGGAACCATTCGTTAGCCGAGTTGCGGGATCTGCTGGCGATGTTGCGCGGCTACGCGGTGGCGATCGAGCTGCGTAATCGCAATTGGGTGGTGGACGACCAGCTAAGATCGACAATCGATTTTCTGCGGAAGCAGCAAGCGACTTTTGTGAATGTCGATGCGCCGGCGGAGGATCATTTCACGATCATCCCGCCAGACCTCAATGAGGTTACGAGTGCCGAGGTCGCGTATCTGCGCTTGCATGGGCGGGACGCCAAAGCTTACACCACCGGGAAGACGGTGGCCGCGCGTTTCAATTATAACTACAGCGAAAAAGAAATTGCGGGCGTAGCCGAGCGCGCTAAAAAGCTGGCCGTAAAAGCGCGCGAGACGCACGTCGTCTTCAATAACAATGCGCTCGATTACGCGCCGCAGGCGGCGTTGCGTCTGCGCAAAGCGCTCCAGCAAGTCATGTCACCGCCTCCGCAGACGGCGGAGTTGTTCTGACGTATGATGCACGCGGTGGAGGAAAGATCGACAATATCGCCTTGGAGCAAAGGTCCGCGCTTCCCGCGTTCGTTTGCCCAGGCGAAACAGTGGCTGAGCGATCATCACATGACGTTGATGGCGATTAACGACACGCCTCATTCCGTCGCGCTCGGATCGGCCATCGGAATCTTTTTCGGTTTCACTCCGCTCTACAGTGTGAAAACGCTGCTCTCGATCGTGGTGGCGTGGATATGTCGATGTAACAAGGTCGCGGCCGCGATCGCGGTGACGGTGCACGATGTGGCCATCTTCGCCATGCCGGCGATTTACTTCGCCGAATACAAACTCGGCTGCTGGACGTTGCACCGGCCGCCGTCGCAACGCATTCGCTTCGCGCACCTGAGCTTCAATGATTATTTCCACTGGCAGTTCATTCAACGGGTGATCTGGCCGGCGCTAGTGGGCTCGCTCTTTCTCGCGATCCCGTCGGCGCTGATCGTTTACGTGCTGATGCGGACGCTGATCGGCCGGGCGCGCGCCCCCGCCGAAACGGCCGTCGTTTCGCCCAGCTAGCTCTCGCCCGTTTTTCCATTCGGAACGGCACGAGAGTTGCATCAAAGAGCGACCAAAGATTTGTCACTGCCCGGGTAAACGGGCGGGTGCGGTCAGCATTACTTATTATGAAATCCTTCCTCGCTCTTGCTTCCAGCATCTTACTCTGCTCCTGCGCCGATATGGTTGTCACCAAGACCGACGTCGCGACCTGCGATCGCAGCAGCGGTGCGGCCATCGACGCCAAAGATTATGGCTCGTCGACCGGCGTCCACATGATTACCTGTGGAGTCGGCGCGCATGATCCAAAGGCGATATACATCCGGGAATTCTGCATCGACAACGCCATCTTCACCGGGGACGAAGCCGCCAGCGATGGCGAAATGCCGATTCGCAAGGCGCTCACGCCCGTGGAATTCGCGCAAAATTTGAAGGAAGAGATGGAGCGCATCGCGCCCGCTCGTATTCTGAAAGACAACGAAACGGCCCGGACCGGCTGGCTGGTCGAGGGTAATTTTACCGCGGTCGATGGTGGCAGTCCGCTCGGCCGATTTTTCTTCGGAACCTTTGGCGCTGGACGCTCATTCTTGTCGCTGCACGTCAAAATCACTGATGTCGATAAAGGCTGCGTCGTTTATGAATTCGACATGGCGGGTGGCAGCGGTCACCAGGGTCGGCATGGAACTTTGCGGGCAAGCGGACTAGGCAGAGCCTCGCACTTCGATCTGCGAAACGCAGCGGAGCGCATTTACATTACGCTGAGCGCGAATCCGTACCGCTACGCAGTGCATTCGTCGCCGAACCTGCACTAAGTCGTTCGCCACGGGCGAGCGAAGTTGATTGTCGATCTTGCGCGGAGTTAGCGCGGGAATCGGTGATTGCGGGTTGCTAACGCGAGGCCGCTGATTAACGTGCTGCGGTTTCAAATTCCTCGCATGTTTTCGCCTCGCATTCTTACTGGTTTTCTCGCGCTGGTCGCCGGCGCATCCGGTCTTCGCTCGGCCGCGGCCGCGCAGGCGTACATCATTGTTGATTCCAAAACCGGATACGTACTCGAAGCGCAGGAGCCGAAACAGAAACGCCAGGTCGGCAGCCTAACGAAGGTGGCGACGGCGATGGTGGTGCTGGATTGGGCGGAGCACAAAAGCGGCGATCTCAGCCAGGTCGTCAGTATTCCGCCGGCGGCGTTTGTCGGCATTACCGAAAATAACATCGGCTTTAGCACCGGGGACACGATTACGCTGCGCGATCTGATGTATGCCGCGCTCGTGCAATCGGACAACATTGCCGCGTTCACGCTGGCCGCGCATGTTGGATCGACAATCTCTTCCAGCGTCGCTCCCGCTGCCGGCACAAAGCTTGGCCCGGTGGATGTGTTCGTTAGCCAGATGAACGCGCTGGCGATGCAATTGAAGATGTTAAAGACGCGCTTCGTGAATCCGCATGGCATCGACGAGAACGTGAAGCCGATGCCGTTCTCAAACGCGGAAGACATAGCGCGCCTGACTCGTTACGCCATGAACAAGGCATCGTTCCGGTTTTATGTTTCGCAAAAGGAGCGACAGATTTCATTTCAGCACGCGGGCAAAACGCGCAGCTATCTATTGCGCAATACGAACGAACTCGTCGGCACCCGCGGCATCGATGGGGTGAAAACGGGTCGCACTGCGCGCGCGGGCGAGTGTTTGATTCTCTCGGCTAATCGCGAATCGGAAGTCGTGCAGCAAGGCCAATACACCAGCGTTTTTCCGCGCCACATCATCGTAGTGCTTCTCGGCAGCACGAATCGTTTTGGTGAAGGCGGCGGATTGGTCGCGCGCGGCTGGCAACTTTACGATCTATGGGCCGCGGCCGGCCGAGTGGTCGATCCGCAAAAAGTTCTTTAGCCCCGCGCGTGGAGACCAAGCCCCGCATCGGCGTTCTCACCAGTGGTGGGGATTGTCCGGGGCTTAATGCCGTGTTGCGCGGCGTCGTTCTCGCCGCCGCGAAACTCGGCTGGGAAGTGGTCGGGTTCCGTGATGGCTTCGAAGGCTTGTTGCCGCCGGGCGCATACACTTTGCTCGATCGCAAAACGACCGATGGAATCATGGCCCTCGGCGGCACCATGATCGGGACGACTAATCGCGGGCATTTCATCGCCAAGATCGGCGCGGGCGATCGCGCTGTCGTGGCGACGGAAGTGATCGTCGATGCGAAAAAAGTTTTAGACGAGCTCAACGTCAAAGCGCTCATCATCGTCGGCGGCGACGGTTCGATGACGACGGCGCTGCAATTGCAGGAAGCGGGCATCAATTGCATCGGCGTTCCGAAAACGATCGACAACGATCTCGAGGCAACCGCGATGACGTTCGGTTTTGATTCCGCTGTCGATGTGGTGATGGATGCGCTCGATCGATTACACACCACCGCAACCAGTCACAAACGCGTGATGGTTGTCGAAGTGATGGGGCGACACGCCGGCTGGATTGCGTTGCACGGCGGCATCGCTGGCGGCGCCGATATCATTTTGATTCCGGAAATTCCGTTCGATTACGACAAGATCGCTGCCGCCATAAAGGAACGCGATGCCGGGGGAATTCTTGGAACGCTGGTCGTGGTCGCGGAAGGCGCGAAGCCGAAAGACGGCCAACAGGTAAAACGCGATATGACCGGCGGTGAATTTCGGTTAGGTGGAATCGGGGACATTGTTGCGCGTGAGATCGCGCTGCGCACCGGCAAAGAAACGCGCTCGTGCGTGCTTGGACATTTGCAACGCGGCGGCGCGCCGACCACGCTCGATCGCATTCTCGGTACGCGTTTCGGCGTCAAGGCGGTACAGTTGGCTAACGAAGGTCATTTTGGATCCATGGTCAGCTATCAAAACTACCAGGTGCGTCATGTCCCGATCGCCGACGCGATTAATCGATTGCGTCTCGTTCCACCAAACGGCGAGATGGTGCAGACCGCGCGCGATGTCGAGATTTCCTTCGGCGATTAGATGTCGATCTTTCAATTCTCACACAACGACCACAACGGAATGAATTTGATCTCACGGCTTAATTTTCTGTGCCCGTTGTGTCCTTAGTGTTCTTTGTGTGAGGAAATGAAGATTGTCCTGGCATATTCCGGTGGGCTCGACACTTCGGTCATCCTCCGCTGGCTGAAAGATAATTATCAGGCCGAGATTATCGCCTTCTGTGCCGACATCGGTCAGGAAGAGGAGCTCGATGGGTTGGAGGAAAAAGCGCTAAAGACCGGCGCTTCAAAATGCGTCATCGAAGATCTGCGCGAAGAATTCGCCCGCGATTTCATCTTCCCGATGTTTCAGGCCGGTGCAATCTACGAGAATCAATATTTTCTCGGGACGAGCATTGCGCGCCCGCTCATAGCCAAGCGAATGGTCGAGATCGCGCGCGCGGAAAAAGCCGATGCGATCGCGCACGGCGCGACGGGGAAGGGGAACGATCAGGTCCGTTTCGAACTCACGGCCGCGGCGCTCGCGCCGGAGTTGGAAGTGATCGCGCCGTGGCGGGAAGAACGTTTCCGTAAAGAATTTCCAGGACGCGCGGAGATGATTGCGTTTGCTAAAGCGAACAAGATTCCGATCGAAGCGAGCGCAGAGAAGTCCTACTCGACCGACCGAAACCTTCTCCACATCAGCTTCGAAAGCGGCGTGCTGGAAGATCCGTGGTTCGACGCGAGCGCGCCGGAGATGCGCGACATGTATAAGTTAAGCGTCGCGCCGGAAGACGCGCCTAACGAAGCCGAACATGTCGATCTTGCGTTCGAGGCCGGAAACTGCGTAAACGTGGCGCAAGCGTCCCTCTTGCGATCCCAGAAAACGCAAGCGGGGACGCTTACGCCACTTCAAGTCATGCAAACGTTGAACAAGCTCGGCGGTAAACACGGCATCGGCAGGATCGACATCGTCGAGAACCGCTTTGTCGGAATGAAGGGCCGCGGCGTTTATGAAACTCCCGGTGGCGCCATTCTCCATTTCGCACATCGCCAAATGGAAACGTTGACGATGGACCGCGAAGTGATGCAGCTGCGCGACAGTCTCATTCCAAAATATTCTTCCCTCGTTTACAATGGCTTCTGGTTCTCGCCTGAGCGCGAAGCGTTGCAAGCGCTCGTGACCGAAACACAGCGCGACGTCACGGGCGTCGTTAGGCTCAAGCTCTACAAGGGTAACATCATCATCGCCGGACGTAAGAGCCAAAAGAGTCTTTACGACCTGCAAATCGCTTCGATGGAAGCGGAAAGATCGACATATAACCAAAGCGACGCGACCGGATTCATTCGCTTGAATGCGCTCCGGCTTAAAGTGCGCGCTCTGCGTAAAGAGTGATGGCCGACGTCACACTCGAGATCGGTCACGTTCTGTTCATCGACATCGTCGGTTACACCAAGCTGCTCATGCACGAGCAGCTCGAACATCTGGAAAAATTGCGCGAGATCGTGCGCGCGGCGGAAACGTTTCGGTTGGCGCAGGCGGAAGGTAAACTGATGCGCCTGCCGACAGGCGACGGGGGCGCGCTCGTTTTTGGGACTAGTCCGGAAGCGCCGGTGAAGTGTGCATTGGAGATCGCGCACGAATTGAAAAAGCATCCCGAGCTCCGCGTGCGCATGGGCGTTCACAGCGGGCCGGTGAAGGGAACGACCGACTTGAGTGAGCAAGGGAACGTCGCCGGCGCCGGCATCAACATCGCGCAGCGGGTAATGGATTGCGGCGATGCCGGTCACATTTTATTGTCGAAGCGCGTGGCCGATGATCTCGAGCAATACGAGCAATGGCGTTCGCTCTTGCATGACTTGGGCACGTGCGAAGTGAAACACGGCGTGAAGCTCGCGCTCTTCAATCTCTACTCGGATGAAATCGGCAATCCGCAGCTGCCGAAACGACTGCAGCAGGTTGACAAGATCGACATCGTCGCTCTGCCTGCGCCAAAAAAATCGATCGCCGTTCTGCCGTTCGAAAATCTCAGCGACGACAAAGCGAATGTTTACTTCGCCGACGGCATTCAAGAGGAAATCCTGACGCGCCTGTCGCGCATCGCCGACCTGAAAGTTATTTCACGCACATCGACGCAACGATTCAAAGGCACAACCGTTCATCTGCCGGATATCGCGAAGCAACTCGGCGTCGCTAATATTCTCGAAGGCAGTGTGCGCAAAGCGGGCGACAAAGTGCGCGTGCATGTGCAGCTCATCGACGCGGAGA
>JBDUDM010000020.1:0-25623 GCA_040002925.1 Spartobacteria bacterium | reverse complement strand
ACTCACTTTGAGACCGTGTTTCATTTTATTATCATCCCATCATGAAAGCCAAAATATTTACGGCGACGTTAGTCCTCGCGGGAATCCTGCAGCTTGCCTTAACCGCGCGCAGTCAGGACGTGGATGACCCGGCGCAAGTTCGAGAACAGCGCCTCCGGGAAGCGGCGGTCAATAGTTTATCCTTAGAAGAGCAACTCAAACTGCGAGCGGCGGAGCAGAAAGCGGCAGAGGATCCGATAGTTCAGGCCGCATTGGAAAAGCGAAAGAAAGCCGTCCGCGAATTTCGAGAAACTCTGCGGGCGGAGATGCTCAGGATTGATCCGTCGCTAAAGCCCGTTCTCGATAAAATTAAGAGTAGTGGAAACTGACGGCGGCGTTCCGCCCATCATCATCGTCAGCGGTCTGCCGCGATCGGGAACGTCGCTGATGATGCAGATGCTGAAGGCAGGCGGCATGCCTATTCTCACCGACGATGTTCGCACTCCGGACGAAAGCAATCCGCGCGGCTATTTCGAGTTCGAATCCGTGAAACGCTTGCGGTCGGATCGATCCTGGCTTGATCAGGCCGTGGGCCGGGCCGTGAAAATCATCCACCTTTTGCTCCGGGAACTTCCGACGGATGGACGATATCGCTATCGCGTTATCATGATGAAACGACCGATTGAGGAGGTCCTCGCCAGTCAGCAAGCGATGCTTGAGCGCCAGGGGAAAACCAGTGGCGACCCGAGCGTGCTCGCGAAAATTTTTGCGAGTCAACTGGCCCAGGCTGAAGAATGGATGCAAACCCAACCCGCGTTTACTTCGATGTCGATCAATCACCGGGAGCTAATGACGGATCCAAACGGAGTTGCCCAGACGGTCGCGGATTATCTAAATGTCCGGCTGGACGTCGCCGCGATGGCGAGCACGGTCGATCCAGCCCTTTATCGTCAGCGCCGGACTGGCTGAGCGGGGGTCAATGCGCCCGATTGGTTAGGCCGGAATCGCGCTATCCAAGATCGTATCCAAAGGCGTCGTCCCAACGCTGCAATCTCAGCACCAATCTTTTCCGCCCAATGCTCCGCAGCGGTCGGCGCGCGCGAATATCGGCGCGCTATGTGATTCACCGATAGTGTTTTCATTATGATCCGAAGACGCGCTGGGACGCCAACTGCATTTTATCGTCCATGGGCGTGCACCACGATTACCCGAACGACGCCTCGCGCCTGGTCATGCCGCCGAGTGTGAGCGTTCCCCTGGCCGTGGGATTCTTCGGCTTTTTTGTTTTGATTTTCGCCGGCGCTGCGCCTGCGGTCTGGGCCGGTCTCATTTGCGGTTATCTCGCCTACGACATGATCCATTATGCGACTCATCATTTCTCGATGAAGAACCCTCTCGGCGCATGGCTGAAGCAATACCACCCGCGTCATCACTATAAGGATGACCACTCGGGTTACGGAGTAAGCACACCGATTTGGGATTACGTCTTCAGGACAACCCGAAAATAGGGCGCTGATTAAAGCCTTGTCGTCATTGGCGGCAGCCCCTAAAATAGCTGCCCCGATATGGAAATCCGCTACGGCGGACAAATTGCCATAAGGAAATGAGCGACGACCCTGCAAAATACAGCCTGAGTAATTTCCTTGCCGGAGAAACTGGCGACCCACTGCAGGCGCCCCCCACTTTCACCGATTGGATGCGCAAAGGCGCATGGGCAGTCGAGCTATACGAGCCCGAGATGCTCGCCACAGCCGACGCTCGCACCACCATCAATTACGGCGGCGACGCGCGCCCCGTCATCAATCTCTGTTCCTATAACTACCTCGGCCTCGCGAATCATCCCGAGGTGATCGCCGCCGCGCACGAAGCGCTGGGGACGCATGGTCTCGGCGCGTGCGGCTCGCCCATGCTTTCGGGCATGACCGATCTTCACCGCGAACTCGAACGCCGCGTCGCGAAATTTCTCGGGCGCGAGGATGCCATGCTTTTCAATAGCGGATTCGGCGGCGCCCTCGGCACCATTTCCGGATTGCTGCGCAAGAGCGACGTGGCGATTCTCGATAATCGTTCGCATCTAAGTTTGCGCGATGGCGCGGTGCTGTCGCGGTGCCGCACCGAGAAGTTTGAACACAACGACGCCGCCTCGCTCGATACCGCGTTGAAGCGGCAACAAGGCCGGCGGCAGCTCGTCATCATCGAGGGAATTTATTCGATGGATGGCGACTTCGGGAATTTGCCTGAGCTGGTCGCAGTGGCCGATTCGTACGGGGCAAAAGTTTTTATCGACGAAGCGCACTCCATTCTCGCAACCGGCGAACACGGCCGTGGTGCAGCTGAGAAATTCAAAGTGGAAGATCATTTTCCGTTGGTCTACGGGACGTTCTCGAAAGCATTCGGCGCGATCGGGGGATTTGTCGCGGGGCCGAAAGAGACGCTGCAATACCTGCGCTTTTACGCGCATTCTTACGTCTACTCATGCGCTTTGCCGCCGGTCGTTGTGGCAGCAATTATAAAAGCGCTCGAGATCGGCACGACGCAGCCGGAGTTGCGCAGGCAACTTTGGGAAAACGCCGATTACTTTCACGCGCAATTGCGCGGACTCGGCATCGATACTGGAAGATCGACAACGTACATCATGCCGCTCGTGATCGGCGACCGCGAGCGCATGTACCGGCTCGGGCACGAACTGCGCGCGAAAGGTTTGTGGGTCGCGCCGGTCGATTATCCGGCTGTGCCTAACGATCGCATTTGTTTCCGCGCCTGCGTCACGGCGAACCATACTCGCGCGGATCTCGACGAAGCGCTTAACATTCTCGAGGACACGCTCGTTCCCGCGGCGTTGCAGAACGCCTGAGCGAACGAGCGAGTCTGAGTGCAATGCCCGGAGACATCTCGCATCCGCCGCCTGCCATCGAAGCGACCTACAAGGGCCGCGACGTCGAGGGGATTGCCGATCTTTACTTCTATCGCAAGATCGGTTTTTGGCTGGCGCGGCTCTGCGCGCGACTTCAGCTGACGCCCACGGCGGTGACGCTGATCGGCGGCGCATTCGGAATCATCGCCGGCCATTTGTATTATTATTCCGACCTGTTCACGAATCTGAGCGGGCTCGGATTTCACGTCGTGGCCAACGTGTTCGACAACGCCGACGGCCAGCTCGCTCGCCTAACGAACCGCAAAAGTCGCACCGGCCGACTTCTCGACGGCTTTGTCGATCACCTCATCTTCCTCGGCATTTACCTTCATCTCGCGCTTCGCTGCCGTGCAGAAGGCGCCTCGCTTGCAATCTGGTTGCTCGTGCTGGCGGCTGCGATCAGTCACGCCCTGCAAGCGGCCGCCGCCGATTATTGCCGGAACGCCTATCTCTTTTTTACGGGTAAGAATCGGGAATTTGATTCGGCATCGTCGATCGCGGCGGACTATCAGCCATTGCGTTGGCGAGACGAGCCGGTGAAGAAATTCTTTCTCGCCCTGTATCTTAGCGCCACCCGCGAGCAGGAGATGCTTTTGCCCACGATGCGTCGGTTGCGTGCCGCAATCGCAGACAACCTTCCAAGCTGGTTGCAATCGAGCTACCGAGATTCACAGCGTCCGATGTTCAGATGGTGGGGATTGCTGATGACGAACACGCGAATGGTGTTTTTGTTCGCGATTTTCCTCATTCACCAGCCGGCCTGGTATTTTTGGATCGAGTTGACCGTTTTGAACATCCTGCTGGTAGCGCTCCTCATTCAGCAGGAAAGAGCATGTCGATCTTTGCTCGCGCGGGTGAGCGCTTGAGTCGTGTCCCGCATCGAAATTTTACCGGTCAGTACGCGCGCGGATCGCGATGCCTTCATCAAATTTCCGTGGCGGATCTATGCCAATGATTCGGCGTGGGTGCCGCCGCTCCTGATTGAGCGCAAAGAATTTCTCGATCGGTCGCGGCATCCTTTCTACCAACACGGCGATGCGGCTCTCTTTCTCGCGCGCAAAGACGGCGAAGTCGTCGGGCGGATCATGGCGAGCGACGATCCGAACTACAACGCCGCGCACGGGACGAACGTTGGCTGCTTCGGCCTCTTTGAGTGCATCGACGATGTCGATCTTGCGCGCGCACTTTTCGACGCCGCCGAAAACTGGCTGCAGCAAAAAGGTCGTGATGCAGTCATTGGACCGATCGATTACTCGACTAACTACGTCTGCGCATTGTTGATCGATGGGTTCCAGTATCCGCCGACGCTGTTGACGGCGCATAACCCGCCTTACTACGAACGGTTAATCGAGCAGTGCGGCTTCGCCAAAGAAAAAGATTGGTATGCATGGTGGTTTCAGGATTTTCCCGAACCGATGCGTCGCTTACGCCTGATTGCAAAGCGACGTTCGGACAAAGGCGATGTGAAAATTCATCGCATCAATCTGAAAAATCTGGCGGAAGAAAGCCGGCGTCTGCGCGCGGTTTTCAATCAGGCGTGGAAAAACAACTGGGGCTTTGTCCCGTTCACGGAAGCAGAAGCGGCGCACATGGCGAAAGAGATGAAACCGGTGCTCGATGCGAAAATGACGTTGATTGCTAAGATCGACAACGAACCGGTCGGCTTCGTCATTTGCGTTCCGGACATCAACGTCGCCCTGCGCAAAATCAACGGCCGGCTGTTTCCGTTAGGCCTGCTCAAGCTTCTTTATCATCGCCGAAAGATAAAAACGGTGCGGTTTTTCGCGCTCGGTGTGACCGAACAATATCGCCGCGCTGGCGTAGCGGAGCGACTGGTCTTGCAGGTGATGGAAGTGGCGCACAAACGCGGCATGCCCGGTGAGCTGAGCATGACGCTGGAGGACAATTTCATGATCAATCGTTTTCTGGAAGCGATCGGCGCGGTGCGGTATAAGACGTATCGGATTTACCAACGAGCGATATCGAGATGAGCAAACCACAGGATGGATTGGTTTCGCGGTATTTGAACCGGCCGATCTCCCGCTATATCACGCGCTATCTGCTCGAGTGGTCGATCCATCCGAGCGCTTGGACGATGTCGATCTTCGTTCTGCCCATGCTAGCCTGCGCGTTTCTTTTGCGCGGCGATTACGGCAGCATCGTCATCGGCACCGCGATGTATCAGCTCTACAGCATCCTCGATGGCTGCGATGGCGAGATCGCGCGCGCTAGAAATCTCGAATCGAAATTTGGCGAATGGCTCGATAACACCTGCGATTTAATCAGTAGTATTTTTTTCCTCATGGCGCTTGGCATCGGTATTCGTCGGCCCGGTGAAGCGCTCATTTGCGCGGCGGCCATCGGCACGAGCGAATACCTTCTCAGTCGCGGTGTGCGCGAATCCGCATCGACCTCATCTGCGGTCGGTCAAACTCTGTACCCGCGCCATCGCGGAATGGTTGAGGGCTCCGGTCTGCTGGCTCTGGGCGAGGGTTTCGTTAGCGCAATATTTCAGGCAACGAAACGCGATGTCGCCATTTTCGTTTTCTTTTTGCTCGCACTATTCGATCGCCCGAATTGGATCCTTCACCTGTGGACCACGGTTGCGCTCGCCAGCCTCGTCCTTAGTACGATCGCTTACCGTAAGTCCAAGTCGCGATCGTAATTGGTTCTCGCCCGCGGCGAGCATTTCCGGCGTATCCACGTCCTGCCACCAACCCGCGCCGATGTCGATTGCGCGAGCGTGACCAACCGCCGCCATTGCACGGACGCCGTCGGCCAGGCTGCAGTCGTCATTTTGTTTGGCAGATTCCAAATGACGAAAAAGAACAGGCGGGCAAAGGAAGACGCCGGTGTCGATCGCGTCGTATTCCGTTAAATCTTTTGCGATGGCGATGATGCGATCGCCGCGCGTCTTCACTTTCATCGCGTCGGCGATATCGAAGATCTTGTCGATCTTACGATCGACCGCCAGAAAGAGGTCGTCGTTGATGTGCTGACGAAGGAGAAGATCGACAATCGCTGGTTCGAACAAATGATCGGCCATTGTTAAAACAAACGAACCCGACACGTGACTGGCAGCGGCGAGAACGGAAATGCCATTTTGTTTTTTCCATTCCGGATTCTCGACGAAACGAAGTTCGATTCCGGGCGGACAAAGCTTTTGCAACTGCGGCGTCAGTATTTCTTTCTCGAAACCGACTACGGCAAAAATCCGTTTAATGCCGCAGCGTGCCAGCGCGTCGAGCGTGTAAGAAACGAGCGAGCGTCCGAGCAGCGGGACGAGCGGTTTCACCACTTTGTGTTCGCC
Organism: Spartobacteria bacterium; assembly: GCA_040002925.1. Taxonomy (GTDB): domain Bacteria; phylum Verrucomicrobiota; class Verrucomicrobiia; order Chthoniobacterales; family UBA10450; genus JAJPGZ01. The sequence goes on along the minus strand of JBDUDM010000020.1, from coordinate 19,420 downwards.
GACGCGCAAACGCGATCCGGCGCCGGCCATGAGGACCACCGCATCCGTGACGGCATTCATATGCCGTAATAATTCCGCAAGCCCCACACCCGCACGCGTTGCGGAAGAAATCGGAAGATGAGCGGAGCCACGATCGCTTGAAACGTGCTGCCGACAGTGATGCGGGGCGGCGGATTTGTCTGCTCGATTAATTTCAGGATACGATGCGCGACTAACTCCGGTTTCGGCGCGTCCTTCATGTTGCGATCAACTTTGGCCCACGCGCGCGCGACCTTTTCGTTATGCTCGCTCCCATCTTTGCTGACCACTTCATTGAAGTGGGTGCAGATATCGCCCGGTTGAAGATCGACAATGTGAATGCCGGAAGCTGATGACTCGAGTTGGATCGACATTGTGAAAGAGGCGAGCGCGGCTTTGGCGGAATTGTAGGCAGCCATGAACGGCACCGGCAACCGTGAAGCCAGCGAACTGACGTTAATGATGAGACCGCGGCGACGCGGCTTCATGCTTTGCCACGCCAGCTGCATGAGCTGCAATTGCGCGAAGAGCAGAATTTGAAACTGATCCGCGATGATTTTCGCCGACAAATTTTCCGCTGGGTCAAAGTGTCCGCTACCCGCGTTGTTGATCACGACGTCGAAGTATTCTGCTTCACGCACCCCTGTTTCGAAACAACGTTGCACCGAAGCGTTGTCGGCAAGATCGAGATGTAGCGGATGGAACCGCGGCATCTGCGGGAGTCGGTGCAAATCGCGCGATGTGCCCCACACTTCGTGGCCATGCTCGGCCAACATCGTCACGATCGCGCGACCGATCCCTGAGCTCGCGCCGGTGATGAAAATCTTTTTCACGGACGATCAACTCCAGCCGGACGCGGGAACGGTCTGGCCGCGCGCGTGAGTATTGACGATGCGGCCGTCTTTCATTTCGTGGATCCAATCACACGCTTCGGCGATCGCCGGATTGTGCGTCACCAGGAAAAGCGCCTTATTTCCTTCCTGAACGAGGCGCTGAAGCAATTCAAAAGCGCGGCGCGAATTTTTGGTGTCGAGATTTCCGGTCGGCTCGTCGGCCAGAATGACGCGCGGATCGTTTGCCAGCGCGCGCGCGATGGCTACGCGTTGCTGTTCGCCACCGGAGAGATGGCGACTCGGTCGCTGCAATTTATCGCCCAAGCCGACCGCATCCAGTAGCACCGCCGCGCGATCGCGCATTTCTTCCGGCGACAAACGGCCGAGCCGCCGCATCGGAATCATCACGTTTTCTTCCGCGCTAAAATCTTCCATCAAAAAATGAAACTGAAAAATGAAGCCGATGAACTCGTTGCGCCTGCGCGACAATTCCGGGTCGGGCAAATGCGACGCGGGTTGGCGTTCCACTTCGACCGTGCCGCTGTCCGGTTGATCGAGCAGGCCGAGAATGTAGAGCAGCGTGCTCTTGCCGCAGCCGGACGGACCGACGACCGCGTGAACGGTGCCCGGCTCAAGATCGAGTGAAACACCGCGCAAGGCGTGCACGCGCGATTCGTCGTCGCCGAGATAACGTTCGATGTTTCGGCAACTAAGAAAAATTTCCGGCGTCATACGCTTGATCCGCGCAATGTCGCAACCGGTGGCAAATTCGCCGCGCGTTTTGCCGGGACATAACTCGCGATGAACACGGCGATGAGTGCGAGCACCGTAGCCCCAAAATAATGCATCCAATTCCACGTCACCAGAAAGTGATCGGCGTAAAGAAGTCCCCGCACGCGAATGGGAATGCGCGAGACCGCCAGGGTTAGAAGCGCACCGCAAATACAGCCGAGCGCAGAGCCGATCGCGGCGATGAGCGCGCCCTGCCAGAGAAAAATCGCGCCGATGTCGATCTTGCGATAGCCCATCGAACGCAGAATCGCGATCTCCTTCACCTTCGTTAGGACGGACATGGTGAGCACGTTGAAAATTCCAAAACCAGCCAGGAGAATAATGAGCGAAACGGTGATGGCGGCCGAGACCTGCAGTGTCGTGAAGAGCTGGAGATTCGCTTCTTCGCGATCCTGCCAGCTGAGCGCGTTGTGATGGAAAAGATTTTCGAAATGCTCGGCTAACGCCGGCGCGCGATCTGGATCGCGCAGTTTGTAGATGATCATCGACGCGGTGTAGGGCTTGTGCAGAAGCGTCTGGGCCACGCGCGCGTGGCAATAAACACGCGTCGAATCGATCGCGCCGACACCGCTGCGCGCGATCGCCGCGACCGCGAACCGCCGATATTGGCCGCCGGGCGAAAGCAATTGCACATTGTCTCCCGCGGCGAGGTCGAGGGCGTAGGCCAGCTTCGATCCGACAATGACCGAATTCGGTTTGTTGCGGAAATCATCAAAATTGCCTTCGACTAACTGACGCGAAAGATCCGTCGTCTTCACGTGCAGGGCGGGATCGATGCCGAAAAGATCGACAGTGGCATTTTCAAAACCGGCGCGGGCGTTGAGCGTGCCGCGCAACACCGGCGAACACGCGACCACATTCGTAAATTGGCGGCTGATGCGCATGACCTCAGAGGCATTGGTGATTCCTTCGAAGTATTGACGATGCTCCGCGTTCGTCTTGGAATTCTTGGCCGCGACGAGCAATCCGCTCTGCCGCGGTTCGAAGCGTGAACGCAAAACGAGCGCGCCATTACTCGCGAGCGTGGAATCGATGAAGAATTTGGTGAAGCCTTGCGTTTGCGCCTGGCTGCAAATGAAAAACGCGACGCCGAAGACGACGCCGCTCAGACTCAGCAAAAGCGCGCGTTTGCGATGCGTTAAAAAGCGCATCGCGATGTAAAGCGGCGGCGTCACTTCGGTTTGCTCAGCTTCAAGATGTCGATCTTGCGCTGGCGCGCCGGCCGGCCCGGGTGCAATCGATCCTGATCCGCCAGCACGACGTGATCGCCCTCGGACAGACCCTTCAAGGCTTCGGAGAAATCCAAAGTTTGAAATCCGACTTTGACGCTGCGTTTTTGCACAATCCCACCGCCAATGACGAGCGCTTGATCGACCAGCAGAGCGCGCGTCGGAACAAGCAGCACATTTTCGTGCGTGCCAGTGATGATGTTCATCTCGCCGGTCATTCCCGACATCAAATTATCGGGCGGATTTTCCAACTGCAGGATGATGGTGTAACGCTGCGTCTCGGGATCGGCTGCGGGTTGAATCGAAGAGACGCGCGCCGCGAATTGCTGCGTTCGATAGGCAAACAAGCGGACGGCCGCTTTCATCTCCGGTTTGATCGCGCCGACGTCTTCCTCGTTCACTTCTCCGCGGACGTAATTCTTGCGCGACGACACGGTGAAAAGCTCGTTGCCTTCGCCGACCAGTTCGCCGTCGATAGTTTTAATCTCCGTGAGCAATCCATCGATCGGCGCGCGGATTTCGGAATTCTTCAACTGCGCTTCGAGTTTTTTGCTCGCCTCTTCGAGCGTCCCAAGATTCCGGTCGCGCTCGATCCGTTCCGTTTCGACTGCGCCGCGAAGGCGGTTCGCTTCGTTCTTCGCTTTCTCATACTCAACCGCCGGGACGTTGCTGAGCGCGGCCAGCTTCTCGAGCCGCTGGACATTATCCTCCGCGGTCTTAAGCAACTCCGCGGACGGCAACGGTAGCGCCGCCCGTTCGGTCGCTGCCTGCAAATCCGCGCGCGCCTGTTTCAATTGTCGCGCCGTGGTTTCGTCGGCGATCGTCGCGAGTGGTTGATCTTTTTTAACTGCTTTACCGATCGCACCGCGGCCGGCGGAAAATTCATCGGCCAACCGAATGAATCCGGCATTCTGCGCGCGCACATGCACGACAAACGCTGGCTCGATTCGCACTGTGCCGTAAACGGCTGAGTAGGCTGTACCGCGACGCACGATCGCGACTTCGGCGACGGGCAAAAGCAAATACCAGATCACCGCGACGAGCGCGACGACCGGCACGGCAGCCCAAAGCAAACTCTTCGTTCGAGGCAACTTCAAGAGTCGAAACTATTGCACGTTTTGCCCGGGCTCGTCCAAGAATTGGAGGTACCGGCCGGTGGCCCGATCCCATTCCGCAAGATCGACATGTTGTTTGTAGGCGAGGCTCAACAATGCCGTCCGCGTTTCGAGCAGATCATTTTGGCCAAGGCGAAATTCAAGTTGCGAGGCAACACCGCCAGTCAGGTTTTGCTGTAATCGCTCCGCATTTTCGGCTGCCGCCGCGGACGCCATTTGCAACGCCTTCTCATTCGCCGCGATGCCATCGAGATCGTTTTTAATTCGAGCGAGATCGCGCGGGACATCACGCTCCATTTTTTGAAGCAACAGTTCATTGACCTCTCGCGTCGCGCGTTGTTTGGCCACCGCGCCGCCGACTTTGCCGTTATCGATCACGCGCCAGGTGTACGCGCCGCCGGTCCGCGACTCAGAGGAAATAATATCGTCGGATTTTTTCGGCGAACCTTCGCTCTGCTGTCGGCGTACGCCGGAGACCGGAATGTAATCACCCGCGAGCGCGACATTGAGCGCCGGGTAGTAGGCCGCTTCGATAATGCGCTGATCTTCATGCGCCGCGCGCACGAGCAAGCGCGCCAGTTTTAAATCCGGCCGACGTTCGGTCGCCGCCGCCGCGCTTCTGGCAAGATCGACATCTACATTTGCGTAATGCAGCTCGCCCTCGGCGTCGATCTGCGCTTCACCGTCACCGACCGCTTCGGTCAGCTTTAATAATGCGCCGCGGTAAGCGCGCTCCGCCGCCGCGACGCGCGAATCGAGCTCGCTGGTCTGCACTTCCGCACTGAGAAAAGCGCTGCGCTCAGCGAGGCCCGCTTCATAGCGGTTTTTCTGACCAACGGCATTTTCCTGCAACCGTCCCCGCTGCTCACCGCGCAATGTCGTTAGGCCGCGATTGTAGATGGCAGTGTAAAAAGCGACGCGCGCGCTATGGAGTTGCTTAACGACGGCAACGTTGAGTTGCTGTTGCGCGATCAGGATCTCGATGTCACCGCGTCTCGCGGACGCGGGAATGGCCGCGTTGAACAGCGGTTGAATGAGTCCGCCATATCCAAAACCGAATGGCTGCACTGGTTTTTCACCGGCGCGTTTACCGCCTTGCAGACCGCCGGCGACACCGATGATCGCGTCCGGCAAAGCGACCGAGCGAAAAACCAATCGCCGGCCCGCCGCTTTTTCCAGATCGTATTTTGCTTTCTGGATTTCGGGATTGTTCGCGAGCGTCCTTGTCATCAACGCATCCAGGGTGATGGCGTCGCTTTGTTCGGCGCCGCAAATCACCACGCCGATGATGATGAGTAAACGTTTCATCGTTCGCTCAGCTTTTTCGGCGGCCGGGTAAGATCGACAACGTGATTTTCTCGCTTCTTCGCGGCCGCCTTCGCGCTTTTGTCGACAAAGCCAAGTGCGTCGGGGGTGGTGGCACAGGCACGGGCGAGGCGCGCGATCGCGACGTTGTGTTGATAAATCGCGCTGAGCCGCGTGGTGCGAGTGCGCGTGACATCCGATGCGGCCTGCAAAATATCGAGCTGCGTTCCGAGCCCAGCGCCGAGATTTCCCTTCGCGATCTCAAGCGATTCGTCGGCGGTTTGCACATTTTTAGTTTCCGACGCGAGCACTTGATCGGCTTGCTGCATATCGAGAAAAGCGCTGCGCACTTCCGACGCGACCGATAGACGCGTGCTGCGCAGTGATTCGGCGGCGGCATCGCGCCGCGCGCGCGTGGCTTGGAGCCGGCCTTTGGTGGCGAATCCATCGAAAATGTGCCAACGCGCATTCAAGCCGACGACGTAGCCGTGGTTGAAATCGCGGCCCACATCCGGATCGCGTTCGTTGTAAACTTCGTAACCGGAAAACGCTTCTACCTGCGGACGCAGCGCGCTTCGATCCAAATCTGCTTGTCGATCTTCGATTTCGATTTCGATTCGCCGCGCCTTTATCTCCGGCCGATCGGCATCGGCGCGCGCGAGACATTCGTTCAAATCGGGATGACGCGGCCGGTATTGCAACTGCCCGGTCACCTCAAACACAGCGCCAACGCTCCGTGCGCCGAAATCGACCCCGAACAATTCGCCCAGACGAAGATAGGAATTTTTCAGCTGCGTCTGCGCGTCGACCAGTTCGGGCTGTTCATTGGCCAGCGCTACTTCCGCGCGGTGCACATTCAACTGACCGACGGTGCCCGCGCCAAGACGCTCCTGTTGCGTTTTGAGCTCCTGTTGAAAAACTCCGACGGATTGCTCACGGACGCGGATGCGCGCGCGATTCAATAACAGCTCGTTGTAAGCGGTGCGGACATCCATCGACACGCGATTAGTCAGCGCCTGGAGTTCGAGTTGTTGCTTTTCCAGGATCAGCCGCGCGATGGCCATTTGGCTGCTGACCGCGCCACCGGTGTAGAGACTCTCGACTAACCGGACCGAAGCGTTGTAGTCCTCACTGCGCAATCGCGATTCCGATTGCCGCTCGCGTTCGCGAGCTAAACCAGTCGAGACCACCGCTGGCAAATAACCAGAGCGCGCCTCGATTAATCCGCCGCGCGCCGCCTCCACTTTCTTGCGGGCAATCGTGATCTCCGGGTTCTGCGCTTGCGCCAGTGCGACTGCTTCCTCCATATCGTAAGAGGTGACCGCCGAGACCGGTCCCGCACCTAAAAGGCACAGGATCCAACCGACGACCCCCAGCTCCTGCGCACGCATTCCGTCTTATGTCCTCGGGCGGAGCTACTTTTTCAATCAAAATCCATGTAAATACTTGCACTCTGCCACCGGACAGATACAACGGTCGCTTCCCTGGAACAGGCGCGGAGGATGCCAAGATGCATCTTGCCCGTCGCAGTCCAGCCTGAGTAACCTGTCAATTCACGCATGAGCAAGATTCGTATCGCTATCGTCGGTGTAGGCAACTGCGCCAGTTCCCTCGTCCAGGGCATCACTTTTTATCGCGGTTTTTCGAACAACGGCGCCACCGTCGGATTGATGCATCGGCGCATCGGCAGCTACGAGCCGCACGACATCGAAGTCGTCGCCGCTTTCGACATCGATCGGCGCAAGGTCGGGCTCGATGTCAGCGAGGCAATCTTCTCCCCACCGAACTGCACCAAAATCTTTTGCGACAAGATCAAGCGCACCGGCGCCATCGTGAAAATGGGCTGCGTTCTCGACGGCTATGCCGAACACATGCGCGAGCACGATCCTCTACGCACGTTTTTGCCGATGGAGAAAGAATCCACCCGCGAACAGGTCGTTAGTGAATTGCGCGACTCCGCCGCTGAGATTTTGCTCAATTATCTCCCGGTCGGTTCCGAAGAAGCGACCCGCTTTTACGCGAGCTGCGCGCTTGAGGCCGGGCTCGCTTTCGTAAACAACATTCCCGTCTTTATCGCCAGCGATCCGGTCTGGGCCAAGCGATTCGCGGATAAAAATTTGCCGCTCATCGGCGACGACATTAAAGCGCAGATGGGCGCCACCGTTCTCCATCGCACCATTGTCGATCTTTTCCGCAAGCGCGGGGTGAAAGTCGAACGCACCTACCAGCTCAACACCGGCGGCAACACCGATTTCCTGAACATGCTGAACCGGAGCCGGCTCGCCTCGAAAAAAGTTTCGAAAACCGAAGCGGTGCAATCGGTCATCGGCGAGCGTTTGGCCGACGAAAACATTCACATCGGTCCGAGCGATTACGTCCCGTGGCAGCGCGATAACAAGATTTGCTTCATCCGCGTCGAAGGCCGCCTCTTCGGCGATGTGCCGATGGAACTCGATATAAAACTTTCGGTGGAAGATTCCCCGAACTCCGCCGGGGTCGCCATCGACGCCATCCGCTGTTGCAAATTGGCGCTCGATCGCGGGATCGGCGGCGTCCTGCATTCGCCGGCCGCTTTTTTCACCAAGCATCCGCCGGTGCAGATGACCGACGACGAAGCTTACCGCTGCGTCGAACAATTCATCCGCGGCGAGCGCGAGGATTAAACTCGTTTTCTAGTCCGGCTGTATTTCGCGATCGAGCTGCGCCGGCGGGACTTTTTCCAGCCGTTCCCATTCCTTCTGCAGTTCTGCCTTATCGTAGAGAAGGAAACGACCGAGCGCGGTGGAGAACAAACCGGCGGCGACATCGAGCTGCGTGATTTCGGTAACGGCCATCCAATAGGCGGCCAGTTGCGGCCGATAACGCGACCGAAGTGTTTCCACTTCGCCTGACGAAACAGCGTTCGTCTTCCAATCGATCAGCAAACATTCGCACGCCTCACGATCGATCATGATTGAATCAATGAAGCCTTCGAGCGCGGTGTGGTTCTTCCTGCGCCAGGAGAACGGAAACTCGCGATGAAATTGCGCATCTTTCCGTGCCAGAAAACGCGCGATGGTGGCGTCGCCGAATAATGTCTGCCGCGTCGCATTCCAATCTTTCGTCGCCGCTCTGGGGTTTGGTGAAGTTGCCAGTTGCTCGTCGAATAACTTCTGTGCGGCCGCACTTCCGCTTTTCCAGTCGAGCCGCTCAAAAAATTTGTGCCACCAGCGGCCATAAAGCGTCGCCGGGTTGTCGAGGCGCGTTCGCCCCGATAATTCTATTGGAATCTCTCCGTCGAGCGCGCTCGGCGTGAACTTTCGCACGAATTGAGCGGCGCGCTTCGTGGCGCGTTTGAGCTCGCCCGAATCCACCTTGTCGATCTTCGCTATGCTTTTTTGTGGCGCTGGCGGGACCGTTTCAGAAATTTTCTCGTCTTCAATCGTGCTGCTGTGAGCGTCAAATTCGTTTTGGTAAACGTCCGCTCCTCGCACCAGCCGGCGCAGTTGCGCAGTTTTCGGAAGTTTGCCTTCCGCGTTTGAAAATATTTCCTGGTCGAGCGCGAGCACCAGCGTGCGCCGCGCCCGCGTCGTCGCGACGTAGAGAAGACGCTCAAGTTCCTGCATTTGCGCTCGTTCAACGGCCTCTTTCAGCTCTTTCGATTTATCTTCTTTCCCAAGCGCGATGAAGAGCTCGCCCTTCTCCGGCGATCTCACGAAATGCGGATACGGCGGATAAGGCGGGCGCAAATCGCGTGCAAGAAATGGAACGATGACCGCCTGCCATTCGGAGCCTTTCGCTTTGTGCGAAGTAATGAGCTGAATCGCATTGTCGTCCGCGGAAAAACGAAAGGCGCGCGGCGTCTTGAAATCGTCGCGCAAACGCTCGGCGAATTCCGCCAGAATCATTCCGTTCGCTTCCGCGTCCGCTGCTTGCGCGAGCAAAGCCTCAAGTTCACGCGCGAGATCGCCGAATTCATTCGCGGGTAGAAGGAGTAAACGCTCGCGCAATTGTGTTTCCTTCACGATCAACGCGACAGAATCGAAGAGCGCCAGCCCTTCATTGCGCTGGCGAATTTGCGCGAGCGTGCGCAATTGCGACGAAATCTTTCCAGTTACTAATAACTCTTCGTCGATGCGAAAGCGTGTTTTTTGGCCTTCGGAAAAAACCGCGAGGTCATGATCGGACACGCCGAAAATCTCTCGGAGCACGCCGACGATTTCGTAGGCGTTAAGCGGGTCGGTAATAATCGTGCAAAGCGCAGTCAGCCAGGCGTAGGCCGGACTGTCGCCTTTCACATCGCGCTCGGATTGAATGGCTACCGGAAGATCGACATGGCGTAATGCCGCCGCCATCGTTTGCAGCCAGGCTTTACGCGGACAAAGAATCGCCACTTCGCGCCAGGAATCGGCAGAAAGTTTTTTCACGCCGGCGTCCTTAATCCATCTCGCCAGATACTCGGCCTCGATCCGCGCCTTTTGATAATCCTTCAGCTTCTTCCCTTCCGGCAGCAATTCTTTCCCAAGCGGGACGCGAATCACTTTTCCGGGAAGAATTTCCGGACGCGGATGCAATTCCACGAATCGCACTTGCCCCTCTTTGTCATTTAAGATTTCGCGGAAAGTTTCATTCACGAACTTGAGCTGCTTTTCGTCGAGTCGGAAGGTGACCGAGAACGTCAGCGCGTCGCCGCTGGGGTCGCTAACGAGCGCATCGTGCACCGCTTGGTAATGACGGAGATCGGCGCGCTCGCGGTAAATTGATTGCTGGAAATCGCCGACCATGCAGAAATGGCCCGCCCGCGGAGGTAGATGTCGATCTTGTAACCAATCGCCCGTCGCTTCCGGCGGTCGGGTCAATTCGAGCAGCACGGAAAATTGCGCCGGCTCCGTATCCTGCGCTTCATCGAGAATAACGCAGAGATTCTGCTCGCGAATGCGCTCGGCGGCGATCGGATGCTCGAGTAATTCTTTCGCGAGCGCGATTTGGTCGCCGTAAGTGACAAGCCCGCGCTCGAGACGGAAGTCGCGATAATCGCGTTGCACTTCCGCGGCCACGCAGGTGGCAGCGTCGCTGACCCATTTTCGCAAAGGCGAAAATCGTTGCCGCCAAAGTTCGGTAAAATTTCCCGACAGGCTGAAGCAAACCGGCCAGCGCAGATATTCCCAGTCGCCGGCGAAACGTTTTTCCCATTCGCGTAATTCCACCTGCGACTTGCTGATCGTGTCCGAGCCGCGTCGGTCGCACTGCGCATAAACGTCCGCGAAATCGAGCGTCGGGCACGCCGACAAATTCACCACGGGCAAAATCGCCGAACCGGCACGCCGCGCCAACTCCATCAGATCGCGTACCTGGACCAAACGCAAAAGCTTCGCGCGGTCTTTCTCACCTAACGAGTGCCCGATCCGCGCCCGGCTTTGCACGAATTCCTGCCAGAGATCGTCCTCATCGCTAAGTAATTCGAGCGGCGCGGGCAAGCCAAGGTAATGGCCGAAGTCGGTCAGCAACTTCATACAGAAGGAGTGGATCGTGCCGAAGAAGGCGCGGTTGAATGCGGTCTGCACTTCTGTTCCCAAATTCTCTTCGAGGATGATTTGTCGAGTGCGCTGCTGCATTTCGTCCGCGGCGCGGTTCGCGAAAGTGACGACGACCAGTCGGGGCAAGATGTTTGCCGCGTTGGCCGATCGCGCGATCGACAGCACGCGCTGGGTGATCGCAGTCGTCTTGCCCGAACCGGCCGACGCGACGACCGAGAAATTTCGATCGAGCTCGCTGGCGAAACGCGCGCGGGCGGATTCGTCGCTAGCGCTCACCATATTTCCAACTCCTCTTTTTCGAGAACGAGGTTTGGATGCGTGAGCGCCCATTTGTCTTCCAAAATGTCTGCGTCGATCGGCAGCGTCGCGAGCGGATAAGCCGCGCTGTAGCCAAACGCCGGCCGAATTTCGCCTTTCATCCCGAACACGCCGGTGCGCTGCATCTCCGCAAGATCGACAAAGATATTCGTGTGCGGTGCGAGATCGGCCACGGTCAATTGCGGCGCCACGTTTTTCACCACGAGTGAGAGAATGCTCACGCTCACTTCCGCGGCGCCAAGCTCGCGCAGCGCGAGCGAATACAATCCGAGTTGAAGCGTGGTGCCTTTGACCAGACTGTCGTGCAGATCGGAAGATCTCAGCGCCTGGGTCGATCCGGTTTTGTAATCGACGATCCAAATTTTCTGACCGGCAAAATCGGCGGCGTCATCTTGCGCAAGAACCAAATCAATCTGCCCACGCAATTGCAACTGCACCTTGTCGGCTATTTTGACAGTGCGTTCGCGACCGATCGGAACCTCCGCCGCCATCCAACTCCAGCCTTCAGCGCTCGCGATCTTTTCTCCGAGATGCCTTGCCAGATAACGCGCGTTCAACCAGCCGGAGTTCCACCAATCGGGCACAGGTCTTCCCAACGAGTCGCAAAATTGCTGCAGCGTCGCGCGCCTTTCATCAGCCGAAGCGCGAATGCAATTGTCGATCTTTGCCGACGAAGGAAACGCCGCGAAAATCTCACCGGTCTTTGATTCGACAATGCTGGCCAGCCATCGATGAACCCATTGGCCGCTCGTCGCGGCCCACGGGTTCGAAACGTCATCCGCCGCTTCCACGCCAAGATAATGTTTCATCCAGATAATGGCGGGCGATGAAACCATCCGTTGAAGATCGCTCACGCTCAGAATCGGTACCGGCCGATAGCTCTCGTTAGGCCGAAGTGAAAAATTGTATTCGCCCGAGGGCTTCGACGAGTCGCGACGCGCCTTGAACGCGACCAACGTCGGCTGCGCGTCCACGCGCGCCGGCTCGGATGTCTGCGTTAACCGCCGGGCTTCATCAACCCATCGCGCCGTCGCGCGTTGCAAATTCTTGAGGGCGAATTGCGTGAGCGGTTCGCGGGTTGTTTTGAAATAAAGCTGCGTAAAACATTCGCTCGGACTCCAGAAACGCTCGGGCGCATCTTCCTGCACCAAACTGGCGGCGAGCGTTACGCCTGCACCGGCCGATTCGAGGAGCGCATCGAACTGTCGCAACGCGATGGCGCGCTGCTCGGTCGGCCCGAGATAAAGCGAATGGTCCTCGCGCACGCTGGTGTGCCCTTCACCCTGGCTGCCCTGGCGCGCGGCGCGTTGGTTCAACTTCTGCACGCCGCGATTGAAGGCGCGGATCTCTTCCTCGCGCGCAAACTCCGCGCCGAGGGGCGGCGGCCATGCGCCTTCGTTCCAACCGGCAAAAATCAGGTGCGACCATTCCTGATTTTGCGCTTGCGCGACGGTGAGCAATTGCACGCGCGCGTATGGATGATCGCCCGCAGCCGCGCGCGCGGCGCCGAAAGTGGGGGCGGCTTCTTCGAGCCAGCGCAGGAATAGCGCGCGGGAAAATTGCGCATCAAAGCGTTGCGGCCAATCACGGCTGACGTTTGCGATTTCGAATGCGTGCTGTTTCCAACCGAGATACGTGAGCGCCGCATGCGTTCGCTCGAGGAACTGCGCGAGGGTGTCGCGCGGCGGAAGAAATGGAAGCGCCCCGAGCGCTTCGGCGACCAGTTGAAACTTTTCGTCGGACTGCGCGGCGCAGAACGCGCGCAGGACTTCGAGATCATCGAGCAAGACTTCGCTGTAACTGCCGCGCAGAATTTTTTCGAAAAGTGGTCGGCTTAGATTTGGTGGGAGAAGAGCGGGATCGCGCAGCGCGTTTAGAAAACGGAGGAAGGAATTGAGGCGGGGCGCGCGTTGCAATTCGAGCCAGCTCTGCCATTCCGCCGATTCGAATATTCCCGGAACGAAATGCGCCAAGCCGTCGTTATGCTCGATGTCGATCTTGGCCAGAGCGTCAGCGACGAGACGCGGCAATGCGCCGCCGCCGGGAAAAATCACGCCAAGCCGCGTGCATTTTTCTTCCGCCAAATAACGAACGCATTGCCACGTGATTGCTTCCGCCTGCTCTGAGGCGTTCAGGCCGATGAGAAAATCAAAACCACTGGACGCTTGCGCCGCGCCGCGCATTTCCGCTTCGCTGAAAAGCGCATCGCCGGTTGCGCGCGAAGTTTTCGTCGCGCGCTGTCCTTCGCCGCAAATTTCTTCCCACGAACCGATCCAGCAAAGATCGACATCGGCAAGGTCGCGCGGTTCTTCCACCACCACGGTTGCGTTTTCCGCCAGCGCCACCGCGGTGCGAAGCAAAAACCAATGCGGCCAATGCGCGCCATCGAATCCGGTAATGAGAACATCGGAAAATGTCCGTTCCGTTTCCTTTAACCGCCGCAAACGCCGTCGATCGATCTCGCCCGGAAGAACAAAGTCACATTTCTCCAGCAGATCGCGGAAACGTTTCACGATCGGCGCGAAGGACGGCATCGCCAGATCCTGAAACTTCCAGCCCGCGGTTTGTAGACGATCTAATGTCCGCAGCAGCGGTCCGGGCGAACGCGCCACCGATTTGGCAGCGAGTGCTTCGAGATCGTTAGGCGAATCTTCCAATTCCGTCCCAGCGATGGCAAGCAGAAGCCGCAAATGCTCGGGCGATGGACTCGAGGTCGAATCATCCCGTGCTAGCAACGCGCGCAAACTTACCGGCGTGACAAAATGCAGCCCGAGATGCGAATCGCCTCGGGCCAGTAATTGCGTCTTGAAAAAGTTTGCCTGACCCCGAGTCGGAACCACCACCAGCGAAGGCAACTCGCGTTTCCACGCGTCCGGCAAAACTCGTTCGAACCAGGCCGCGGCTGCACCGCACACTTCACTCGCCGACGACGCCAAGACGAGAGTTGGTCGAGAACGCTTCATCACCGCAAAACTAGCACGCGCTCATCACCGTTCCGCCGCGTGAGACCTTGTCGATCTAGTAACTCGAGCAGCGGAACAATGATTCTTCGCGACGTTCCGAGCTCTTGCCGCAATTGGCTGACGCTGGCCGGTCCGCGCGCGGAAATAAAATCCACGGTTCTCTTTTTCATCTGCGCAAAAGCGTCCTCTCGAATAATGACGTCAGTCGCGAGCTCCACCGCTTCGCCTGATTGAATAAGGAATCGAATCGCCTTACGCATTTCTGGGTCGCTACCTTTCTGGTTCGGCGGGTCGAACGGTTTCTCCGCAAGATTGGCTCGAATAGTTGCCGCGATTTCCTGGAGCGAAGCGGGCAACGCGGCCCGATGCGAGCGACGAGCGATGGTCGAGCCAGCGCGGATAAAGCCACTTGCCGCAAGATCGACAAGCAACGCTTCGAACACATCCGGAGATTCAGCGGGCAGTGCGCTCAGTTCCATTCCGACACGTTCGGGATGCACGTGGTGCTCTTCATCGATCAATTTGATGATGCGGTCGCGCAGCGCTTCCCAAGTTTGGATGTCCGCTACGATTCCGTTACCAACGAAAATTTTACCGCTGCTTTGCAGCCGCTGGACGGCCGCGGAAATTTCCTCCGCGCTGAAGTTTGAGCAACGGAGCAACTCCTCACTTCGTCGAGGACCGCGCCGTGAAATCTCCGCTGCGACCGCAAGATCGACATCTTCATACGCGGGCGACAGATTTTCCTGCGTGCGGAAATGTTTAGCATCACCGTCAACCGTGAGCACGCCGCCGCCCGCAATCGTGTGTTGCTCCGACGCATCGCGAATAATGAAATGGTCGCCGACAAATACGAGCGCTTCCGCGGTCAGGCGGATTTGCGCGCTGGCCGTCGCGCCGGCGCGAAGAGCTTCGTCGCCGGCCAAAATAATCCTGGCGGCGATGCGCGCTGATCCGTGATGAAAATATACGGACGTTCCCGATTTGATCGGTCGCGCCGTCCGCGTCCGCGCAGATTTTTGCAACAGGACATCGATCGTCGACGTCGTTTCGAAGCCGGGAATCGTGATGACATGGCCGCGGGCGATTCCGGATTGCGCATCGACATCGGGTAAGTTGATCGCCGTGCGCGTGCCGGGTTGGGCAAGATCGACATCTTGTCCGTGGATTTGCAGCGAACGAATCCGCATCGGCCGGTGACCCGGTTGCGCGATAACCTCCTGGCCGCGCCGCAAAGTTCCGCCGGTTAACGTTCCGGTTACGACGGTGCCAATTCCATGAAGAGTAAAAACGCGATCGACGGAGAGGCGCGGCTTGCCGATATCGCGTTGCGGCTCGATCTGGGAAAGGCTGGTCGCTAACGAACGCTTCAAATCTTCGATGCCAAGATTGTTGCGGACGGATAGCGGGACAATTTGAGAATCGTGAAGTGGCGTGTCCCGCAATTGTTCGCGGATTTGCAGCGCCACATCGTCGGCGTTGCCGATGTCGATCTTCGTTAGGGCAACGACGGCGCGTTGGACATTCAGATAAGTGAGAATTTGCAGATGCTCTTCGGTTTGCGGCATCCAGCCGTCGTCCGCGGCGACGACCATTAACGCGAGGTCGATCGAGCCGACTCCGGCGATCATGTTGCGGACGAAATCCTCGTGGCCGGGAACATCGACAATCGCGATGTGAATTTCTTCGCTGAGTTTCAGTTCGGCGAAGCCAAGATCGATAGTGATCGCGCGCGCTTTCTCTTCCGGCAATCGATCCGGGTCGGTGCCGGTGAGCGCTTTAACGAGAGAGCTTTTGCCGTGATCGACGTGACCGGCAGTCGCGACGACGAAATGTTTCATCAATCGCCGGCGGTGCAGCCCGCGCGAATCGCATCGACAATCGCATCGTCCTGGTGCGGCAGGATCGTGCGGAGATCGAGCTTGAAAGCGCTGTTAACGATATAGCCGATGACGGGCGGCGTTTGTCCGCGCAAGCGCAGAGCGAAGTCGCGCACGGAACATTGCTCGGGTTCGATGTCGATGCTGACCGAGGGAATCACGGCGCGCGGCAATGTGCCGCCGCCGGCTTTAACCACGCCGCGACCGACGCTGATTTGCGCGGGAAGTCCACGCAGTCGCGTGATGATGTTCGCGGCGCGTGCCCGCAATTCGTCTTTCGACACGTTGATCAAAGCAAGCGCGGGAATCTCTGCGGTCTTTTGGCTGAGGTGAAGATCGACAGTCGCTTGCAGCGCGGCGAGCGTGAGCTTGTCGCAGCGAAGCGCGCGAAAAAATGGATCGCGTTTCAGCGCGCTAACGAAACGTTGTTTGCCGACGATGATGCCGGCTTGCGGACCGCCGAACAATTTATCGCCGCTGAAGCAAACGAGATCGGCGCCGCTTTCGAGTGTTTCGGCCGGCGTCTCTTCCTGTTCGCTGAGCGCTTCAATTTGATCGAGCAGACCGCTACCAAGATCGACAATCAACGGGACACGTCGTTTGCGCGCGAGCGCTGCGAGCTCGGTTGTCGAAGGTGAATCGACAAACCCTTCCATGAAAAAGTTGCTGCGATGAACGCGCAGAATCATGGCGGTGGTTTTGCCTGACGCGCGCGCGTAGTCATTCAGCGTTGTCTTGTTGGTTGCGCCGACTTCGCGGAGCTTCGCGCCGGCGGCCTCGACAATTTCGCCGATGCGAAATCCGCCGCCGATTTGCACCAATTCGCCGCGGGAAATAATGACTTCAGGTTTCGTGGCGACGAAGTGGCGAACGATGAGAACCAATGCGGCGGCGCAATTGTTCACCACGGCGGCGGCTTCGGCGCGGCAAAGAATGGCGAGATTACTTTCGAGATAACCCGCGCGACTTCCACGCTGACCGGACGCGAGATCGAATTCGAGATTGCTGTAATTAGCGGCGACGTGCGCGATGGAATCGCGCGCAGATTGACTCAGCGGTGAGCGGCCGAAATTCGTGTGCAGGATTACGCCGGTGCCGTTGATGACGGGTTGAAGTCGCAAACGAACATGTCGATCTAACGCTTTCATGACGTGCGCGAACACGTCGTCGAATTCGATGATTTTATCGGACTCGCGCAACGCCGCTAATTCGCGGCGAATGATGGCGACAACTACTGGCCGCGGAAGATCGACCGTGTCGAGCGCCTCGAGGATCGTGTTGACGGCGGGAATGTGCCGGCGCGATCTCGATTTTATTTTGTCATGCATACAATCGGGCGGCGTTCTCCGGAAACGAGTCGCCCGATGACTGCGGCAGCCGACGTGTGGGATTTTTCGAGGAATTGCAAAACTTTTTGTAATTTCGATTCGTTCACGCAAAGGAGCAGGCCGCCGCTGGTTTGCGCATCGGTCATCAGGATTTGTTGAGCCGTCGTCGCCCGACCCCAGTTTGCGACCACGCCCGCGGTATTGTGATTTTTCCGCGTTCCATCCGACACGCAGTCTTGGTTGATAAGATCGACAATCTCCGAGCTGAGCGCAGGGACAGCATCGGGATCGATATCGGCGGAGACACCACTCGCGCGACAAAGCGAAACAAGGTGGCCGATTAATCCGAAGCCGGTGATGTCGGTAGCCGCGCGCACCAATCCCTTTTCAGCCAAATCAGCGCCGACAGAATTTACCTGCGACATCAGCGTGATGACTTTTCTCTCGAGCGTGCGCGAACCGAGCTCGCGCTTGATCGCGGTGGTGGCAATGCCGGTGCCGAGTGGTTTGGTAAGCACGAGCACGTCGCCCGGTTTGGCGTTCGCGTTTGTCGTCATGTAGCGAAGATCGACAATGCCGGTGACGGCGAGGCCGTAAATCGGTTCCGGATTGCGAATGGAATGGCCGCCGATGATAGGGCAATCGACTTCGCCGGCCTTGGCCATGCCTCCGCGCAAAATCGCGGTGATGGTACGTGGTGGAAGGAGATCGGTGGGGAAGCCGATGATGTTGAGCGCAGTGATTGGACGCGCGCCCATCGCAAAAATGTCGGAGAGCGAATTGGCGGCGGCGATTTGGCCGTAGGAAAAGGGATCGTTCACGATGGGCGTGAAGAAATCGACCGTCTGCACGAGGGCACGATGTCGATCTAACCGGTAAACGCCGGCGTCATCGAATGTGGTTGAGTTCACCAGCACCTTGGTGCCGAGCGAAGTAGGAGGCTGCGGCAAAACTTGCCGCAGAGCTTGTTGGCTCAATTTGGAAGCTCACCCGGCGGAGGATGAGAGCGAAGTGAGTTTACGGATTTGTTCGCGCGACATTAGTTAGGCCACCTCCTTCCAGATGTTTAATGTTTGATTGGCGGAGAGGATAGGAATCGAACCTACCCCGGCCGTTGCCGACCGACAGCGGTTTTGAAGACCGCGAGGACCACCAGGCACCCTTCACTCTCCGGGAAGAAGAAAACGTCCAACGTTCAACGTTGAACGCACAACGCTGAATTACAGAAGGAGAGCGAAGCGAATTACTTCGCTTTTTTGATCGCGGTGACGACGGCGTCGAAATCCGGCCAGTCGCCGGACTCGAGTTTGGAATGGATGAGCTTTTCATTAGCGCGAATCTCGAACGCGCCGCCCCCGGACGGAATGAGGGTGAGCGAGGCGATGCGATCGCCGAGTTCCAGAATTTTGGTCGCCAAACTGACGGCCTTCGGCGTGTAGTTTCAAACAACGCAATATTCGATCGATACTTTGGTCTTCACCTCGAGCTCTCCTTTCCGAGGGGAACGATATCGGCCGCGAATGCGATTGTCGATCTTAGAACGCGAAGGTGAGGCCGGACCGGATCATGGTGAAATTGTTTTTCGGTCCGTCGATGACGCCCCAGCTAACGTCGTTAGTCCAACCGATGTTTCGCGTGATGCGAGTCTCGAGTCCGAAGCCGAAATGCCCGATTAGTTTCGCCTCACCGTCATAATGGCGCGTGCGCGCGACGACGGAGAATGCATCGGGCGGCCCATGGGTAATGAGGGTGTCGCTTTCGCCGCCTCCGAAGATGGCGCCGACTCCACCGAACGCATACGGCGCGAAACGGGTGCAGGCCATTGAATAGCGCAAGGTGAAGGTCCCGAGCACTGCGCCGATGGCGCGGTTCTCCTCTGTGCGTTCACGCGGAAACACGGGAATGGTTGGATCTTCGGAAATGTCAAAACCGGTCCGGTGGCCGTTGAGGATAAATCCTTCTACACCGACGCCGAAGTAGCGGTGGAAGAAATATTTCGCGTCAACTCCGCCACCCCAGGCGTGATCGCTGCCGATGTATTTGTCAAAACTGCCGAGGACGGTCCCGCCTTCGCTGGTGCTTTGGACAAGATCGACAAGGTCGAGGTTCGGATTGTAGTCGGT
>JBDUDM010000087.1:0-7852 GCA_040002925.1 Spartobacteria bacterium | reverse complement strand
TTCCAACATCTCGCCGTCGTCGCGTTGGTAACGGCCGCCATAGTTCCCGTCCTGCAAATATTCGCGCAATGATTTCGGGTCGAGCTGCCGGACGTGATCGAGATCGCTCATCGGCTTCGGCGAAGATGGCATGTCGATCTTAGCGAGACGGGTCGACGGAAAATTCTCCATCCAGGAAGCGTGCGATGCGACCGGATCAACCGCCTGCACTTGCGCCCAAGTTTTCGGCGCGTTCCACCAATTGTGAAACTTGATCCGCACCCCGGGATGATCCGCCATCCATTCGCCGACGAGTCCCTGTGCCGGCGTATTACCTCCGTGACCATTCACGATCAGGATCCGCTTAAACCCCTGCTCTGCCATAGCATCGAGAATATCCCGCAAGATCGACATGTACGTTTCCACGCGCAGCGTGATCGTTCCGGGAAACGCGCGAAAGTACGGCGTGATCCCGTAAGGCAGGACGGGAAACACCGGAACGCCGATCGGCTCCGCCGCTTCGACCGCGAGCCGTTCCGACAAAATGCTATCGACGCTCAGGCTCAGGTAAGCGTGCTGCTCCGTGCTCCCGAGCGGCAGGACGGCGCGGTCGTCCCGCTTCAAATATTCCTCGACCATCCCCCAATTCATTTCGCTGATGCGCATCGACTCGAACCTACAATTTAATTCCCGCTTTGTAACATCCGCGTCCGAATGCGCATGCGATCACTGATGGCAATGTTCGCTTTCTTTTCCAATCGGCTCGGCTGCATCGGTTCGCTCGCCGTTTCTGTCATCGGCACATTAATTCTGCTCGCGGTCATGCGCGGCTGCAGTCATTGGTGACGCTTAAGCCGTTTCCTTCAAACTTTCGCACTTCGCTCCGTATCTCTCGATCAACGCTGCGATTTTAGTTTGGAAAGCATCCTGCGCGGAATAAACGGCTCCGATCGCTTCCGCGAACTCTTTTTGTTTGAGCTCGTCTTCGATCGTTAGGGTCAATCCAGCCAGCGTCTCGATGTTCGCGCGCGAGTGGAATTCCATGTCTTTGAGTTTCGAGAGGACAGCGACCGATTTCTCGAGATCGGCGGGAACATGCTCTATCTTCGGAGCTTCCGGCGTCGCCGGGGTAGTTTCAGCCCCGTCGTTCTGATCCGCCGCAGCCGCTGCCTTTTTCGCGCGACCCTTTTTTGGTTTTGCGCCGGCGCCGGCCGCCGGTTCGTGGTGTTCTTTTTCCTGCTTAACTTTCTTGTCGTGAGCGACGTTTCTTGGATCGGACATCCTTACTCATACACCGGATCGCGTATTCCGGCTCTCGTTAACGATGGCGGAATTGCTCGGTCACCTGCGCCACGACGATGCCAAACTTTCGGATGGTTGAATGATTCAGCATCGTGGTTCCATCCGGCTGCAGATACATCCACTGGCTCATTCGCACGTTCTCCAGCGGGTTGCCCGGCGAAAGCGCGAGCGTAAAGCTCCAGTGAAAGGTGTTCCCGTAGGCTTCGCCGCGCGCGGTTCCGACAATATCGTTCGCGGTGGCTTCGTAATGGTGATTGTCGATCTTACGAATTTTCCATGAGCGATGCTGAGACTTACTCCCGCTCGAAACGATATCCTGTTCGACGTGCAAGATCCCACCTTCCCACTTTCCCGAAGTTTCCGTAGTCACGCGCCGCATCGGCGCACCGCCGCGGCCTTCCATCACTCCGGACGAGCTGGTGCAGCCGGCAAAGAATTTCGTCGGCTCAAAGATCGGATGTTCGCGCTCGAACGCCGAAGTTTTCATATTTGCGCAACTCGTTAACGCAATGCCAGCGCAGATCGCGCAAAGACGGAGAAGCATGGGAGGGACAATGCGCAGCTGCGATTACTGCGGCTGTTTCGCGCGATTGTATTCTTCGATTGCCTTCGGCATCAACGCTTCGAGTTGCTGGATACGACTGCCGTGCGATGGATGGGTCGAAAGAAATTCCGGCGGCTGCGCCGTTCCGGCCTGTTCCATTCGCTTCCAAAAACGGATGCTCTCCTGCGGATCGTAACCAGCCCGCGCCATGTAGGTGAGTCCGATCGCATCCGCTTCCGATTCATGCTTGCGACCGAACGGCATGAGCACACCAAATTTCGCGCCGGCGCCAAGCGCACCCATGACGACGCGTTGCTTGTCGTAATCCATGTCGGACAAGGAAACGGCGATGCCGGTCATCGCGGTTTGCGTCAGGTTTTGTTGCAAGACGCGTTGCGCGCCGTGGCGCGAGGTCGCATGCGCCATCTCGTGTCCAAGCACCGTGGCCAGCCCCGCCTCATTTTGCGCTACGGGAACGATGCCGCTGTAGACCACAATTTTTCCGCCCGGCAAACAAAACGCATTCACCTTGTTGTCGCGAATGAGCGACGCCTTCCACTCAAAACCTTTTCCGGAGGCCCCGGTCGCACTGGCGAGCCGGCTCGCGACGCGTTTCACGATTTCGAAATCCGCGCCGGATTCGATCGGTTGTGATTGCGACAAGACCTGCTGATACGTTTGCAGACCAAGCGCGGATTCCTGCTGCGTCGACATGCCGACGTGACTGGCCCGCCCCGTCTCCGGGTTCACAAATTTTTCCGACGAGAAATATTGATACGCGAAAAATAAAGCCGCCGCGGCGATCGGCAGCCATTTGATGTGTCTGCGTTCCATGTCTCGTTTTAACGAAACGAACTGATCTCGTCCAGCGTCATGCGCGAGATGTCCGGTACGAGCGCGTCTTTGGCGGCATGTCCGACCACAAGCAACACGAACGGTTTCTCGTGCGACGGACGACCGAGGATGCGATTCAAAAAACCCATCGGACTCGGCGTGTGCGTCAATGCCGAAAGTCCGCACGCGTGCACGGCCGCGACCAGCAAACCCGTCGCGATCCCGACTGACTCGATCGCGTAATATGTTTTTGCGCGGGTGCTATCGGGCAAGATGCGGAATGGTTGCGCGAACACCGCGATTAACCAGGGCGCGATATCCAAAAATGGTTTTCGCGAATCGGTGCCCAGCGGAGCGAGCGCCGCCAGCCATTCTTTCGGCGCGCGTTGTTCGTAAAATTCTTTTTCCTCCGCTTCCGCGGCGACACGGATTTCTCTCTTCAGTTTCGGATCGCTCACGGCGACGAAATGCCACGGCTGCAAATTTGCTCCGCTCGGGGCCGTCCCCGCCGCCCGAATGCAATTCTCGATCACGTCACGCGGAACTTCGCGATCCGAAAAATCGCGAATCGTCCGGCGCCGCCGCATTTGCTCGTAAAACTCGCGCGCACCATGGGTGAGCTCGTCGTCGGATCGATTGTCGATCTTTGGCGAAGGCACGAGCCGGGCACGTTCCATTATTCTTTTACTTTTTCCCCGCGCCGGAAAGCCACCCGCCAGTTGCTTGAATCGGGACGCCATCGCTTTCAATCCAGCACGCGATTGCAGTAGCTTCTTCCTGAGCGGGACTCGACATCAGTTCGCACGTCCACAATCCATCCGCGTCGCGCTTGAGTTCACCCGTCGCATGACGCAGCACCACGAAATCATGTCGAAGCGAACGACCCGAATTTTCTCCCGCGCGCACATTCGAGAGAACATTAAAACCAAGCCACGCCACATGCGCCGCGCCGCCGCTGAAGTTTGGTCCCGCTCGAAAACTCACCGACGCCGCGTCGTTTTTTGGCCTAACCTCGATTACGCCCGCATCTTCGTTCGCAGAACCGTGCGGCCGATCGGACCAATCTTTCCATTCGTGACCATCCAGAACAAACTCCGGGGTGTAGATCGACGAGCTACTCCATCGGTCGGCGTAAGCTTGCTGCCGCCGCGTCCATTCGGACCGGGCAAAGCGATCTTTCCAGCCCAGTCGATCCCAATAGTCGACATGAAGCGCGATCGGAACGAAGTCGTGCCAAAGTCGATCATCGTTCTTCCATTTTCCCAATCGCGTCTCGGCCGGCGGACAGCTACTGCAGCCTTCGGAGGTGAAAAGTTCGATGAGATGGGTGCGCTTCGCGTCGCTGGTGAAACTCAGTTCGCCGCCGTGTGCGTCGAACGTCAGTAAGAAAGCGCCGATGAGAAAAGCAAGAATCACGGCCGCGGATTTGTGCATGATTTTAGGAAGCGATAATCAACGTCCGCGCGATCTCCCGCCAGATCCGCGATTCGACGAGAAGCGGTTTGGACGCCGTCCGTTACTGCGCGGCATCGCCCCACCACCGCCGCGCGTTGAATTTCCCGGTAAGCGCGGCTGCAACTTCGGCAGCGCATGCCGCGGTTCTCCCCTGCCCCGTTCGTCTCGTGGCGGCGCGGGCGCATCGTAATCGAAACCTTCCGCGCGCTTTCGCACGATGCCGCGACCGATGAAACGTTCGAGCGAGCGCAGCGGCCCCTGATCTTCCGCGGTAATAAAACTAATTGCATCGCCGATCGCTTGCGCGCGACCGGTGCGACCGATGCGGTGCACATAATCTTCCGAGTGCATCGGGAAGTCGTAATTGACCACGTGCGAAATTCCGTCGACATCGATGCCGCGCGCCGCGATGTCGGTCGCAACGAGCACGCGCACAACGCCCGATTTAAAATCCTTGAGCGCGCGCAGTCGCTGATTCTGCGAGCGATTCGAGTGGATCGTTCCGGTTTTGATTCCGCTGCCTTCGAGTTTGCGCGCAATCCGATCGGCCCCGTGCTTCGTGCGCGTGAAAACAAGAACGGTGTCGAATTGCGGATCGCGCAAAAGATGGAGGAGCAACGCCGGCTTCAGATGCGGCCGAACTTCATAACAAAATTGCGTGACCGTTTCGGCGGGGTTCGCCCTCCGGCCGATCTCGATAATTTTGGGCGAGCGTTGGAACTCGTGGGTCAACTTCTCGATCTCGCGCGAAAGCGACGCGGAGAACATGAGGGTCTGGCGTTTCTGCGGCAACGCTTTCACGATCTGCCGGATCGGCGGAAGAAAACCCATGTCGAGCATTCGATCCGCTTCATCGAGCACGAGGAATTCGATGTTGGAAAAATTAGCCGCGCGTTGTCCCATCAAATCGATCAGACGACCCGGCGTTGCCACCACAAGATCGACATGTGAACGTAGCGCTTCGATCTGCGGACGTTCGCTCACCCCGCCGAAAACCGTGGCCATGCGCAACGGCAAATGCCGCGCATACGCGCGCACGTTCTCTTCGATTTGCACCACCAGCTCACGCGTCGGCGCAACCACCAGCGCGCGCGTGCCGCGTCGCTGGCCGTTCTGCATCGATGCCGAGAGCTTCGTTAGGATGGGCAAAACGAAGGCCGCCGTTTTTCCCGTTCCTGTTTGCGCGATACCGATCACGTCCCGTCCCGCCATCACTTCAGGAATGGCGGCGAGTTGAATGGGAGTGGGCTCGGTGTAGCCAGCCTCCTGGATTGCTTTGAGAATTGGGGGAGAAAGTTGGAGAGCACGAAACGGCATAGACCGTCACTATCGCCCGTTAACGAGCGCTCCGCACCTGTTGATCTTGGATTGCAACGGAACTTTAGAATTGAAAGGCGCTGCGATGCTCATCTAACGTCGAACCTATGGCTGGCATTTGCGTGATCGTCGCTTACCGCCCGAAGCCGGGCCAGGAAAGCGCCTTGCTCGATCTCGTCCGAAGCCGCGTTCCTACTTTGCGTAAAGAAGGACTGGTGAGCGATCGCGAGCCGACCATCATGCGCGCGAAAGACGGGACCATTATCGAAGTCTCGGAATGGAAATCGCGTGAGGCGATCGATGCGGCGCACAAAAATCCAAACGTGCTGGCGCTGTGGGGAAAATTCTTTGCGCTTTGCGATTGTGTTCCGCTCAACAGCCTGGCTGAAGCGCAGGAAATGTTCGCCGGCTTCGAGCCGGTGGCAGAATTGCCCTAACGATTACTGCGGAAGCGCGTAGCAAACGATCTCGTTGGCCACGCGATGGCTCGACCAGAAATTCTCGCCATCGAACGTAAGCGAGCGGCAGGCAAACGGGACCGTCGCGATGTCTTGCACTTCCGGAACTTCTTGTCGTGGATCGAGACGCGCGATGCGCCAGCTCTCGCCGTTCTGCTCCGTCCCGCGCAGAACGTAGAGGAAACCATCGACAAAAACGTGGCCGCAAATCTCTTCGCCGATGTCGATCTTGCGCAGAATGTTTCCCTCCTCATCGAGTTTGAGGATTCGGTGCTTGTACCACTGACTCAAGTAGAGATGCTCGCCATCGAAACTCAGATACGAGCCGGTTAATTCCGGACAGGCGAACATTTCCGAAAATCCGTAGCCGGGCTTGTGGCGATAAACGTAGCGATCATCGTCCGCGCCTTCACCCAAAGTGAAACAGAGAGATCCATTCGCGGCGACCGCCGCCCAGGGAATTCCAGGAGGATCGATTTCCTCGAGAACGCTCCACGTTTCGATGTCGATCTTGTAAAGTCGTCGCAAATCGCGCGAACCCATCCAGAGAGCACCATCATGCCAGACCAGCGCCTGCGGCGTTGCCGCCGGCGATTCCAACCGTCGCTGCTCGATAATCGCTGGCAGTTTCGCTTTAATCATTCGCTACTATTCGCAGATTGGCCGATTTGAAAAACTACCGATATCTTGAAACACCGACTCATGAAAAACGATAAGGACAATGTTCAACTCAGCGCGGTCGAAGATCATGATGGAATTTTGACGATTCGTGGTGGCGGCGCGCGCCGGGATTGGAATGGCATTCATTATAAGCAGGGCATGTCGGCCAAAAACGTCGGCACCACAAAATTATCGGCCAACATCGCGACCATCCCACCGGGAGGCGTCGCCTATGCCCATATCCATGTCGGCTTCGAGCTGATCCTCTATATTATAGAGGGGAAGGTGCGCCACGAGTTCGGGCCGGGACTCAAGCAGGTGTTGGAAAACGAATCCGGCGATTTCATCTACATCAAACCCGACGTGCCGCATGAAGTCTTCAACATGAGCGACACCGAACCGGTCGTCGCCTTTGTCGCGCGCTCCTCGGCCGAGGAGTGGGACAATATTATTCCTTACCAGCGCGATCAGCCGCGCTAAGAATTTTCCCGTCGTGGCGAGCGCTTCGGAACCGAATCACTACACCACGCTCGGCCTCGACCGAGATTGTAGCGCCGCTCAAATCCGCGACGCCTACCGGCAACTCGCGAAACGTTTCCATCCCGATGTTAATCCAAACTCGGACAAGGCGGACGCGCGAATTCAAGCGCTCAACCGCGCGCATGAAATCCTGAGCGATCCGGCGCGACGGCGCGCTTACGATCGAAAACTGGATGAAGCCAGCAGAGCCGCGGCGCCGGGACGGAGCGCGCGGACCATGCGCAATATTTCGCAAGAGATACGTCTTCGAATCGAAGATCTTCTCTGCGGAACCTCGGTCGAGGTGCAGGTAAATGATCCCGCGAATGCAAACGGACTGGAAACCTACCAGGTCGATGTGCCGACGGGAACTGCGCCCGGCGCTCGTATCCGCATTCCGCGCGTCGGCGCATTCGAAGGCGGTTATGTCGATCTTCGCGTGAAGGCATTGCCGGGTTTTCGTTTTAAAGTTCGCGGCGCCGATCTGCGTTGCGATCTCCGCATTAGCTCGCAACGCGCGCAGCAGGGCGGAACCGAAACGCTCGAACGCCCGACCGGTGGAGTGTTGCGAGTAACGATTCCAGCGCGAGTGAAACGCGGCGAGATAATTCGCATCCCCAATGAAGGGATGCCGAAACCTCGCGGCGGCCGGGGCGATCTCCTCGTGCGCATCACCTATCGCCCGGATGTCCGCGTGAGACGTGTTCGTTAGGTTGAGCCACCGTCAGCATGCCGTGCGCTTCGGACACTTTCACCCCAGGGGTTTTTTCTTAGAACTCTTTCG
>JBDUDM010000086.1:0-7877 GCA_040002925.1 Spartobacteria bacterium | reverse complement strand
TCGCATTCGACTCGGCCATCGCTTCGGCAATCGCGAAAGTTCCTTCGGCAAAATCTGGAATCTCGAAAATGCCGACCGGTCCATTCCACAAAATCGTTTTCGCTTTCGCGATCTCTTCCTTAAAAAGCGCGATGCTCGCCTTGCCGATATCAACGGCCTGCCAGCCATCGGTGATGCCGGACTTGGTCGATAATCGCGGCGTGTTGTGAATTGGGACGCCGATCTTGATCTCCTGCGCTTCGAGCGCGTCCACCGGTAGGATCAACTTCATCCCGCGCTTCTTCGCAAGATCGACAAGTTCATTCGCGAGATCTGTCTTGTCTGCTTCCACGCGGCTCTTACCGATCGGAATTCCCTGCGCCTGGAAAAACGTGTTGGCCATCGCGCCGCCGATTAAAATGGTATCCGCCTTTTCCACCAAAGCCTTGAGCACGCCGATTTTGTCGGAGACTTTCGCGCCGCCCATAATGACGAGGAACGGCTTCGCCGGGTGATCGAGTTCTTCATAGAGATACTTCAATTCTTTCTCCATCAGGAATCCCATGGCCGATTGCTTAACGGATTTGGTGATGCCGGCGGTGGAAGCGTGCGCGCGATGCGCGGCGCCGAACGCATCGTTCACGTAAACGTCGCCGAGCTTCGCCAGCGCTTCGGCAAACTTCGGATCGTTCGCTTCCTCTTCGGGTTGAAAGCGCAAGTTCTCCAGTAAAGTCACGCCGCCCTGTTCCATGTCCGCGATGATCGCTTCCGGAATCGCGCCGATCGTTTCGTGACTAAAGCCAACCGGTTGATCGATGAGCGAATGCAAATGATCCGCTACCCAGCGCAGCGAATATTTCCCGACCCGCTGCCCCTTCGGCCGGCCGAAGTGCGACATCAAAATCGTTTTCGCGCCTTGCTCGCGCAGATAGTTGATTGTCGGCAGCGCTTCGCGAATGCGCGTGTCATCGGAGATGTCGATCTTACCGCCGTCGCGTTCCTCGATCGGAACATTGAAATCAACGCGCACGAGCACGCGTTGGCCGCGAACATCGAGATCGCGAATGGAAAGCTTCGCCATTTTACTCGTGCTCCTGCTCGTGATCGTAATCGTGCTCGGCCGGATATGCCGGCGCGTCCTCGCGCAAAACATCCGCTCGCTCCGAAAACTTTCGCAACAGCCCGATCAGCATCTGCACAATCCTTGCCAGCTTTTCTTTCTGGACAGCAATTTGCTCATCCGTTGCGAGCTTGCGGACCAACAAAACATCCAGGCAGGCTGCGCACTCCAGCGCCGACCCGCGCGCCATTTCCAGAAAGCGCGCGCGATCTTTCGCGGAAAATTTTCCGTTACCTTCAGCGATGTTCAGCGGAATGCTGGTTGACGCGCGATCGAGCTGATCTTTGACGGCCGCTTTCGCAGAAATCGCAGCGAGAAAGCCGCCCGCCCAGACGCAGAAATCGATCGCTTCGCGATATACGTCCAGCTTTTCGTGATCGAAATAGATTTTCATTCCTTAATCAAAATCGATCACGAGCAGGAGCACGAGCACGATTACGAGGGGCTACTTCGACATCATCTCCATCATCTGCACGCAGCGACTGCTGTAGCCCCATTCGTTGTCGTACCAACCGACCACTTTCACAAAACGATTCCCAAGCATGAGCGTGAGCTTGCTGTCGAAAATGCAGGAATGCGGATTGCCCACGATGTCCTGCGAAACGAGTGGCTCATCGGTGTACTCAAGAATGCCTTTGTAATTCTTTTCGCCCGCAGCGGTTTTAAATGCGGCATTGATCGCATCCACCGTCGTGTCCTCTGCCAGCACCGCGGTGAGATCCGTCACCGACCCGTCTGGCGTCGGCACGCGGAACGAGCCGCCATTCAATTTGCCTTTCAAGTCCGGAATCACTTCGCCGATTGCCTTGGCCGCGCCCGTGCTCGACGGAATAATGCTGAGCGCCGCCGCGCGCGCGCGCCGCAGATCTTCATGCGGGAAATCGAGAATGCGCTGGTCGTTGGTGTAGCTGTGGATCGTGCTCATGAATCCGTGCTCGACCCCGAAATTGTCGTGCAAAACTTTCGCCAGCGGCGCGAGGCAATTGGTCGTGCAGCTCGCGTTTGAGACGACAGTGTGCTTTGCCGAATCGTAAATCTCGTCGTTGATCCCCATGCAAATGGTGGCGTCGGGATTTTTCGCCGGTGCGCTAATCAGCACGCGTTTCGCGCCGCCCTTGGAAATGTGCAGCTCCGCTTTGTCACGACTCGTAAAAAAGCCGGTCGATTCGAGGACAACATCGACATTGAGATCCTTCCACGGCAGCGCGCCGGGATCGCGTTCTTTCAAAATCTTAATCTTGTGACCGCGCACGATAATATTTTGATCGTCGTAGCCGAGTTCGCCGTCGAACTTGCCGTGGACCGAATCCCACTTCAGCAAATGCGCGAGGGTGTGCGTGTCAGTGAGATCATTGATCGCGCGGACGCGCTCGACTTCTTTTTGCGACATGGCGCGAAGCACATTGCGTCCGATCCGTCCGAAACCGTTAATAGCGTAGTTGGCCATAAGAAAAAAGGTGAAGGGTTGAAGGGATACATCCGTAAGCGGAAAACGCTCAACGTTCAACGCTCAACGTTCAATTCAGAATCTCGCAGCGTTGGACGTTGAACGTTGAGCGTTGAACGTTTGCGGAAATGAAGCAAGTCAGCGCACTAATCGTAGCGATCTTGTTGTCGATCTTGCCTGGACACTCCGCCTCCGCTGCCAAAATGAAACGCATCCTCGTCTTCGGCGACAGCTTGTCCGAGGGCTTCACGCTGCGGCAGAGCGAAGCGTATCCGATGTTGCTCGTGGCCAAACTCCGCGCCGCGGGATTGGATTACGAAGTTAGCAACATCAGCCAAAGCGGCGGCACCACCGAGACTGGATTGGAGCGACTCGGCCCGCGGCTTAAACGCAAGATCGACATCTTCATTCTCGAGCTCGGGCTTAACGACGCCTTTCGCGGCACGCCCGTCACGGAAATTCGCGCCAATCTCCAGGAAATCCTCGACCGGGTGAAGCGCGCGAATCCGCAGGTGCGTTTCGTGATTTGCGGAATGCAACTGCCTAACTATTCCGCCGACGACTACATTAACGTCTTCGGAAAGATGTATGTCGATCTTGCGGCGAAGAACAACGCCGCGCTCGTGCCTTATCTATTAGAAGGCGTCAGCGGCGATCCGCTTTTGAATTTGCCCGATCGCCTTCACCCGAACGCCGCCGGTCACAAAATTCTCGCGGAAAATGTCTGGCGTGTGCTGGAACCGATCGCGAAAGAAGTATCCGCGATTAAATAGCCGGCTGCTGCTGAGTCAGACAATGAAACGCGCCCAGTCCCCAGATTAATTCGCGGCAATCGATGCCGATTACTTCGCGATTTGGGAACGCTTCGCGCAAGATCGACATGGAGATTTCGTCGTTGTCGTCGGCGTAGGTCGGCGCGAGCACTACGGTGTTCGCGATGTAAAAATTCGCGTAGCTCATCGGCAGCACGAGGTCTTCGCGCACAACCCGCGTCGCTGTCGGCAACTCGACGATGTCAATTTTCATCTCGCGCAGCCGTCGCAGATTTTCCTGCAGCGGTTCGTAGTTCGGATTGCTGCGATCCTGCTCGACGATGGCGAGAACCCTTTTTTCCGAAACGAAGCGCGCGAGATTATCGATGTGACCATCGGTGTCGTCACCTTCCGTTCCTTCGCCGAGCCACCGGATTTCGCGCACACCGAGATTTTCTCGCAGACGCTTTTCGATTTCTTCGCGGTTCAAATCGGGATTGCGATTCTTATTGAGAAGACAGCCTTCGGTCGTGAGCAACGCGCCGCTGCCGTTCACGTCGATGGAGCCGCCTTCCAAAATCATCTTCGGATAAAACACCGGCAGCTTGAGCGCTTCGGCGATGCGGGTCGGCACGACTTCATCGAGATCGCACGGCGGATATTTGCCGCCCCAAGCGTTGTAATCCCAATCCACCACCGCAAGTTTCGGATCGGTATCGCGGGTCAGAAAAATCGGTCCGTGGTCGCGACACCACGGTTCGTTCGTCGGGATCGTATGAAAAGTGACGCGCGCAAGATCGACATCGTGCAAGGCAGCGCGGGCTTCGGCTTCGTGCGCGCCATTGCAAACGTTGATGCACACCGGTTCGGATTGGATCAGGGCCACGACCATTTCGCGCAGCGTCGGCAGAACGCGATCATACGAATCCGGAAAACTGATTCCTTCCCGGCGCGGCCACGAGAGCCAGGTCGCGGAATGCGGTTCCCATTCCGCCGGCATGCGATAGCCGAGGGAAGCGGGAGTTTGCATGCGCGCAAAACGTCCAACGCCGAATGCCTAACGTCCACTGCCGAATGCGATGTGACACAAGTTTTCTGTTCATTTTCACTGGCTCCGCATAAATTGCGAAATGCCCGCCGGGGATCATGTCGAAAGCGCGGTGCTGGTGCTTGCGCCGAAAGATCAGGTCGCGCAGCTGGCGGTCCGCGCTCTGACCGAAGCAGATATCCGCGCGGAAATCGGCAAGGACCTTGTCGATCTTGCCGAGCGTTTCGACGAGCAGACCAATGCGTTGCTGATCGCGGAAGAAGCGCTCGTTAGGTCGGACCTGGCGCGTTTTCTTGAAGCGCTCAAGCAACAGCCGCCCTGGTCGGATATTCCAGTAATCATTCTGACCACGCCCGGCGGCGGCGATCGCGCGAGCGTGCAAGTGCTCGAGACTTTCGGGCCAGCCGCCAACATCACTTTGCTGGAACGTCCGCTGCGGCCGATCACGCTCGTCGCGGCGGTGAAGGTGGCGTTGCGCGCGCGGCGGCGTCAGCGGCAAGTGCGCGATCTGATTGCGGAACGCGAAACGGTTCTGGCCAGCATCAGCGACGCGTTTTCCGCGCTCGACCGCAACTGGCGTTACACCTACGTGAACAGCAAGGTCGCGGAGCTGGCTGGAATGCCGGAGAAGGAAATGCTCGGCAAAAACATTTGGGACGTTTTCCCGGATGCGGTCGGCGGAGAATTCTACGACCGCTGCCGACGCGCGATGGAGACGCGCGAGCAGGATCACTTCGAGGTGTTTTATAAACCATGGGGAAAATGGTTGGAGACGCGCATTTATCCGGCGCGAGACGGCATTGTAATTTTTCGCGCCGACATCACTGAGCGAAAAGAAGGCGAAGCGCTCCTGCGCCAGAACGAGCGGAAATTACAGGAGCTCGAAGAACGCTCGCGGCTCGCGGTCGAAGCGGCCGATGTCGGGACGTTCGATTTTTATCCGCCGACCGGCGAATTGCAGTGGTCGAAACGTTGCAACGAAATCTTCGGCTTGCCGCCAGGGACCAAGGTCGATTACGCGAGTTACGTCAACTGCGTTCATCCGCAAGATCGACATATTATTCACGACACCGTGCGCGGCGTTCTCCAACCGGGTAATCGCGGCCGTTACGACATCGAATACCGCATCGTCGGGATGGAAGATCGACAAGAGCGCTGGGTTTCGGAGAAAGGTCGCGCCATTCTCGATGACAAAGGCCACGCGGTGCGTTTCATCGGAACCATTCTCGATATCACCGCATCCAAAACGGCGGCGATGGCGTTGCAACGCGCCAAGAACGACGCCGAAGAAGCGAACCGCGCGAAAGATCAATTTCTCGCCATGCTTTCGCACGAATTGCGCACGCCGCTCACGCCGGTGTTGATGTCGGTGGCGGCTTTGCGGCGCGAGACGCAAATCGGCGAACGTTTTGCGGCCGAGCTCGAAATGATTCAGCGCAATATCGAGCTGGAGGCGCGCCTGATCGATGACCTTCTCGATCTTACCCGCATCGCGCATGGAAAATTCGAATTGCATCAGGATGCGGTCGACGTGCACGCATCGATCGAGCATGCGCTTAGCATAACGAGTTCGGATGTGTCGCAGAAAAATCTGCAAGTGACGAAGCGATTTACCGCGACCGAACATCATTGCTGGGCGGATGCCGCGCGTTTGCAGCAGGTCTTTTGGAACCTGATCAAGAACGCGGTCAAGTTTACGCCGGCCGGCGGCAAGATCGACATCTCCACGCGCAGCGAAGAGGGACATCATCTCATCGTTGAATTCACCGACTCCGGCATCGGCATCGAGCCGGAATTGCAGAGCCGAATTTTCGAAGCGTTCGAACAAGGCGGCCGCGCCGTGACGACGCGATATGGCGGCCTCGGTCTCGGGCTCGCCATTTCTAAACGTGTGATTGATTTGCATCACGGAACCATTAGCGTGCGGAGCGCGGGGCGCGGACAAGGCGCGACCTTCACCGTCACCTTGCAGGCGATGGAAACTTCGTTGCTGGAAGGCCCCGCTTATCTTCTCGATCTTGAGGTCGGCTCAGTCGGACCAGCGGAAATTTTACTGGTCGAAGATCACAGCGACACCGCGCGCGTGATGCAGAGAGTTCTGGAAGCCGCCGGCTATTCCGTCGTTCACGCCGCCGATTTGGCCCGTGCGCGCGAAGAGGTTTTGAAACGGAAGTTCGATCTCGTTATTAGCGATGTGGGGTTACCCGACGGCAGCGGGCTCGATCTCATGCGCGAGTTAAGCTCCGCGCATGCACTCAGCGGCATCGCGATCAGCGGTTTCGGGACAAGCGAGGATGTGGCTGCGAGCAAGGCAGCCGGATTCGCCAAGCATTTGGTTAAGCCGGTAGATTGGGAACGATTGCGGGACGCGATCGCGCAAATCTTGACCGCGCAACAGAATGCTTCCGGAGCGACGCGCTAAGATCGACATCTACTCGTTAGGGGCGGATTAACATCTCCCGGAAGGTCGTTGGCGCCGATGCCACGGTCGTCTGGGCGATCGGCGGTGCGTGATATTTGTGACAAGTGATGCATTCGGCCGCGACTTTTCCGGCCGGGCTATGACACGTCACGCAATTCGCTTTCGTCGGCATAAGCACATCGGCGGTATCGCGACTCTGCGACGCGTGATGACATTCATCGCATTTCACGCTGGCGTGTTTGGCGTGATTAAAATCTGACTTCAACATCCAGCGATCCATCAGGATCGGTTTTGTGATCGCGGGCGCGGGCGTTGCGCACCTGCTTTACGTCGTGGCAAAAAGCGCAGCCGGTAAAATTAGCGCGGGTGGTCGCGGCCGTTTTTTCCTGTGGCTTGTAGGGATTGCTCGTGAAGAAGACGGCGCGCTCGAGTTCGTCACCGGAATGAAATTGGTCGCGCAACTGGCGAATTTGTTGCGCGACGAAGTTTCGATTCTCGCTTTCGCCGCTGAGCCCGCGCTTTATCCGCGCGTAATCAGCGTATTGCGCTGGCAAGGTTCGCAAAAACGTCCGGACAAGATCGACATCTCCATGTGGAAGGCGGAGGTCGGGATTGCGCGCGTCGAACTGAAGCGAATGACACGCCTGACAGTTCGCCGCGAAATTAATGCGCGTGTAAAATCGGCCGTCCGATTGCGCCTTGTGGCAATAATTGCAATCGAGCTTCTGTCCGTTCACCGGTGGAATGTCGGCCGCAAAGTGTCGTTGATGATTGAAGCGCAGCGCATCGGGATCGCGCGCGTTCACGGTCTTGAGTTGGAATTCCGGATGGTCGCCCCAGAACGCGGCGAACGTTTTGGTGTAACCCTGCGGCGGTCGCGGCAAATCGAGCACGGCCTGTTGCGGCGGCTGCGGATGTCGATGAAACGCGGTCGGCGGAAGTTGCATTCCGCGCTGCGCCGAAGCCTGCATCGTTTCCGAATTATTGTGGCAAGTCGCGCATTGCACGCTCGCGACCGATTTCATAGAAGCGGAACCGCGATGCTCCTGATGACACGCGGAGCACGAGCGATTTTGCACCACGTTCGTTTCGTGAAACGTGTGCTGCTG
>JBDUDM010000019.1:0-26051 GCA_040002925.1 Spartobacteria bacterium | reverse complement strand
CGACGCTGAGCAAGATCGACAACCAAAGCAGCGCGAGTGAATGACGATCGCGCGACTGCGTCTGCGGCCCGGAGCGGCGACGAAGGCCGAGCGCGATTTCGGAAAGACCGTAAACGGCGCCGAGCAGCGATGGATCAAACAAGCGCATTGCGGCAATCAGGGGCGAAGATCGACAACTGTTTCAACGGGAGTGATTCGCCAAAGTTCCTCGATCTCGGCGTCGGTCAGAGCAACGCAGCCAGCCGTCCAATCTTTGCAGCGGTGGAATGAACCGATCCAACCCATGCCATTGCGAATGCCGTGAATCATAATGTCGTAACCGGCAGTAACTCCGCGGGCGGCCGCGCGCGCATTATCTTCTTCGGATGGATAGGAAATGTGCAAGGCGAGATGAAATGCGCTGTTCGGATTGCGATTATCGATCTTATAAGTGCCTTCCGGAGTTTTCACGTCGCCTTCCTTTTCTTTCGGACCAGTCGGATTTCTTCCGAGCGCGACGCGGTAAGTCTTTAGCATTTTTCCGTCGCGAAAGATCGACAATCTCCTGGCCGACTTTTCGACGACGATGCGATCAATCTGCGTGCTGGCCGGCAACGAACTCCAATGATGGTGCGCAAACAGAATCGCTCCGGCAACAAGCAGCGAGATGAAAACGAGCAACGCGGCTTTCAATCGATCGCAATTGTAAACGAACCTTAATCCGTTGCGAATCTTACGCGGCTAGCTGATAGGAAACGCTTCCGTTTTATGACTCCGGTAAAAATCTGGCTCGGTTATCC
This sequence comes from Spartobacteria bacterium, assembly GCA_040002925.1. Classification (GTDB taxonomy): domain Bacteria; phylum Verrucomicrobiota; class Verrucomicrobiia; order Chthoniobacterales; family UBA10450; genus JAJPGZ01. The sequence continues at coordinate 25,272 of JBDUDM010000019.1, read as the reverse complement.
CTATCCGCTCGGCGCGACCTGGCTCGGCAATGGCGTGAACTTTACGCTCTTTTCCGAGATGGCGACGAGTGTCGATCTTTGCCTGTTCGATAATCTGGACGCGCGCCAGGAAAACATTCGCATCCCGATGAAGGAACACACCGACCAGGTGTGGCACGTCTTTTTGCCGGATGCGCGACCGGGACAGCTCTATGGATTTCGCGTTTCGGGTCCGTACGATCCGGAACGCGGACTGCGTTTTAACAGTTCGAAGCTACTGCTCGATCCCTATTCAAAGGCGATCGCGGGCAACGTGACTTGGTCCGATGAAATGTTCGGCTACGTGGTGGGCGATAAACTCGAAGACATGGCGCGCGATTTTCGCGACGACGCGTGTGGCATGCCGAAGTCGGTCGTGATCGACAACGCGTTTGATTGGCGCGATGACAAACGGCTCGGTATTCCACTCGCGGAATCGTCGCTTTACGAAGTGCACGTAAAGGGCTTCACCAAATTGTGCCCGGACATTCCGGAGAGTTTGCGCGGCACTTATGCCGGGCTCGGGAGCACGGCGGCGATCGATTATCTAAAGAAACTAGGCGTGACCGCAGTCGAGTTGTTGCCGGTGCATGCGCATATCGACGACAAGATTTTGGTCGATCGCGGCCTAACAAATTACTGGGGTTACAACTCGATTGGATTCTTTGCTCCGCACGGCGACTACTCCAGCAGCGGGCAGATGGGCGAGCAGGTGAACGAGTTCAAAGCGATGGTGCGCAATCTGCACGCCGCCGGCATCGAAGTGATTCTCGATGTGGTTTACAATCACACCGCGGAGGGAAATCACCTGGGGCCGACGTTGTGTTTTCGCGGGGTCGATAACATCGCGTCGTATCGATTGATGACGGAGAACCCGCGCTTCTATCTCGATTTCACGGGGACGGGAAACACGGTCAACCTGTTGCATCCGCGCACGCTCCAGATGGTGATGGACAGCCTGCGCTATTGGCTGCTCGAAATGCATGTGGATGGGTTTCGATTCGATCTCGCATCGACTTTGGCGCGCGACGAAAAAGGCGTGAACAAGCTGCATGCGTTTTTTGAAATCATTCACCAGGATCCGGTCATTTCGCAGGCGAAGTTGATCGCGGAACCGTGGGATGTGGGCGAGGGCGGTTACCAGGTGGGAAATTTCCCGGTGCTTTGGGCGGAGTGGAACGGGAAATATCGCGACGCGGTGCGGAGTTACTGGAAATGCGATGAGGGGAAGATCAGCGAGATGGCGTATCGCCTAACGGGCAGCCCCGATCTTTACCAACACAACGGACGTCGTCCCTATGCGAGCATCAACTTCATTACCGCGCATGACGGGTTCACGCTGAACGACCTCGTCACCTACAGCGACAAGCACAACGAAGCCAACGGCGAGAATAATCAGGACGGCGATAACAATAATCAGTCGTGGAATTGCGGTGAAGAAGGACCGAGCGACGACCCTAAGATCGACATGTTGCGCCGGAAACAGCGGCGGAATTTTTTGACGACGCTGTTTTTGTCGCAAGGCGTGCCGATGTTATGCGCCGGTGACGAGTTCGCGCGGACGCAGAATGGCAACAACAATGCTTATTGCCAGGATAACGAATTGAGCTGGCTGAGTTGGGAGCGAAGCGAGGAACAAAATCGTTTGTTCGAATTTACCAGGCGGCTGATTCAATTGCGGAAAGATCATTCGGTTTTTCGGCGGCCGAAATTTTTCCAGGGCCGTCGGATTCGAGGCAGCGAGACGAAAGACGTGATGTGGTTTAACCCGGGCGCGAACGAAATGAGCGAGGAAGAGTGGGCGTCGCCGTTCGTGCGTTGCCTCGGGATGTTGCTAAGTGGTGACAGCGTCGACGTGCTCACTTTTCAAGGCGAGCCGATTCGCGACGATACTTTTTTGCTTTTGCTCAACGCGCATCACGAAGCGATTCCGTTTCTGCTGCCGGGTCTGGAAAATCTCGAGTGGGAGTTACTTCTGAACACGGCGGAGGAGGATGGTTTCCTGAGCGAACCGAAAAAATTCTCTTCCGGTGAAGATGTCGATCTTGCCGAACGCAGCACTTATCTGCTGCGGCTAACGAGCGGCGAACAGGCGCGCGCGCGGGAGGAATCTCCGAAGAAACGTCCAGTCAGCTTTGCTGAGGTCAGTGCGGAAGAAGAGCGGGCCGGTTGAAAGAAAACTTAACAGAAGACCTCACACAACGGACACGAAGGGCACCAAGGATTTTTTGAATCGAGCTGGTGGCCGTTGTGACCTTGGTGCGATAAAATCTGTGGCGCGCGAAGTTGTCGCGCCGAACGAATTGAATATAGGAATCAATCTCATGACACCGAGCTCTCTTATCATTGTTACCGATCGCGGCAGTTTAAAGGCTTACAAAGTGAATGAGACGCCGACGCGCGGTCCCAGTTTGAAATTGATCCAGGCTTTCGACACGACCGAAGCGCATGGCAAAATGAGCGACAAGCATACCGACCTGGCGGGTCGGTATGCGGTCAGCGACGGATCCGGGATGCACGCCGCGTCAATCGGCGACAGCAAATTTGAAACCGAGAGCGACCGGCGGATCTACAAGGAACTGGCCGAGCAGATCGCGAAGATTGTGAATAGCGACGGCGCGAAAGGATGGTCGTTCGCGGCGGCGGGCGACATTCACGCAGCGATTGTCGATCTTTTGCCGGCGAAGGTGCGCGACCGGATTGTCGAGCACGTGAAATCCGATCTCGTGAAAACGGAAACGGCGAAGCTGGCGTCCCATTTTCGCTCGTTGCAACCGATCTAGTTTTTTCGTTCGCGCGCGGGCAGGCAGAAGGGGTAAACTTCCTGTCACCAATTATGCAACTGCCTGTCAACATCACCTACCGCGGCCTGGAGAAAACCAACGACATCGACACTCTGATTTTAGATTACGCCGCGCGGCTGGAAAGATTTTGCGATCACATTAATCGATGCGACGTGGCGATCGAGCAGCCGAACCACGCGCATCACAAAGGGAACCCGTATCGGGTGCGGATCGACGTGACCGTGGCGGGCGGGCACGAGCTGGTCACGGACGAAAAACAAACGGACAACGGCGCGCATGAGCCGCTGACCAAAGTGATCCACGACGCCTTCAAAACGATGGAGCGCCAGTTGCGGCACGCGGTTGATAAGCAAAGACACGACGTGAAGACGCACGCGGGGGATCGTTCGCCGAAATAAAGTTAGCGAGTCGGAACAAGATCAGCCACCGCTGTCGAGGGTGGGCGTAAACTGCAATGAACGTGTTTTAATAAAGTGAAGCGAGACATCAGAGCGGCCAGCGGTTGGCTGCATCGCTTGGTTAGATGTCTCTTGGCTGCCCAAATAGTTCTCGTACGAAATCTTTTGCGTCATAGACGGTGCGTAACTCCTTCTGGAACTCTTCAATCAAGTCGTAACCGTCATCCTCAAGCTTCTTGAGCTCTCTTGAGATGCGGCGCGCCACCTTCGGCTCCTTTTCATGGTGGCCCATATAATCTTCAATCACGCGGTGTGCGATGTAATGTCTGGACTTCATGGCCTGCCGAAGCCGCTCCACCAGAGCTTTGTTGTCGGTGTGCCGCTGAAACATCGTAATCAACCGCTGCAAAGGTGCGTTTTCATACTCTTTGCGCGGGTAATGAAACGGGATCTGCTTCTTTAGTATCCTTCGGATCCGCATGTGCGCTCGCGCAATGTATATCTTCAGAAATGCCTCCAACAATTGGTACGGGGACAGAGCCTCGCCGACTCGCCGAAAGAAAAGACGTTGGCTACGAACGCTGCTCACAACATCTAACGAGAACAAGATCAGCCCCGCTGGCGAGGGCGAGCTTAATCTGCAACGGAAGTGGTGAAGTCATATGAAAGCTATGCATCGAAGCGGCCAGCGGTTGGCTGCATCGAACTGGTTAGGCCTTTTTTGGGAGTTCACGACTCAGGTAACGATTCCGGGAGACGTACTTAACGCGATATCGGCCAATGCGAAAAATGGGAATGAAGAAAATACAGAGCCATTGACTCCGAATTACCGACCCGCAGTTGCTGCATGGATCGCGCGAACCGTAAAACATCCCGCCTATGCCATTGAGCGTGATGTTGTGACCCGCTGAGTTCGGCATGGTCGATTCGATGCATGCATCGCAGAATGCCGCAGCTTAGGCTGCACGGGCTGCGCGCTCCTTGCGAGCGATTTCGGCACCGCTCGCGGCTATACAATCCGATGCGCTGCAAAAGTAGTAGTCGCCGGCCTCTGTCAGGCAATGCTCACAGAAAAACCTTCCGCAATGGTGGCAGAAACTTAACGCTTTGTTCGACGGATGAACGGAGCATTTTCTGTCAGCGAACACGGGTGGATGCGGTGAACAGGCCTAACGAGAATTCGGCCCCAAAAATCTGTACGCGGATAAAACCAATTTCATGTTCCGCTCCGACGATATTGACGGCGACTCCTCCGAACAAGCCGAAAGCGTGCGGGAGAAGACGACGAACTACGCCGGCGCGCCGCCGAGCGCTCCAGGAAGCGGTGGCGTGATATCGGGGGCGACGACGACTTGCTTGGGCGGTTTTTCCGGCGCCATTTTTCGGCTGCTCTGCGGCGGCGCCGATGGCGGCGGATTCATCAGGCGACCGTGCTCGATGATTTCCTTGATCTGCGAGCCGTCGAGCGTTTCGTACTCGAGCAGAGCTTTGGCGATGGTCTCGAGCTTGTCGCGATTTGCGGTCAGGACATGCTTCGCGCTTTGATACGCGTCATCAATGAGCTTGCGCACTTCCTGGTCAATCTGTTCGGCGGTGGCCTCGCTGTAATCGCGCGCGCGGGAAATATCGCGGCCGAGGAAAACGTAATCTTCGTGTTCGCCGTACTCGACCATGCCCATTTTCTCGCTCATGCCCCATTCGCAAACCATCCGGCGCGCAATGGCGGTGGCGGTTTTGATGTCGCCGCGGGCACCATTAGTGACATCGCCAAAAACAATTTCCTCGGCGACGCGGCCGCCCATGCCAACGGCGAGACCGGCGATCAATTCGTTCTTGCGATTGGTGTATTTATCTTCTTCCGGCAACCACATGGTCGATCCAAGCGACGGGCCGCGCGGAATGATGGTGACTTTGTGCAGCGGCTCGGTGTGTTCGAGCAATTCCAGGAGCAAAGCGTGACCGGCTTCGTGATACGCGGTGTTCGTCTTTTCCTTTTCGCTGAGCGCCATGCTGCGGCGCTCTTTGCCCCAGCGCACTTTGTCGCGCGCTTCTTCCAATTCCGCGAGCGTGATTCCTTTTAATCCGCGCCGCGCCGCGAGCAAGGCCGCTTCGTTGATCACGTTGGCCAGCTCCGCGCCGGAATAACCGGGAGTCCCGCGCGCGACCGTGTCCAAGTTGACGCCTTCCGCGAGTTTCACTTTCCGGCAATGGACGCGCAGGATTTCTTCGCGGCCTTTTACGTCCGGCAAATTCACAGTGATTTGTCGATCAAAGCGACCGGGCCGCAGCAATGCGGGATCGAGCACGTCGGGCCGGTTCGTGGCAGCGATGATGATGACGCCTTCCTGCGTATCGAAGCCGTCCATCTCGACGAGCAGTGCGTTCAGCGTCTGCTCGCGTTCATCGTGTCCGCCGCCAACACCGTGACCGCGATGGCGACCGACCGCGTCGATTTCGTCGATGAAAATAATGCACGGCGCCGATTTCTTGCCCTGCTCGAACATGTCTCGAACGCGCGACGCGCCGACGCCAACGAACATTTCGACGAAGTCGGAACCGCTGATGGAGAAAAATGGAACATCCGCTTCGCCGGCGATGGCGCGGGCGAGCAAAGTCTTGCCCGTTCCCGGAGGACCGACGAGCAACACGCCTTTCGGAATGCGGCCGCCGAGTTTCTGAAATTTTTTCGGATCGCGCAGAAACTCAACCAGCTCCTGCACTTCATCCTTCGCTTCCTCGACGCCGGCGACGTCCTTGAAGGTGATTTTGTTTTTATCACGCGCCAGCATGCGCGCTTTCGATTTGCCGAAATTGAGCGCGCCTTTGCCGGCCATGCGGATTTGCTGCCGGAACAGGAAATAGAGAACGAGCAGGAAGAGCGCGATGGGCGCGAACCCGAGCAACGTCTGCCCGAGAATATTCGAGTCCATCTTGATGGATGGCTGAATGCCGGCGGCCGCGAGTTTCTCCTGCAAGTTGCTGGTGAAATTTAGATAAACGGTGGTGCGAAACGGAACCTGCTGCGTCGTTCCCGCAGCTTGCTTGGAATAGGTTCCGCGCAGTGTTTGCGTCGGCCGGCCTTCTTCGACCACGAGCGCGAGCTGAGAATTTTTGTCGATCTGCTTGTTCTCGACCATCTCGAGGAAACGATTGTAGGGAACCTCCTCCGCGCCGGCGTAGCCGTTGCCGCGGACGAAGAGGGCTAGGCCTAACAAGCCGATGCCGATGAGGCCGAGCATGACGCCGCGCCAGTTAAAGGTCGGCTCGTTGCCGCCGTTGCCACGTTTGTTGTCCTTGGGGGAGTTCCGATCGGATTGAGACATGCTAATTAAAGTTCCAGAAGCGAATGGAGGTTAACACGAAGCTTTTTCAATGGCAAAAAGAGCAGGAGCTGTGCGCGTGCGAAAGATCGACATCGGCAACTCCGGAAGCCTTCGCGAGTAAAGATCGACATGGTGCAGCGTTGAAAGGTGCGAGGCTTACGGTAGCTTCCCGCCGAGCAACTAGATGACGGAATTGGTTACATCAGTCGCGGATCGGATCGACCGCGCCGTGCAAAGAGTCACCCCCTTCGCTTATCGCATACAGCGAAAGGGACGGCGTTGGATACGTCGCGCCATGCGCAAACCGCGCAGTGTTTCGGAAGGGCCGAATCTGTTGCCGTTGCTCATTCAGGTGCTGGCGAGTTTTTCGAAAGCGGACGGCGTGTTGCTCGAAGAGGAGATCGATTCCAGCCTCGGGTTCCTGCGTTACGATTATCCGGAGACGGTTTATTCCGAGCTGCGCCAACTTTTTCGGCAGGCCCTTTACGAGCAACAGGATCTCGGCGCGATGGCGCAAAAACTCAGCGCGGAGCTCAGCTCCGAGCGCAAAATCATGCTCGGGGTGCAGCTCTACGATTTGATTTCGCAGGCCGGACTAAAGCAGGAACAGGTCGTCGCCTTCTATTCTTTCATGTCGCAACTCGGCATGGCTGCGCAGGCGATCGACATCGTCTATCAACTTAACGCGTCGGAAGATTCCGACCCTTCGATTTATCAACGCGGCGCGTCCCCGCTGGAATCGCTCTCCTTCGGGGCAAAAGGAAAAGGCGATGTTACCTTACGAACGCTGAAGGAAAACGAACGCCTGCTCGCGTTCCGCTATCACGATCTCATTCTGCTGAAGAATTACAGCGGCCAGGGTGTCTCCGTCCGCGGTCGACCATTGGTTCGCGGCGGCTTCTGCCGAATTTATCCCGGCCAGCGCATTCTCGTCGGCGACCAGGTGCTGACCTATCAGGATCTCGCGACTTATTTCAACGCCAAGAAAAATGTGGCCACGCCGCAAATTTTTGTGCGCGTGCACAAAGATTCGGATGAGGTGGCGCTGGAGCGCGCGCGGTCGCGCGAAAGCGCGCTTGAGATCACTTTCGGACTGAAGGTGCACGTGAAAGCGCTGAAGGATGTCGACGCGGTGTTGAACGGGACGAAGCTGAAAGCCGGCGTCCAAGTCGAGGCGACGCTCGACGACAGGGTCATCTTTCATAACGACAGCGAACTCGATTTCTCCGATCTGCGTCGCCGCGCGCGCGCTCTCGGCGGTCGCTTCCAACTGAAAGCTTCCAAGTCGGAATACCTCGTCTCGAACAATCCGAGCTTGCTCGAAGCGGATGACATTTTGCTTTCGCCCGGAACTTCCGGCGACGTGTTGCTTAAAATTTTCTGCGATTACGACAAACGCATCGGCGAACTGGAAGTAATCGAAGCCGATCGGCCGATCATGGTCGGCGACAGTACCGTAAGATCGACATCTCCATTGAAGGATGGCGACACCATCAGGATCGACGTCGGCCAGGTGCTGCGTTGCAACTTTTCCGAGCGCATCATCGAGGAAGAACGGAACATCATCCGCAGCCTCGAAGTAAGCGAAGCGACGCATCGCTTCGGCAATAGCGAGGTCGGCCTCGAAGGAATCTCGTTCGGCATCACGCGTGGCGAACTCGTTTGCGTGATGGGTGCGAGCGGTTCGGGCAAGAGCACGCTGCTGAAAGTTCTTGCCGGCCAACTCCAGCCAACCGGCGGCAACATTTTCTTAAACGGGCGGTCGCTTTATCCGCATCTCGACGAACTCAAGCGCTACGTCAGTTATGTCCCGCAGGAAGATGCGTTCGACGAACACCTCACCATCGGCGAGAACCTGCAATTCGCGGCCGCGATTCGTTCGCCGCATCTTTCGCGGCGCGATCGCACGCGCCGGCTCGAAGGCAAATTGATCGAACTAGGTTTGGGCGAGCGCCGCGACGCCGTCGTGGGCAGTCCGGTGAAGAAAACGTTGAGCGGCGGCGAACGGAAGCGTCTGAACATCGGCCTGGATATGATCGGCATGTCGGACGTTTACCTGTTCGACGAACCGACCTCAGGATTGTCGTCGAAAGATTCCGAGCACGTCATCGAGATCATTCGCTCGATGGCGCACAACAAAATCATCATCGTTACGATTCACCAGCCGAGCTCGAAGCTTTTTCAGATGTTTCACAAGGCAATCCTGCTCGACAAAGGCGGTCGCCTCGTTTTCTTCGGCACGCCGTCGGACATGCTTCGTTATTTCGCTGAAGCCGAACATCAACATCAGTTCGGCGCGGAACTGGGCGCGTGTCCGTCCTGCGGCACGACCCGGCCGGAATTTATCTTCGATGTGTTGGAAACGCCGTTGCGCGATCTGAGCGGTGACATTATTTACGAGGAGAATTCGCGCGGCCAATTGGTCGCGGCGCGGCGTTACTCACCCGAATTCTGGCGCGATAAGTACGAGGCTTTTCGCCTGATCCAGGACGTTAAACAAGTATCGCTGCGCAAGGAACCAGTGGTGCCACTGCCGACAGCGCCGACGCAGAAAAAACGCCAACCGTTTCGCTGGCACGATGAGTGGACGCAATTTCGCACGCTGCTAAAGCGCGCTTTCATCAGCAAGCTGCGCAACAAGGCGAACGTCATCATCACGCTTTGCGTGGCGCCGGTGCTGGCGCTGTTGATCGCCACCATCCTGTGCTACTCGGACAGCGGGAAGTATGATTTCGCGTCGGCTTATCACATCCCGACGTTCCTCTTTCTCAGTCTCATCGTCGCGATGTTCCTCGGCCTAACGAACAGCGCGGACGATATCATTCGTGACCGCACCATTTTGCAACGCGAGCGCAATTTGAATGTGCGCCTGCTCTATTACGTGATCTCGAAGACGGTAACGCTGGGCATTTTCGCACTGGTGCAATGCATCCTGTTCGTTTTCATCGCTAATTGGGTGCTGCAAATCCGCGGCATGTTTTGGATTGATCTCGGGATCATCTTCATGACCGCGATGGGCGGCATCGCGCTCGGGCTCCTCATTTCTGCGCTAGTGGCCGATCCGAAAACGGCCGCGAACATCGTCCCGCTTGTGCTTATTCCGCAGATCATCATGGGCGGAGCGCTCATTAAATATGAGGACATGAATCGCAACCTCGCGCTTGTTTATGCGCTGACCCATTGGTTCAAAGACCACCCGACGCAGGACCATGGCAAAAAAATGGAGAGCAAATTGCAGGTGCCCTTTGTCTGCCAGTTCATCGCCATGCGCTGGTCCTACGAGGAACTCGTCGTCGCGCAGGCAAAATTGAATCCGTTAACGCGGCGGCAGGAGCGCGCGCAACGCGAGATCGATCGCATCGTCTCGAAGAAAAAACAGGACCCGGCCGAAAGTAAACGTCTTGATGATTTGAAAGAAACCCTCGCCGTCCTTTCGGGGCTCGAAGGCAAATCGGCGCGCGATGTCGATCATTTCCTCGACTTCATCGATCAGGTGCTCAACGGCAAGAAACCGTTTGATCGCAGCGTATTTAAAGACGCGATCGGCGCGGTCACGGCCGAACAACTTTACCTGAATCAAAAAATCACCGACCTGATTTCGAATGCGGAAATGGAGCAGACCGATTATCGGCGCGGCGGGCGCCCGAATGTGTTCTTCGGCGCGAACAAACGTTATCTTGGCATGCAAGTGACCGTGTTCACTTTCAACACTCTGGTGCTGGCAGGCTCGGCCATCGCACTGCTCGGCTTGCTGCAATGGATTTTACGTCGACAACTCGAAGTGCGAAGGAGTCATCGTGATGCGAAATAAAAACGGAACCCGACTCATCGTCGCGGCCAGCGACCACGACGCCGATATGCTTTACGCGACGAAATTCTGGGCGGGCGATCCGTTTATCTTCCTCGAGCAAAACGGCAAACGCACTGTCGTCTTAAGCGATCTCGAGATCGGTCGCGGGCGGCGGACGGCGAAAGCGGACGAGTTTGTTTCGTTCACGAAACTGGAAAAGGAATTGCAGGGGAAAGATCAACAACCACCAGCCTACGAAAAAGTGCTCGGCTATTTTCTGCAAAAGCGCGGCGTGAAGCGCGCGACGGTGCCGGCGAATTTTCCACTTGGTTACGCGCGGGAGCTGGCAAATCACGATGTCGATCTTGCGGTCACCGATGATTTGTTTTGGCCGGAGCGGGACGCGAAGTCGGATGAAGAAATAAAATTCATTACGCACGCGATCCGCATCACTGAGATCGGATTGAAACGCGCCATGGAGGTCTTGAAAGCGTCGAAGCCGGGACCGGGAAAGAAATTGCGCTGGTCGGGCAAGCCGCTTACTTCGGAAATTCTGCGGGCGGAAATAGACGGGGCGATTTTGCGCGCTGGCGGAGTTGCCATGAACACGATCGTCGCTGGCGGCGATCAAGCGTGTGATCCGCACGAACGCGGCTCCGGGCCGCTGTTCGCGAATCAGTTAATCATTCTCGATGTTTTCCCGCGCGACGCGAAGACAGGTTACTGGGGCGATCTCACGCGCACGGTCGTGCGCGGGCGCGCCAGTGAAGCGCAGAGAAAACTGTGGCAGACGGTAAAGGCGGGACAGGAACTTGCCTTGAAGCGAATCAAGGCGGGCGCGGACGGATTGGGGATTCACCAGGCGATCCAGAAGCTTTTCGCTGATCGCGGTTTTCCGACGGAAGTGCGAAAGGGAAAGAACGTCGGCTTCTTTCACGGGACCGGGCACGGACTCGGGCTCGACATTCACGAACATCCGCGGCTGCAGAAAGTGAAGTTGCAAGATCGACAAGTAGTAACGGTCGAGCCCGGGTTGTATTATCCGGGCCTCGGCGGAGTGCGCATCGAGGACGTGGTGGCGGTCACGAAAAGCGGCTGCAAAATCCTTTCCCGTTTTCCGAAGCAATTGGAAATCTGAACGAAGAGCGCGAGCGAGCGTCTAATCACGAAGACTCACTTAAAACAGGAATGTACTACACAGGGGGCGGAGGATTTTTTGGAGGTCATTGGCTGTTCTACGTCGGAGTGCCGTTGATCATCGGTATGCTGGCGCAATTTCGCGTGACCAGGACGTTCAACCGCTGGGGCAAGGTACGGGCGACGTCGAACGTGACCGGTGCGGAAGCTGCGCGCGAGATCTTGCAGGCGGCGCAAATCAACGATGTCGATGTTGTCGAGACGAACGATTACCTGGGCGACCATTACGATCCCACGCAGAAACGCCTTTGCCTTTCCAGCAATGTCTTCAACACGCCATCCGTCGCGGCGCTCGGCATCGCTGCGCATGAAACCGGTCACGCCATTCAACACGCCAAAGCCTACGCGCCGCTGAAAATGCGGATGGCCATTGTGCCGATGACGATAGCGGCGGCGCGAGTTCTGCCGTTCGTCCTTTTCGGCGGCTTGTTTTTCCGAATGAGCGGTCTGATCACGCTCGGCATCTATTGCTACGCCATCCTGTTGGTGTTTCAGTTAATCACGCTGCCGGTCGAATTCGATGCTTCGCGCCGGGCGAAAATTATTTTGCAGCAAATGGGAATGGTCCAGCCGGGACAGGAAGTCGCCGGCGTAAACAGCGTCCTGAACGCCGCTGCGCTCACTTATGTGGCTGCATTCATCGCCGCCCTCGGCAATTTGCTCTGGTTGCTTTCGATGCGAAGGCGCGATTGAGCTAAGATCGACATCTCCATTTGAAGAAGATGAATGCCTCCCTTTTCTTGCCGCCGGCCCGTCGCCTAACGGATTTGTTATCGTCGGGTCTGGACGCGCGTGGTAAAGCTAAAGGCCAGGGCATGGAGCAACCACAAGCGACCGAAGATCAACAACTGGTGGCGCGCACGCAATCGGGCGAAGCCGCCGCGTTTGATCAGCTCGTGGTCAAATACACCCCGCGGCTCTACGGCCTAGTCTACAACATGACCTCGAACCACGAGGACACGAACGATCTCCTCCAGGATGTGTTCTCGAAAGCCTACAAGGCCATCCGCGGTTTCCGCGGCAAATCGTCGTTCTACACTTGGATCCACTCTATCGCGGTGAATATGACGCTTAATTTCCTCAAGAAACGCGGCCGCCGATTCAACCTGAGCCTCGATGACATCGACGGCGCCGTGCAGAACGACAAGGAGTTCCTGGAATTGACCCAAACCAGCTCGCCGGTGAGGGAAGCCGACCTGTCCGAACTCCAAAAAAGGTTGAACGAGGCCATGATGAAGTTGTCTGAAGAACACAGAGCTGTGGTCACCATGTTTCACATTCAAGGAATGCCTCACGCCGAGATCAGTAAAATCTTGCGTGTCTCCGAAGGAACGGTACGATCCCGGCTCTTTTACGCGAACCGGCAACTGCAAAATTATCTGGAAGAGTTTCGCAAGAATCCGGTCAGCTAAATCGCGACGAAAAACATGGATCAATTTGACGACAACGAAATCGGGAAGCTGCTGCGGCTAAAAAAATACGAGCAGCCACCGGCCGCCTATTTCGATAATTTCCTGCACGAATTTCATCGTCGTCAGCGGGATGAACTTTTGCGGGAGCCGCTCTGGCGCATCTGTCTCCAGCGCGCGCAGGATTTCATGCTGCGCTTGAATGTGCCTGCGCTGACTTCCTACCCGGCGGCGGCAACGGCAGTGCTGGTTTGCGCGGCCGTAATCACGCTCAAAGTTTATCAGACGCCGGAACCGGCTCACTTCGCCGTGCAAGATCGACAATCAATTACCGCCGCGCCCGTGGCGGTTGAGGCGGACTGGACCCTTTCGTCGCCAGCCGGCTCCCGTGCGATCGCTTCGCAACCACTCCGTAATTCAAATCAGAGCGCCCGCACTCACCGGGCCGCCACCCCCCCGCGGTATGTGCTCGATAGCGTTCCCGTGAGTTATGAGTCCACGTTCCGGTTCTAGCTCCGCGGTTTATTTGAAGGCTGCGTCGGCGCTAATTTTCGGCGCGGCCAGTTTGCTCCAGGCGCAGGAACCGTCGACCACTTCCATCAGTCGCGAGGTCAAAGATGTTTACGAGCGCGCCGCGCGTGCCGTCGTAAAAGTTCACGCCGTCGATGAGCACAGCGAAATCGTCGGCACCGGCTTTTTCATCGACCCCACCGGCACGCTTTACACCAGCTATTCGGTCGGCGGCGAAGGCGACAATTTCATCATTGAGTTCGACGGCAAGAAACTTCCCGCCCGCCAGGTCGTCGCCGATGTTCGCAGCGGGTTGGCCATGTTAAAGGTCGACGTAAATTCGCCGTCATTGCCGATTGGCAAAACGGAAGGACTCGAAGTCGCCACGCCGGTCGTGACGATCGGCTTTCCGCTCGATCTCCAGAAAACGCCGAGCTTCGGCATGATCGCCGGGTTCGATTGTAAATATCTCGGTCGCTATTTTTCCACCACGCATCTGCGCGTGAATTTGCCCGCGCAACGCGGCGAGGCCGGCGCGCCGGTGTTGAATTTCAAGGGCGAAGTCATCGGCATTGTCGTGAGCAGTTTGGAGAACAGCTCCTCGTGTTATGCGGTGCCGATCGAAGCCGCCGAAAAAATTCGCAGCGACTTCGTCCGTTTCGGCGAGGTGCGTCATGGCTGGATCGGCATCAATGTCGCCGAAGCCTCCAAGCCGACGGAAGGTTCGCGCGCGGAAATGACTGACATTCTGCCGGAAACGCCGGCGGCCGAATCGGGCATCAAAGCGGGCGATATTCTTTTGCAGGTCGGGCAAAAAGCGGTGCGACAACCGGAAGATGTCTTGGACGCTTCGTTCTTCATCACCGCCGGCGATACCGTGCCGATCACGGTGATGCGCGGCAGCGAAAAATTGACGTTCAACGTTCAGGCTGAGTTTCATCCCGCCGGCAAACATGTGCGCCTGGCCGCGCCGACGATGAACGCGATGCCGCTGCGATTACAGCCGTCGCGGAATCCGTAACGGTTGATTGTCGATCTTAGCGCGAGATCAGTTTTCGAAACTCCGCTTCGTCGATCACGCGAAGGCCAAGTTTTTTCGCCTTGTCGAGTTTGCCGCCAGCCGCTTCGCCCGCGAGCACGTAGCTCGTCTTTTTGCTGACGCTTCCGCTAACCTTCCCACCGCGCGCGATAATCGCCTCTGCAATTTCATCGCGAGACTGACTCAACGTTCCCGTAATCACCCATGTCGATCCTTCAATTTTCGACTCGACTGCTTTAAGCAGTCGTACCTCGGGACGGACCCCAAGCGTTTCAAGTCGATAGAGGGTTTCCCGGTTCCGCCGCTCCTGAAAAAAATCGTGAATGCTTTGGCCGACCACTTCGCCGACGTCGGAGATGCGCTGCAATTCTTCCACCGACGCCTCCATTAATTTATCGAGACCGCGAAAATGATCTGCCAGTGCGCGCGATGCGCTCACGCCGACGTGCAAGATTCCCAATCCAAAAATAAGCCGCCAAAGCGGGCGCGTTTTGCTGGATCCGATCGCGCCTAACAAATTGGCAATGCTCTTTTCGCCCATTCGTTCCAAGATCGACACCTTCTCTGCGGTCAGTTCGTAAATGTCGCTGACATCGCGCACGAGCTCTTTGGTCACGAGCTGCTCGACCATCATTTCGCCAAGGCCCTCGATGTCCATCGCGCCGCGCGACGCGAAATGTTCGATCCGTCGCTTCAATTGCGCCGGGCACTGCGCATTCACGCAGCGCAGCGCGACCTGCCCTTCGTCTTTCACCACTTTGCTTCCGCAAACCGGACACTTCGTCGGCATGCGAAATTTCTTTTCCTTTCCCGCCCGCGCGTCAGTTCGCACCTCCACCACCGCGGGAATCACTTCGCCGGCTTTCTCGATCACGACGGTGTCGCCGATGCGAATGTCTTTTCGCCTGATCTCATCCTCGTTATGCAACGTCGCGCGCGCCACCGTGCTCCCACTCACGAATACCGGCTCAAGCATTGCCACCGGTGTCAACGTCCCGGTGCGTCCGACTTGAATGACGATGTCGATCAAACGCGTTTCCACACGCTCCGCTTCGTATTTGTAGGCGATCGCCCAGCGCGGCGATTTCGCGGTAAACCCGAGCCGCGCACGTTGCGCGAACGAATCCACCTTCACCACCGCGCCGTCGGTCTGGTACGCGAAATCGTGACGGACACGATCCAGTTCGCGGATCGCGTCCAGAATTTCTTCGACCGAATCTGCTAGCCACCATTTTTCCGCCGCCGGCAAGCCGAGCCTCTTCAGCGCCGAAAAAATCTTCGAGTGAAGATCGACATCTACTCCTTCGGTCGCGCCGGTCCCGTAAAAAACGACCCCGAGCGGACGTGTCGCGACAATTGCCGGATCCAATTGCTTGAGCGAACCGGCGGCGGCGTTGCGTGGATTCGCAAATGGCGGCAGCTCCGCTTTCTTTCGCTCCGCATTCAATTTCTCGAAGCCGGCTTTGTCCATGTAAACCTCACCGCGCACTTCGAGAAGTTTCGGCGCGTCGCCGCGCAATCGCTCGGGCACGGAGCGAATCGTCCGGATGTTTTGCGTGATGTCGTCACCGACCACGCCGTCGCCGCGTGTCGCTGCGTAGCGCAGTTTTCCATTTTCGTAGAGCAACGAAACGGCGACGCCATCCACTTTCGGTTCGATCACCACTGGAATCTTTTCGTTCGGCAAAAGTTTGGACAGCCGCGCGTAGAAATCCGCGACCTCTTCTTCCGAGTAAGTGTTGTCGAGCGAAAGCATCGGCGCGCGATGCGTGACTTGGGTGAAAGCTTTGAGCGGCTGTCCGCCGACGCGCTGGGTCGGCGAGTCGGGCGCAACAAGATTCGGAAACGTGCTTTCAAGATCGACAAGTTCCTTATAGAGCCGGTCGTAGTCACGATCGGAAACAGTCGGCGCGGCTTCCTCGTAATAGCGCCGATTGTGTTCCACGACCTGCCTGCGCAGCTCGGTCACGCGCTTTGCAGCTTGCTTCTCCTCCGCGGCCATGGTGCATGATAGGAACGACCTAATCCCCCGGCAATGGAGCACGAGAAGATTCTCGGAATCGAAGGCGGCGGCACCAAGACCGCCTGGGTTTTGACTGAACGCGATGCGGACGAGCTGCGCATTCTCGATCAAGGGAAACTTCCGCCGGCGAATCTGCGCCTAACGACCGCGGAACGGCTTCGCGCAATCCTTTCCGAGTTGCCGAAGGAAACGAATCGCGTGGGAGTGTTTCTGGCCGGCTGCGTGACCGACGAAGATCGACAATCACTCTCGCGGCTTTGTGTCGAGATTTGGCCGAAGGCGAAGATCATCACCGGCAGTGATCGTGATTCCGGCGTGGCGGCGGCGCTTGGACATGCGGACGGCATTGTCGTCAATGCCGGCAGCGGATCATCTGTGACTGGCCGGCGCGATGGCAAGATCGAGAAGGCGGGCGGGTGGGGACATATTCTGGGCGATGCCGGCGGCGCCTATTTTCTTGTCATCCAGGCGCTGCGCCTGGTGCTGCGTGAATACGATCTTCACCGCGGCGAACTCCAATTCGCCGCAAAAATCTTGCACGCGCTTTCGCTAAACACTCTAGACGAATTGGTGCGTTGGGCGCAGACCGCTGACAAGATGGAAATCGCGACACTCGTGCCGGTCGTCTGCGAAGCGGCGGCCAACGGTGACCAGCACATCGTCGAGATTCTCGAAGAAGGCGCGCGCGTTCTTTGCGAATACACCGAATCGGTCGCGACGCGATTGCATCTTCTCGCGCCGAAGGTGGTGCTGATCGGCGGATTGTTTCAGCGCGATTCGATCTACGCGCACACCTTTCGCCGCAGGTTGAAAAAGAATTTGCCGGATGCGCGTGTGGCCGCGTCGGAACGCGCGCCTGAACTCGGGGCCGCGTGGCTCGCTGCCGAAATGAGTGAAGTTCCGATTGTCCGCTCCGCCGTCGCCGCCGACAAGATCGACAATCTCGCGGCGGCATTAACCGAACAACGCAATCCGCGTTCGGAAAATCTCGAGAAACTAAAGCCGCGCGAATTGGTGGAGCTGTTCGTGGAGGAGGAAAAGTTTGTCCAGAAAGCGCTGCGCAATGCGATTGTCGATCTTGCGCGGGCGATTGAAGTCGTTACCCAATCGCTCAAGAAAGGTGGCCGATTGTTTTATGTCGGCGCGGGAAGCAGCGGACGTCTTGGCGTTCTCGATGCCAGCGAAATTCCGCCGACGTTCGGCGCGCCGCGCGAACTGGTGCAGGGAATTATTGCCGGCGGGGTCACCGCGCTTCATCGCAGCGTCGAAGGCGCGGAGGACGAAGCGAGCAATGGCGCGCTCGCGATCGACGAACGCGAAATCAAAGCCGGCGATGTCGTGATTGGTTTGACCGCGAGCGGTCGGACGCCGTTTGTCCTCGCCGCGCTGGCGCGTGCGAAAGCGCTGTCCGCGAAAACGATTTTACTCAGCTGCAATCCGGATTCGTCCGCAAAGGTAGATGTCGATCTTGCCATTCATCTCGCGGTCGGGCCCGAGATTTTGACGGGCTCGACGCGATTAAAAGCGGGAACGGCGACGAAGATCGCGCTCAATATTATCAGCACCGGCGCGATGGTTTTGCTCGGAAAAGTGCGCGGCAATTTGATGATCGACCTGCACGCGTCGAACACGAAATTGCGCGATCGCGCGGCGCGTCTGGTCGCGGAATTATCGGGCGACGATTACCATTCGGCGCGCGGCAAATTAGAAGCGGCGAATTGGAATTTGCGCGCGGTCTTGGATAAGATCGACAAGTAGCGCGCGCGGGATTTTATGCGCATCGCTGAAGATGCGGCAAAAATTTCCCGTCGAGGATAAGCGCAGGCGCGCTCTGTAAAACGATGCAAGTGAGAACTCTAAACCGAAAGGAACACTTCACATGCTTTGGACAATCTTCGTCATCCTGCTCGTTCTCTGGCTTCTTGGATTTATCGGTTCGGTCGGCGGTAACCTCATTCACCTCCTGCTCGTCGTAGCAGTGGTGATCCTGATCATCAATTTGCTGCAAGGTCGAAAGTCCCTGTAGTCTCGACTCATGAAACCAACCGGAATTTTCGGGATCATTCTCGTTATCGTCGGGGTGGTGATGCTGGCCTACGGCGGCTTCACCAGTTTCACCACGAAAGAAAATGTGGCGAAGCTCGGTCCGCTTGAGATTAACAAGCACGAGGAACATCCCGTTCCGATCGGTCCGATCGTCGGCGGCATTTGTATCGTCGGCGGCATTATCATGCTCGCGACGGGTCGAGGCGGCGCGTCGGTCTAGAAGTTACTTGTCGATCTAGCGGTCCTTCGGCGGCTCCGCGCCGCCGGCTTTAAGGACGGCGAAGGTTTTGCTGCCTTTGCGATCGAGATAGAGCAGGACGCCGCGCTTCGGGTCGGCTTTGTTGAGCGCTTCGCGAAACGATTTCACGTCGGTCACCGGTTTGCCGTCGACTTCGGTGATGACGTCTTCGCGCTCGATCCCTTGTTGCGCGGCGAGGCTGTTATCGGCGACATCGGTGACGATGACGCCTTGTTGCACGCCGAGCTTAAAGCGATCGGCCATTTCTTTATTCAACTCCTGCACTTGGAGTCCGAACTTGCCGACGTCTTCCTGCTTCGGTTGTCCAGGTTGAACTGGAACATTTGAGGCGCGCGCGATCTCGCTCGGCAGTTCGCCGGTCTTCACCGGAATCTTCATGGTCTGACCTTTTCGCCACACCGTTAGATCGACATTCTGCCCGATTTTCTTTTTCAGGATCTCGTGTTGTAGTTGCGAATCGCTCGTGACCGCCGCTCCATCGACATGGGTGATGACATCGAACGGACGCAGCTCGCTCGTGTAAGCGGGTGCGTCGGCTTCAATCGTTCGCACGACCACGCCTTTCTCGAGCCCTTTAAAGAGATCGCGAATGGATGGATCGTCGCCGAGTGTTTCGATGCGAATGCCGAGCCACGGCCGCATAATTTTGTGACCGGCGATTAGCTCCGCGCCGATTTCTTTCGCCATGTTAATCGGGATGGCGAAGCCGAGGCCGCGATTCAATCCATTGATGAGCGTGTTCATGCCGATGACTTTGCCGTCGATATCGCAAAGCGGGCCGCCGCTATTCCCGGGATTGATCGACGCATCGGTCTGGATGTAATCCGAAATGGAATAGCCGCCGGTCGGGATGAGTTTGTTGCGACCTTTTCCGCTGATGACGCCGTAGGTAAACGTGTAATCGAGCTTGAACGGCGCGCCGATGGCGAAGGCGAATTGCCCCACGCGCACCGCGTCGCTGTCGCCAAGATCGACAACTGGCAAATCTTTCGCTTCGATTTTCACGACGGCGATGTCGGTCTTCTCGTCGGTCCCGACAATCTTGCCGGCAAATTCGCGGCCATCTTTTAATTTTACGTCGATCTTTTCCGCGCCTTCGACCACGTGAAAATTCGTCAGGATGTGGCCGTCGCCGCGCACAATGAATCCGGAGCCTTCGCTTTGAATCGGTTGCTGATTTCGAGGACCGCGCCGCGGAGTGTTGTCGTCCTGCGGGCCTTGGAAGAAGAGATCGTCGAACGGCGAATTCTCGCCGGTGCCGTTCTTCTTGGAAATTTCGATGATGACAACGCTGGGCGCGACAATCTCGAAGACTTTGGCGAAGGCGTTATTGAGAGCGTGGACGACATCCTTGCCTTGCTCGGCCGCAGCGGGCGCGACCGTGGGCGTGGGTGCGACCTCAGGCGGCGCCGCTAAGATCGACGTGGTGCTGCAAACGACGAGGGAAAGTAAGATCGACAAGGTTCGCATCAGTTCGAACTTGGACAGCATGCGACGTGCAACGTTCATTCGTTCGCGCCCACTCGCTCACCCGCTGTCCTCGCGGGCCTGACCGTGCATGTTGCGGCCTCCCGGCTCGCTCCATTCATTCGCTCGCGCCCACTCCGCTCACCCGCTACCCTCGCGGGCTTGACCGAGCATGTCGCGAGCCGCGCCGCTCGCGCTCCCAAGCCACGCCACCCCAAATAATCTCAGTGCCAATTACTTGACGACTGTTATAGCATCATTGCTGCTCACATCCCCCGACCATGTCCCGTCTTAAAGCCGCATCGATCTTTGGCTGCATCAGCGCGCTGTTTCTATTTATAGCAGCTACGCCGGTCGCCCATGTGCCGATGATGCAGGCGATGATTTCGGCGGACGAATTTGTCCAGGCCATCACCGATCAACGGACTTCGGTAATCGATTTGTATCTGAAGGAGCATTTAAATCCGAACGCGCGCGCCGCGCAGGATCGTCCGTTGCTCCTGGCCGCGACGTTGCAACAGGATTGGGCGACGGTGCGCCTCCTGGTCGCGGCGAATGCGAGTGTCGATCTTGCCGATGAATCCGGACTGACGCCGTTAATGGCTGCGTCCATGCAAGGTAATATCGACATGTTGCGCGTGTTTGTCGGCTTGGTTACGAAAGTCGACGCGCCCGATCGCACCGGTCGCACGGCGCTGCAATACGCGATTGCCGGTCAAAAAGAGG
Organism: Spartobacteria bacterium; assembly: GCA_040002925.1. Classification (GTDB taxonomy): domain Bacteria; phylum Verrucomicrobiota; class Verrucomicrobiia; order Chthoniobacterales; family UBA10450; genus JAJPGZ01. Next base: position 4,263 of record JBDUDM010000019.1, on the reverse strand, counting down.
AAGCGGTCGATTTTCTTCTCCGCTTTATGCCGTTCGTCGGCGCACAAAGTGGCGAGCTGCTCGCATCCGCACTCGATGCCGGCAATGCGAAAATTACCGGCGCGATTTTGAATCGCCTGCCGCAGTTGCAATCGTGGTCAACGAGCACGCGTCGTGTTCTGCACGACGCGCTCTCCTCCAATAATCGCGATCGCGTTCGGCTGTTGCTGGGCAAGCATTCCGTTCCGCCCACACCCGAAGGAAAAAATGTTCCGCTGCTGGCGTATGCGATCGCATCGCACGACCCGCAATTGCTCACGACATTATTGGCCTGCGGCGCGGATCCGAACACGGTGTTGCCGGAACGTTGCGATAGCGATTTCCTGGCATTGCTCCCTGGTCGATTTGCGAATTACATCGATGGCGATCGCGACGTGACCGCTCTGATGTTGGCGGCCGGTGTCGGTGAACCAGCTTATTTGCGCGCGTTGCTCGATGCCGGCGCGGATAAAAATTGCGCGACCGGCCGCTTCAAAATGATTCCGCTCTATCTCGCGGCGCAAACCGGCAAATGGCAATGCGCGCAAGTGTTGCTCGGCAGCGGACCTTCGCCGGAACAATTGCGCATCGAGATTTCGCTGGCGTCGCAACACGCCGCCGTGATTAAAGACGGCGTTCCAATATTCACGACGCAATGTTCGACTGGACGCAGCGGTTACGGCACGCGCACGGGAGATTACGTGATAACGGACAAGAGCCGCTCGCATAGATCGACAATTTATCATGTCGACATGCCGTTTTTCATGCGGTTGAGCTGCCTCGACTTCGGCATGCACGAAGGCGTGGTGCCTAACTATCCCGCCTCGCACGGCTGCATTCGGTTGCCGGGCGACGCCGCGCGCCGGCTGTTCTCAGAAATCCCGGTCGGCACGCTCGTCACCGTTAAGTAAGATCGACATCTACGTCGCGGTCAGGTTTCCGCCTACGTTGACACGATTGTTAATGCCCTTAACTTTTCGTCCACAAACTGACAATGCTTGCTACTGCGGTAGGGAAATTGGATGGAAAAGAGTTCGTCTCGCATGCGCCCGGCTATTGGCCGGATGTCCCGGCGGAACTCTGGAACGATTGGAAATGGCAGCTCAAAAACCGGGTCACGACGCTCGCCCAACTCGAGCAACATCTCGATCTTAGCGAAGAGGAACGCGCGGGCGTTCTCCTGTCCGGCGATAAACTCGCGCTCGCGGTCACGCCGCATTTCTTCAATCTGATTCCGCGCGAAAAAAATCCGGACGATCCGATCCGGCGTCAGGTCATTCCGCGAGTCGAAGAAACCTGGACATCGCCTTACGACATGGCCGATCCCTGCGGCGAAGATTCACACATGCCGGTGCCCGGCTTGGTGCATCGCTATCCCGACCGCGTTCTGTTTCTAGTCACGGATCGCTGCGCCAGTTACTGCCGATATTGCACGCGGGCCCGCGTCGTCAGCGGTGTGGGCGAACAAGAATTGCACACCAATTTTAAGGAAGCTTTTCGTTATCTCGAACAACACACGGAAGTGCGAGACGTCCTCCTCAGTGGCGGCGACGCGTTGTTATTTAGCGACGACAAACTGGAGAAAATCCTGAGCCGGTTGCGCGCGATTCCACACATTGAGTTTTTGCGGATAGGCACGCGTGTTCCCATTTTCGTTCCCCAACGCATCACGCCCGAGCTGTGCGCGATGCTCGCGAAATACCATCCACTTTGGATGAGCGTGCACGTCAATCATCCGCGGGAACTGACTGTCGAGGTAAAGCAGGCGCTCGAGCGGCTGGCGAACGCCGGTATTCCGTTAGGCAACCAGAGCGTGTTGCTCAAAGGCGTGAATGACGATCTCGAGACGATGAAGACGCTGATTCACAAACTACTCATGTGCCGAGTACGCCCGTACTATCTATATCAATGCGATCTGATTAACGGTTCATCGCATCTGCGCACGTCTGTCGCGAAGGGTATCGAGATCATCGAAGGCTTGCGCGGCCACACGACCGGTTACGCCATTCCGCAATACGTGATCGATGCTCCCGGCGGCGGCGGCAAAGTGCCGATCAATCCCGGCTACATCCTCTATCACGACAACGAAAAAATCGTCATCCGCAATTACGAAGGAAAAATCTTCGAGTATCCCGAGACCGGAAACGAAAACGTCCAGTTCGCGCCCCAGCGCGAGTATCACGACGAATATCTGTACTCCTGACTAATCGATGACGAAACCTTCGCGTTCGGCGGCTTGTTTGAGGCGCGCGTCCTCGGTCAGGAATCGTGCCGAATGCGCTTCGAAATTGCTCGCGAGTAAGGCGGCGCCTAATTGAAGCGCATCTCCCGCCCGTAGCGGATGATTCTTCAACAGACGTGATGCTGTCCGATGCAAGCTTTCATTGGCGTGGACTTCCTGCCAGCCATCGCGCATCGCTTCCAGCCGGCGATAACTTTCCGCGACGATCTTTGCATCCGCGCCCTCACGCTGCTGCCGCGCGATCGCGGAAATGCATTCCAGCGATGTGCCCCACCACGTCACGATCCGCTCGTTCTGAAATCGACGGTAACGTGCCGCGGCCGGCTCACCCACTAACAGCGCAATAATAGGGGATGCGTCCCAATAGTTTACCATCGCGATTCACGACGCTCTTCCAGCACCGCCTCGACCAGGCCTTTCTTGAACTTCAACCGCGGAAGTTTAAAAAAATCTTTTGGCAACTTGCCGGTGCCGCGTCTAAGCATGCCGCGTCGTTCCAACTCGATCAGCCTGGCGTCATCGGCATCGCCACTGCCCACGGCCAGCGGCTCCAAACGGGCCACGGGAACGTTGCGATCCAAAATCAGGATGGACTCACCATGCCGCACTTTTTTGATCAACTTGCTCAGGTTGTTTTTCGCTTGAGTAATGCTCGCCGTTGTCATCGAGCTAGAATGGCTTGATCAAGTAAGCCTGTCAAGCCTTGCTTGTGGGAAGCGCACATCTTCGAGTATCCCGAAACCGGAAACGAGACTGTTCAGTTCGCCCCTCAGCGGGAGTACCACGACGAGTATTTGTACTCGTAGAGGATCCGACAGGATTTACAGGATTGAATTGGATTCCAGAAGAAGCAATCCCGTAAATCTTGTTAATCCTGTCTAGTGTCGAAACTTAGCTTGAGCGGGCCGAGCTGTATGATATTGTCTTACAGCCATGCGAGAGACAGTCACGATTAGTATTCCGCAATTGATGCGACGACAGTCGTCGAAAGCGGCCAAGGCCGATGGCGTCACGCAAAGTGAATTCGTTCGTAAGGCGCTGAAGACAGAATTGTTTCGCCGATCGTTCCGTGCGGCGCGCGCTGAGCTGCTCCCGAAAGCGCGTGCCAAAGGAATTTTTACTGACGAAGATGTCTTCAAAGCGGTTTCGTGAGGATCCTATCCGACACGAACGTTCTTTTTGCAGCATTCACGTCGCGCGGTTTTTGCGAAGAGCTGGTCGAAGAAACGATTGACCTCTGCACCATCAGCTGGTCGGCGCCACTGCGCGATGAACTGGTTCGGGCGTTGCGTCGGAAACGCTTTTTCACGCCGGTTGTGCTGGAGGCAATCGCTGCGTTCTCCGATCTATGTGAGATGTGCAAGCCGATGCCGCTGGCCAAACGCATCTGCCGCGACACGGACGACGACGTTGTTCTCGCCACTGCGCTCGCTGGCCGCGCCGATCTTTTCGTCACCGGCGACGATGATTTACTCGTGCTGAAGAGCTTTAGCGGAATCCGTATCCTGTCGCCGCGACAAGTCTTGGAACTCTTGCACTCGAAGTAGGCGGCGGCAAAGTGCCGATCAATCCCGGCTACATCCTCTATCACGACAACGAAAAAATCGTCATCCGCAATTACGAAGGAAAAATCTTCGAGTATCCCGAGACCGGAAACAAAAACGTCTAGTTCGCGCCGCAAGGGAATGGAGCGAATGGGATGAGCGACATGGAAGGTAAAGTCGTGCAGGGTAGCGACGAGCTGGTCGGGAGAGTAGCGAGTTTCAATGGAGCCGGCGGGAGCCGTGCGACATAGATGGGAAAGCCGTTAGGCCGAGCGAACGGGCGCGAGTGAGTCAATATCGCGGCGAGTATTTGTAATTGTAGTTGTCGATCTTGACCGCGGATTGCGCGGATGACGCTGATTATTGATTTCTGATCGCTGACCTCTGTCCTCCGACTTCTGATCGCCCCTCACTTGCCACGCCGAAGTCTCGACGAAGGCGGGCCTGTCACGCCGAAGC
>JBDUDM010000085.1:0-7951 GCA_040002925.1 Spartobacteria bacterium | reverse complement strand
TCGCGTTTTTCGGCAGATAACAATGCGTGCAATGAAACGAGCAGTAGCTCGCGCCGAGAATGAAACCGCAATGAGTCAGATGGCGGCCGGAAATTTGATTCGGTGTTTGTAATTCCGGCGGAAGCGAATTCCAACGTTCCCGCAGGATGTCCGCCTTTTCTCCCGCGATCGGATTTCGAAATGCGTTCCAACGCGTGCGCCAGCGATTGTCGATCTTGCGCGCGTAGTACCAATGATGCAGACGATCGGGAGAGACACCGACGCGAAATAAAATAAGGAAGAGCAAATTGCGGAGTGTGACTTTCCACGCGCCCTGCTCGATCTGACTTTGCGCGGACGTTTGCATCGGCGGATCGAGCAACACGATTTTGCCCGAACGTCGCAGCCGCCGGGAAAGATCGACATCTTCCATGAGCGGGATGGGGGCGAAACGACCGATGTGAACAAAATCATCGCGGCGGACAAACAAACTTTGGTCCCCGTAAATCGTACCGAAGGCCTGGAGATGAAGTCGCTCGAGATTTTCCAACCAGCGTAATCGCGGATGGCGCTCATCGAATTTGCGGTAAAACCCACCGCCGACGTAGCGCGGATCGCGCATCGCATTTTGAAGCGACCGCAAGTGCGTTTCAGTCAGCATAGAGTCGACATGGTGAAACAGCAGCACGTCGCCGGTGGCGAGTTGGGCGCCGAGATTCATCTGCACGCCGCGACCGGGACGTTCGCTCGAGCATTGCTTGATCTTCGTATTTTCCTGCTCGCGCGACGGGTCGGTTTGCACGCCAGCGACAATGACTTCGTGGACTAACGGATGCGCCGACCATTTCTGCGCGAATGCGAGGGCGGCGGCGTGATCTTTCCAACACGGAACAATCAAACTGATGGTGACGTCGCTCATTCGATTAACGCGCCTCCGCAGCTCGAACCCGCACCGGCCGTGCAACCGAAGCAATGATTGCCGGTCATGATCTCGCGATTGTCGATCTTAGCGGGATCGACATCCCAAAGAAAAGTCGGCCCGCCATTGCGCCACTGCATTCCGAGCTGCTGATTGAAATCGCAATCGTAAACTTCGCCGCGCCAGCCGACGTTGATCGTGTTTCGACACATCAACCCTTCGATCGTCGATGGATTGAAGGCGTTCACGAGCGTCTCCATATAAGCTTCGAGCTTGTTATTATTGCGCAGATAGGAGGCGAAGCGCGCGATCGGCAGATTGGTGATGGTGTAAAGATTGTGGAAGACAATCCCGAAGTGGGCGGACAGTTCGCGTTTGTAATCGGCCTCGAGTTCCGCTTGCGGACCCGGCAACGCGTCGCCGACCGGATTGAAGACAAGGTGAAGGGGAAGATCGACATCTACTCCATAACCTAACGAGTTCAGAAGCTGCAGCGCTTTGATGCTGCCGTCGAAAACGCCTTCACCGCGTTGCGCGTTCACATTCGCCGCCGAGTAACAAGGCATCGAGGCGACGATCTCGACCTTTTTGTCAGCGAGAAATTCGGCGAGGCCTTCGTAACCGGGTTCGAGCAAAATGGTCAGGTTACAGCGATCGATGATCTTGCCGTCAGGCCGCAGCGCCCGAACGCGCTCGATGAAATAGCGAAAGTCGGGAATCATTTCCGGCGCGCCGCCGGTAAGATCGACAATCGCTATTTCGCTCTTGGCCAGCCAATCAATAATGCGATCGACCGTCTCGCGCGTGATGATTTCCTTGCGCTTCGGACCGGCGTTCACGTGACAGTGCATGCACGTGAGATTGCAAAGTTTGCCGACGTTGATCTGGAGAATCTCCGGACGCGCGCGCCGCAGGACGAGGTGATCCTGCGCCAGCCGTTCGGCAAAACGATTCATGAATGGAGGGAAGTGGCGATCCAATAGATTGCGCCCGCGATGATGGCGGCGCAAGGCAACGTGATCACCCAGGAGAGAACGATGGCGCTGACGACGCGCGGATTCGCTTTGCCTGTCGTTAGGCCGATGCCGAAGAGCGAGCCGACGGAAACGTGCGTGGTCGAAACGGGCAAACCGTAAACGCTGGCCGCGACCACGAGCATGGCGGTAGTGAGGTTGGCGGTAAAACCCTGGCCGTGATTCATGGCAGTGATTTTCTTGCTCATGGTGTTGGCCACTTTGCGAGCATTGAGCAACCCGCCGATGGCGATGGCCACGGCGACGGCGGCAAAGCCCCAGCGAATATCGATCGCTTTCCACAAAAGCAGGAGCGCGACGATCTTGGGCGTGTCGTTTAACCCGCGCGCGAAACTCACGGTGCCGGCGCTGAGAAAGTGGCCGGCGTCCATGACCTGTTGCGCGCCGACGCCGAGAAACGATCCGGCGTAACGCTCGCGACAATTTTGTTGTTCATCGATAGTGAGAGAGATCGCGGGCGCGGCGTTTCGAAATGCCAACGCGGAAGATTGCGGCAGAGCAACGACTCGTTCTTCGTTCCCGACGCAAATGCACCACTCTTTGCCGATACCGCTGGCGACGCGAAGCGCACGACACAGAATGTAGAGAAGCGCGGCAAGGAGGATGGCGAGCAGGGGACTGAGCAACAACGGCAGAACGAAACCTTTGCCGAGCGCGCTAAAGTTTACGGCCGGCCCGACCGCGACCAGTCCACAACCGATGATGGCTCCGGTGAGCGCGTGCGTGGTGGAAATGGGAAATCCGGTGAGCGTGGCGATGATGACCGTTAGGCCTGCGCCGAGCGCAACGGCGAGGACAAAATATTCCGACCCGACGAATTGGTCGGGCACGATTCCTTTGCCGCTAAATTTCTTGAGCAGCGTTTGCGCTAGAAAGATCGACATGCACGAACCGGCGAACGTCGTGATGGTGGCCCAGGAAATGGCGGTGCGATAACTGCAGGTGCGACTGCCGAAGAGCGAGGCGACGCCTTTGAAGTTATCGTTCGCGCCGTTGGAGTAGGCGAGGAAGCAGGTCGCGATGAAAAGAAAAATGAAGATCATTAGCAGCAGCTCCCGCCATCGCAGCATTGACTGTTCGCATCCGTGGTGAGGTCGTAATGTTGTCCTTTCGTTTCTTTCGGATGTCGCAACGAAGTGCGCGAGCAATCGAATGGTTTCGCGTCGGCCAATGGAAGATCGACAATCGGATTTACGAATTCGAAAAATTCCTGATAGGGCGCCTTGCGATAGAGGTTATACGTCTTGTCGCAAACGGCGTAGCGCTTTCCGCGTTCCATTCGGTGATTGTCATCATCGAGCACTTCCTTGAACGGGCCGCGATAAATCACGGCCTGATTGCGCTCGAAACATTCGCCCTGCTTTCCCTTAAACGCTTCGATGGTGACCGAGCGAAACTCGATTCCCTCGACGGTGCGCCATGGTTCTTCGTCGCGTTTCAACAAACGAATGCCGTAGAACCCAGCCGATTCGAAAGCGGCGACGAAACCTTCTTCGGTGAGCGCGCCGGAGATGCACCCGCTCCAAAGTTCGGGATCGGCCTGCATCGCTTCGGGCACGTCTTCGTCGCTAACGATGTCCGAGATCACAGCGCGTCCGCCTTTTTTCAGGACGCGAAATATTTCGCTAAACAATTGCCGTTTCGATTTCGGCTCCACCAGATTCAGCACACAGTTGGAAACGACGACATCAACGGAATCGCTGGCGATGAGGGGATTTTTGCAGCGCAACTCTTCCGCTAACTCATCCGCAGCGAGAAACGAGGCCGCGTCCGTAATCGGGTGGCTTTGTAATTGTCGATCTAACAATTCGAGATCGAGCGCCAGATCCTGGATGCGGCCTTTGCGAAACTCGACGTTCGCGTAACCGATTCGCTCCGCGACGATCGGCGCATTCCGACGCGCGACCGCGAGCATTTCGTTAGTCATATCGACGCCGATGATTTTGCCTTTTGCTCCGACGACCTGCGCCGCGATGAAACAAATTTTCCCGGTGCCGCTGCCAAGATCGAGAACGCTTTCACCTTCGCGCAGATAACGCGACGGATCGCCGCAGCCGTAATCGCGCTCGATCACTTCGGCGGGAATGACCTTGAGGTAATCGGAATTGTAATCGACGGGGCAGCACAGGCGAGCTTCGGTGGCGGCGGCGCCAGCGGCATAACGTTCGCGAACGGCAGATTCGACGGTTTTCATAAGTAGCGATGAGGATACGATGGCCGACATCCCCGTGGATGCGAGAAAGTTTATGAAAACGACCGGCGCCAGGCAATCACGAATGCCGGTGTCGACGGACCGCTTACGAAAGCGTGCCGCCGCAGCTCGCGCCGGCGCCGGCGGTGCAGGCAAAACAATGATGGCCGGTCATGACTTCGCGATTGTCGATCTTGTCCGGATCGACATCCCAGAGAAAGAAGGGCTTTCCATTTCGCCATTGCATCCCGAGCTGCTGATTGAAATCGCAATCGTAGACTTCGCCCTGCCAGCCGACGTTGATGGTGCGGCGACACATTAATCCGTCGACCGTCTGCGGATTAAACGAGCCGATGAGCAGGTCCATGTAATCGTCGAGCTTGCGATTGAAGCTGAGAAAGCTCTCGAATCGGCCGATCGGTGCGTTCGTTAGGGTGCAAAGCTGGTTAAAGACGATGCCGGAATTGGCGGCGAGTTCGCGTTTGAAATCGGCTTCCAATTCGCGCTGCGGCGGCGGTAATTCCGGTCGGAGCGGATTGTAGATGAGATGGAGCTTCAGACCGCCCGCGACGCCGTAGCCCAAACGGTTCAGCAGGCGTAATGCAGTAATGCTTCGATCGAAAACTTCTTCACCGCGCTGAAGACTTACATCCTGCGGCGAGTAGAACGGCATTGATGCGATGATTTCGATTTTTTTCGCGGCCAGAAATCGGCGAGCGTTTCGTAACCGCGCTGGGTAAAAATTGTGAGATTGCAACGATCGATGATTCTTCGCGGCGGTTGCAAAGCGCGCACGCGCTCCACGAGATAGCGAAAATCGGGGATCATCTCCGGCGAACCGCCGGTAAGATCGACAATCGGGATGTCGGTTTTGGCCAACCAATCGATTACGCGATCGATTGTTTCCCGAGTCCTGATTTCGGTGCGCTTCGGGCCGGCGCTGACGTGGCAATGCATGCAGGTGAGGTTGCAAAGTTTGCCGACGTTAATCTGCAACGTCTCCGTCTTGCGATGGCGCAGAGCGAGCCCTTCAGCGGCGAGGCGATCGGCGAAATGGTTCGTGACCGGTGGAAATGAAGATGTCGATCTTAGGATTTTCGTGGTGAAGTCGCAAGCGTTCATCGGAAAACGGCTGCATCTTTATTTTGGCGTCTGGCACAGACGCCCTACAATTGGTGACGAATGAGCGAACTGCGCCTCGGAGTTAACATCGATCACGTCGCGACTCTGCGGCAGGCTCGTTATGCCACGATGCCGGACTCGAAGAATGCGGAGCCCGATGTGATCGCGGCGGCGTCGATGTGCGAACGCGGCGGCGCGAAAGGAATCGTGGCCCATCTGCGCGCGGACCGCCGGCACATGCAGGACCGCGATCTGGAGCGGCTGCGGGAGAACATCATGACGAAGCTGAATCTCGAAATGGGCAACACGCCGGAGATTGTCGATCTTGCATTGCGCCTTCAGCCTGACGAGGTCTGCCTCGTTCCGGAGAAACGAGAGGAGATTACGACGGAAGGGGGGCTCGATGTGGTAGCGAAGCGCGCGGAGTTGGAACCGACGTTGAAGCGACTGCAATCTGCCGGCATTCGCATCAGCTTGTTTGTCGATCCAACGCTGGAGCAAATCGACGCTGCGGGCGAACTCGGGGTGGAGATGGTGGAGTTGCACACCGGAAAATTAGCGAACGCATTCGCGGAGAAGATTCAGAAAGAGGAGCTGCAAAATCTGCAGGCCGCGGCGCAGTGTGCGTCCGAATTAGATCTGCAGGTGAATGCGGGCCACGGCATCAATTACAAAAACATCGCGCTGATTTTACAGGTGCCGCATCTGACCGAGTTGAACATCGGGCATTCCATTATTGCGCGAGCGATGTTGGTGGGGATAGAAGATGCCGTGCGCGAAATGCTCGGCGCGATGCAAAGTTATCGCGGATGAGCGTGATCGGAATCGGGGTCGATTTTGTGGAATGCGCGCGGATCGAACATTCGCTCGAGCGTTTCGGCGATCGATTTTTGCGACGGGTGTTTACGGACGGCGAAATCGCCTACTCGACTTCGATGAAATTTCCGGCGCGACATTTGGCGGCGCGGTTCGCGGCGAAGGAGGCGGTGTCGAAAGCATTCGGCACCGGCATTGGGAAAGCGATGGGTTGGCGCGACATCGATGTGCAAAATAAGGAAAGCGGCGAACCATTTTTGGTTCTCGAAGGCGGCGCAAAGGAGTTGTCGATCTTGCGTGGGGTCACGCGAGCGTTGATCACGCTCAGCCACACCGATCATCATGCGATGGCGATGATCGTGTTAGAGGCGACATAATCTTTCGGCAGTTTTGTCTTGCTGACGGGCAGACGGGGCTATAGACCGGTCGTTAACGACCGTTGCACTACGATGAAAACTAACCATTACGTCAGCCTCGCCGCGCTCACATTGTTGCTGTTCACCTCTACGCGCGCTGGCGCCCAGACGGCTTTCAGCGTTACCGATCTTGGGACTCTCGGCGGGACGATGAGCTCCGCCAACGGCGTGGCCGGCCCGGGTCACAACGCCGCGGGCATGATCGTTGGCTCATCAACGGCGAGCGATAACGCCGAGCATGCGTTCCTTTATGTTGACGGAAAGATGTTGGATCTGAATACGCTGTGTGATCTTTTGCAGAGTGATTTTAGCGTTCTAACGGTAGCGAAGACGATCAGTGATTCGTGTTTGATCATCGGCGAAGGCGTCACGACCAACGGCCAGAAGCACGCGTTTTTGCTGACGCCGTTGCAGGTGGATGGCGGGACATGGGCTTATGTGTGTTGCCAATGGGTTTGGAAACAAGAGGGCGGCGGCTGGTGGTGGGAAACCGGTTGCCATTGCTACAAGTGGCACGGACCGCCGGGAAACCACCCGCCGTGTCCGCCGCAACCGCCGCATTGCTGGTGGTATCCGCTTCCTTGTCCGCCTGAATGCGGCTGCACGCCGCCGCCGGTAACACCACCACCGCCACCACCACCGCCAAGGCGGCAACCGCCTCCGCCACCGGTCACGCAAGGTCCGCCATATACGACTTCGCTTAACGCGCCACCGCCGCCGCCGAGGCAGCAACCGCCATCGCCCCCGGTTACTCAAGGTCCGCCATACGTGACTTCGCTTAACGCGCCACCGACGCCGAACTACCCGGGGACTCCTCCGGTTACGCAAGGTCCGCCATACGTGACGTCGCTTAACGCCCCGCCGCCGCCGCCGAGGCAGCAACTGCCCCCGGTTACTCAAGGTCCGCCTTATGTCACCTCGCTTAACGCGCCACCGACGCCGAACTACCCGGGAACTCCGCCATCGCCCCCGGTTACTCAAGGTCCGCTGCACATAACCACTTCACTTTCGGCACCGCCTTCACCGAACAAGCCAGGGCCGCCGCCACCGCCGCCGCCGCCAGTTCTGCCGAGCGACCATTACAATGGACCTGCGCCGCCACCGCCGTCGGTCCGGACCCCGCAACCGCCGCCACCACCACCGCCACCGACCAATACGTATAAGGGCTATACCGTTGGAATCGAACCCAACGTCACGCCGACTGCGACTCCGAACCGCAGACGAACGGGCACGAAAAAAGGATCGAAGACGACGAGCAACACCAACCTCAACGCGCAATCGATCCGTCAGAGCAGCGGCGCCAAACCTACGCCTACGCCGCCACGCACCAGCAGATCGAAACCCAAGTCCAAGCCAACGCCAACGCCTATCCCGCGATGATCGGGGATTGAAAGCGCTCATCGCGCCTAACGGATGCCGAATTGATCGGAGTGTCGCGGAACATTATTTCCGCGGCACTTTGACGTAGCGAAAA
>JBDUDM010000084.1:0-7992 GCA_040002925.1 Spartobacteria bacterium | reverse complement strand
ATCTTCTGCGCTTGATATTGCTGACTCGCGCGTTCCTCAAAACGCCGGATCAACAACATCAGCGAGAGCATCTCGACTTCGTCGCGCTCCGCCGGCTGCATCGGAGTTTACGCCGGACGCGCCAGAGCGGTTTGGTTGCGCGAACCTTCAGCGCTGCGGCTGAAGTTGACCGCCACGACGAAGAGCGCGGTGAAAACGAGATCGCTCATGAGCGAGTTGCGAAAAAACATCCAGCTCGGCGTCGCGCTGTAAGCGGTCAGACCGACGGTGAGTGATTGGATTAATCCCGCAAAATTTCTGACGTAACCTGGATCAGTCAGCCACGCGAAAACGCAGGTGATGAAATAAAAGATTGTCGATCCAACAATCGAGGCCGGCAGCATGGTGCGAAGCGACGCACGTTTTTCCAAAGCGAGTCCGATCAGTCCGATCAATCCCAGCGTGAGATAACGGCAAATGATCAGCGAATCGAAGAACGCGGCGCCGTAGTGATAATTGAGGACGAGATCGGAGACGAACAGCGCGATCAGCGGCACGGTGAACTTGAAACGCGTCGGAAAATAGGCGGCGCTGCAAAGCGCGAGCGCGGCCAATGGCGCGAAGTTCGACAGCCAGGTGGCGCCGGAATGAATCATCAATCCCGTCATAAGGCGATAAGCGACGGCCAGAAGCACGAGGAGAAAGGCGGGAATCATGGGAGAGGAATCTAGCCGTCCTGCCGGTTGCTTCAAACCTTTAGTGTGTCGCCGACCCTTTCCTGCCAGCGATGGATCTCAGCCGTTAAACGCGCCACCACAGCGGTGTATTCGCGACGCGCGTAAAGGTTTTCCGTTTCGTGCGGATCGGACTCTAAATTGTAAAGCTCGTTAAGATCGACATCGCGCAGGCAAAGCTTCCAGCCATCCGGCGAAATGGCAGCGCGGGTCGATTCCTGCATCACGCGCTCAATCTCTTCTTCGGTGCCGAGGGTTGTTCCTTCTTTGAATTTTGCGCTTCGTGCCGGCGCCCATTCCACGAACACCGTTTCGGCTGGCATTGAATCACCGCGCAAAAGCGGCGCGCGGCTTTTTCCGAGGCACTGCGCGTTCTCGCCTTTGCCCATAAGATCGACAATCGTCGGCGCGAAATCGATGTGACTGACCGGTTGCGAAATCGTAAGGGCACGCCGCTGGTTAGGCAGCCGCATGAGCAAGGGAACGCGCGAAGCTTCTTCGAACATCACGCCTTTGCCGAACAGACGATGCGCGCCAGCCAGCTCGCCGTGATCGCTGGTGTGCACCACGATGGTGTCGTTGCCTAACTGAAGCTGCTCCAGCTTCGACAAGATCGCGCCGACGCTGCGATCCATTTGCGTCACCAGCCCGAGATAGCGTTGCAAGATCGACATGTACTTCTCGGTCGATCCGCCCAAGCGTTCCTCGTAAAACTCCTGGCGCAGCCGATAGCGCAACGGCACCTCGCCGCCAAATGTCTGCGCCGCGGTCGGATCAAGCGCGAGATCACCGAGCGGATGTTCGTGATCGAGCGGACCGAAATACGGCGGATGCGGCTCGAAGAACCCGACGAAGAGAATGAACGGCTCGCGTTGATGACGTTCGAGAAAATCGCACGCGCGCAACTCCAGGAATTTGCTTTTAGAAAGTTCGATCGGCAGCGTGGTCGCGAATCGCAAACTGAAAGCGCCCGACTTCTTGTTGTCGGGCTCGACCCCGTTGCTGCGCAGGAATCGATTGTAATCGCTGACTTTGTTTCGCCACGGCAGCCAGCTCCGTTTCGATTTGTAGCTGTCCATCACCGAAACCCATTCTTCGAATCCGTGCTGCGCCGAAAGTTCATTGCCCAGATGCCACTTGCCCATGTAGCCGGTGCGGTAATCGGAATTGTCGATCAACTCCGGCAGACAACGAAACTGCGCTGGAAGCGCGCGATGATTTTGGGTACAGCCGTTTTGGTGCGGCCACGTTCCAGTCATCAGCGAAGAACGCGACGGCCCGCAGATTGGCTGCGTGACGTAGGCGCGATCGAAAACGACGGATTGCGCTGCGAGTTTATCCAGGTTCGGCGCAAAGGCGCGGCGCGCGCCGTAACAAGCGAGCGTATCAGCGCGATGTTGGTCGGGGAGGAAGACGAGCAGATTGGGTGGGCGCTTGGCCATGCAGTCACCGATGATATGATTGCTGGCGCGCGCCGCAAGATCGACATGGAACAAACGGAAAGACCGCTCGTCTCAATTATCGTCGTCACCTTCAACGCGCGCGACTACGTGCAGCGCTGTTTTGATTCGATTCGCGCACACACGCATCGCCCCTACGAATTGGTCGTGATTGACAACGCGTCGCGCGAAGAGACCCGTAGCTATCTGTGCGAACAAACCGATTTTAAGCTGATATTAAACGACGAGAACGTTCTCTGGTGTCGCGGTTGCAATCAGGGAATCGCTGCGGCCAATCCGAGCGCTCCCTACACTCTCCTGCTCAATCCCGACGTGGAAATTCTGCGATCGGATTGGATCGACATCATGCTCTCAGTGATGGAGAGCGATCCGCGCGTCGGCATGGTCGGGCCGCATCATCGCTACTCCGGCATCGGCCCGGTGTGGGGCTCACTCGATGGACATTGCATTCTGTTTCGACGCAAAATGATCGAAGAACTTGGGCCGTTCGATTGCGGACGTTTCCCGATGGCAGGCGCGCCGTCGCATTACACCATCCGCGCTTACAAGGCGGGTTGGATTTACAAGGTGCTGCATTCGAAAGATACGATTCTTATTCATCACGGCGATAAATCGCGCGAGGACGCACCGACCAGCGCGGTTCGAAAAGTGGCGCGACCGAATCACGTCGCGCTGTTGCAAGAGGAAGGAATCGCGCCGGATTATCCGTCGGGGTTGCGTCGATCGCTGGATCGACGATTCGCGGCGATCCGAAACTTCCGGCGATTTTACGCCGCGTCCCGCGTTACTTCTTCGCCGAAACGAGCGAGCGATTGAGTCGCGCTTTGCGACGCTTCGCGGTGTTGCGATGAATGATGCCGCGCTTGGCCGCTTTATCGATCGCCGAGATTAATCCGCGAACTTGTGTGGCATCCGCCGTTTCGGTCGCACGCGTGCCGCGCTGCATCGAGCGCAATCTGGTGAGAACGCTGCGATTTCGCAGCGAACGTTTTACGGTCTGGCGAGCGCGTTTGGAGGCGGATTTTGTGTTAGCCATGAATCAGGTTTTCGAAGGGCGGGCAGACTCGCGGCGCAATGGCCGATTGTCAAGATGTCGATCTTGCGCCGCAAGATCGACAATCACTCGTGGAGCGTCAGGCGCCGCGACCGGAGCCGCCGCTCACTTGCGGTATCAAACCTTTGGCGCGCGGCCGCTCGATATTCGGGCCGTTCTCGTCCCGTGTCGTCTTATGCGTTCCCGGCAAACGATCCGGCACGATTTCAACGAGGGCGCCCAGCGGCAATTGATTATAAAGCGCGGCGACATCGTTCGATTTCATCCGGATGCATCCATAACTCGCGGGTCGCCCGATGTATTTTTCCTCCGGGGTGCCGTGAATGTAGATACAACGACTGAAGGCGTGAGAGTTTTGCGCTTCAAGTCCGCGCAGCCAGATGATGCGGGTGATGACGGGATCGCGGCCGGGAGCGTTCGGCCGAAGAACTTCGCCGGTGAAACGCCGATTATGAAAGACGGCGCCCAGCGGCGCGTGATCGCCGATTTTCTGCGCGACTTGCAATTGGCCTAACGGCGTGGTCATGCGACCCCAGAAATCGCCGAGGCCGTACTTGGAAGTCGAGACGGGATAAACGGAAATCTTGGCGTTGTTTTGCAGGAGCATCAGTTTCTGATCGCGAACGCTGATGACGACGCGGCTCGGCGCTGGCGCGATCAAAGGGATGACGGCGGCAGGCAGCGACGAGGTCGATAAAACGACTAACGAGACCGCGAGGAGGGGGCGGAACATGTGCGACTCGGTACTCAGGATTTTAGCTTTGTCACGCGGGAATTGCTTCCGCAGTCGGCCGCGGACCGCCGAAATTGAACTTCGGCCACCACGATGAGAGCGAGCTAAGGGATACATAGAGAAACCCGGATTGGAACATTAGCAGAAACGGTACCGACAGGTATTGGCGATGCGCCAGGGCAAACCAGACGAAGTAACTGAAGTAAATCGCGAAGGCCATTTCCGCGAGAGGCAGCAGCGATTTCAGCGGCATGTAACGGCAACTGCGCCATGGCTGCGATTTGCGTTCGATGCCGTACTTCGGGGTGCGCGCAAAATCCGATTTGTGATTGAACATCGCCTCAAGCACGGCACGGGCATTGTTGATCGACAAGCCGACGCCGAGCGCGAGCAAGCACGGCAGCAAAAGCATTTCCTTCATCCACGTGCGCGGATTTAATTCGCGCTGCGCGCAAATGTAAAAGATCGCGACCGACACCGAAGCGGTCAGAAAAATCGGGATGTCGATCAAGAACGTGCGCACCCAACCCGGCTGCGGACCGCCGCTCGATGGATGCAAAAGCACGCAGAGACAAGCGAGCAACAGGTAAGCGAAGTTCGACATGAGATGAGCGGTCGCCTCGATCTTGATCGGCACCGGCAGATTGCTCCGCCAAATCTGTGGCAATAATTTTTTGCACGTCTGAATGGAACCCTTCGTCCAGCGATGTTGCTGCGACTTGAACCCATTCATATCGACGGGCAATTCGGCGGGCGTGACCACATCCGCGAGGAAAACAAATTTCCAGCCCGCCAACTGCGCGCGGTAACTAAGATCGAGATCTTCCGTGAGCGTGTCGTGATGCCAGCCGCCTGCTTCCTCGATGCAGGATTTCCGCCAAAGGCCCGCAGTGCCGTTGAAGTTAAAAAATCTTCCGCTGCGGCTGCGCGCGGTTTGTTCGAGAAGCAAGTGGCCGTCGAGGAACATCGCCTGCACGCGGGTGAGCAATGAGTAGCCGCGATTCAAATGTCCCCAGCGCGTCTGGATCATGCCCACCTTCGGGTCGGTGAAAAACTGGATGGTGCGTTTGAGTAACTCGGGCTGCGGAACGAAGTCGGCATCCAAAATACAAACGAAGTCGCCCTTCGCCTCTTCGAGGCCGACCGCTAACGCGCCCGCTTTGAACCCGGTGCGATCGACCCGCTGGATAAGATCGACATCGAAACCTCTATGGCGAAGTTCCTCCGCGCAGTTCGCGGTGATCTCGCGGGTGTCGTCAGTCGAATCATCGAGCACCTGGATTTCGAGAAGCTCTCTCGGGTAATCGAGCTCGCTGACCGAGCGAAGCAGCCGTTCGACCACGTAGACCTCGTTAAAGATCGGCAGCTGAATGGTTACCTTCGGTAACTGATCGAAATGACCAAGCGGTTTGGGTTCGCGCTTCCGGTTTTTCAGGAAGAGGTAGATGATGAAGTAGCGATGGATCCCGTACGCAGAAAGGCCGAACAGGACACTGAGATAACAGAGGGTCCAGATAACGTGGCCGAGGCTTCCTTGCATAAAGCGTCTAAATACTGCCGCTGGTTCAGGCAGCGAGGGCGACATGATGCCGCTTCCGCGGCTTGCGTCAAATCAAAAATGGCGGTTTTGCCTCGCAGAAAGGGCTTCTACGCCTCGCTAAAACGCCACCGGAGAACGATGTCGATCTTATCCCGCTTAGCGGGATCGATCTTGTGCTGGGGTTGCTTGTCGATCTTGCGAGCACAGGACGAAACCATCTCGGAAAAGGATTACGAACGCGAAGAGCTGGGCGTAAACCGTTACACCGCGCCGTCCATGGCGCAGATATTCGAGCAGCTCGACCGGTTGAAACGGCTTCCGTTCGATGAATTGTGGCGCGACTTTCCCGCGCCTGGCCCGGCGAAGAGGGAACAGAAGGCGCTGATCTTCGGCGGACTGGTGGCCGACGGCTTTTTGATCGTTGAAGCGGAGAAACGAAACCTGATCGATGATTTGGGCCGGGTACTTATAAGAGAGGCGCGCGGACTCGGAGTGGCCGAGCGAGTGATGAAACATAGCGCGAGCCTGACCGAAATGGGACAACGCGGCGATTGGACGGCCGTGCGCAAAGAACTGCTCGCCACCCAGGAAGATGTGGAGCAGGCGATGGTCGATCTGCGCGATCAAAAAATAGCGCACCTGATTAGCCTTGGGGGTTGGTTGCGCGGACTCGAGATCAGTTCGGGTGCAATCGAGAAAGAGTTTTCGCCGGAACGCGCGCGGGTGCTGGGGCAGCCGCAGTTGTTGGATTATTTCGAGGAGGAATTGAAAACGCTTCCGCCCACTATCAGTCACGCACCCCTTTTCGAAAAACTTCGCGCCGGGGTGCGCGCCGTGCATGAAATTTTTGCGAAGGCGAGCGGCGGATTGCGACCGGAAGATGTGAAATCGATTCACGCGCAGGCGCGCGAGTTGAACCTGGCCATCCGGCGCAACGAGTAAGATCGACATCTACATTTTCGGCCGAGCGAGCCGGCTTCAGATTCCCTCCTTGCCTGAGCGGAGCAGCGGTTGAATGGTGGCTGCGGGTTTTTGCAGCTACGACCGGATGGAATCCCCAGAGAAATTCACGCCAAAGGAACGCGGCCGCTTCGAGCGGTTCAATATCGTTTTTCCGATTCTGCTGGCCGGTTGGGTTCCCTCGATCCTGACCCTTGTGGTGTCCTACACGATCCTGAGCAACACCCTGGAAACGAAAATTCTGCGGGATCGCCAGACGTTTGTGCAATTGATCGGGCACCTCGTCGGCGACGATCTCAGCCGCACCAGCGGCATCATCGAGTACTATCAAACGCTGCCTGACGTCGCGAAAATTCTGACTGGCCCGAACGCGCAGCAGGCTGCGCAACAGTGGCTCGGCTCGGCGTTTTATTCGCACCCGCGCATCGACGGAATGTTTATTACCGCGGCCGACGGTCGATTGGTGGCGTCGCTTCCGGCTGATCCGGCGACACTGGGAAAAGATTTCGCTTCGAATATTTGGCTCCAGGACGCACGCACTGCGACCACTCCATTCGTTAGTCCGATTCACCAGCGTCTCGTCGATAAACGCATGGCGACGGAAATTGTGGCCGCGATTCGGACACCGGATGGAGCGATCGTCGGTTATTTCGGCGTATCGGTGTTAATCGAGCGCATGGGCCGCCGCGTATCGACCATCGAGTTTGTCGATCAACAACACTGCCAGGTTCTCGATCAAAAAGGCGCCGCGCTTTTCACGAGCGATTTTCACGCGAACCCAAACGCGCTTTCATCGGCGGGTGAAAATTTGATCAAGGAAATCGGCAAGGATAGCACCGGCCACTTGGAGCGAAATGGAAGTTTATATTCATTTAGCCCGGTGGAATCGACGGGTTGGCTGGCGGTAGTGGAGCAGCCGAAGGCCGTCGCCTACAAGCCGGTGCGCGATCTCGTCGGTCGCATGGCTTTGCTCACCTCATGGCTCATGGCGCTCACGCTCGTCTTCGCGCTCCTCGGTGGAAAACTTTACCGGCGGCACGCGGAGTCGGCGCGGCGGCTCGAGCGCGAAGTGATTTTCAACGAAAAAATTCTGGCGAACATGCCGACCGGTATTGCTTTTGTCGATCCGGCGACGCAACGATTTCTGCAAGCGAACGACGCATTCACGCAAATGGCGCGGCGCTTCGGTGGATTGCCGGGCGGTCGCGATATCACGGAGGCGAATTATAACGATGTCGATCTTGCGCCGGCCGGTGCGATCGAGCGCGTTCTTTCTTTCGGCACGCCGTTCCAGTTGATCGAGCACCCATTCAAAGATGAAGGCGGGATGACGCACTTCGTGAACATCAATCTGCTGCGCCTGCAAGATTCGCACCAGACCGTGCAAGGCGTGCTCTATTTGGTCGACGATCGCACCCGGGACGTGACCTTGCGGCAGGAATTAATCGGCGCGAACGCGGCGAAGGACCAATTTCTCGCGCTGCTCTCGCATGAGCTGCGCAATCCGCTCTCGCCCGTCATCGCCATGGTGG
>JBDUDM010000083.1:0-8034 GCA_040002925.1 Spartobacteria bacterium | reverse complement strand
CGCGAACAGGTGAAAGCGGTGAAGTCGGAAGAATTTAAGAACGCGCCGCGCGAAACGCTGGCGTCGATTTGTTCCTTTCTCGGGGTCGAGCCGCTGCGATCGGTGCGCGGTAAAGATCGAAACGTGGTGCCGTACGATCGGACGATGAACTGGGAGGAGCGCGTGTTTCTCTACAATCTTTTTGCCGAGGACATCGCGAGATTAGAGAAAATGCTCGGCTGGGATTGCGCCGACTGGAAATTGTAGGGGACGCTGTCAGCGTCCCATGGGAAGCCAACGCCTTCCCCTACAGTTTATGTTTCTTTGAAGCGCGGACGTTGATTCGGATCGGCGGCGAGTAACGCTTTCGCGCGAAAGATACGCGCGCCTTTCGAGAGGAAGAATGCGCGCAGCTCCGGGGTAAAGAACGAGGTGCCGTCGCGCCGAACATTGAATTCAAGAAGGAGCCGGCCGCCGGATTGCAAAAATCGCGTGCGAATATCGGCGATGAAAAATTTCCAGTCTTCCGTGGTCCATTCGCTGCGCTCACCCGATTCATTGCGAATGCGGTGAAAACAAATCCGATGTGCCGTCACCAAATCGAAACGCTGTCCGAGATCGGGGAGGGGAACCTGGCGCTCGATCCGCGAGATGACGCGCTCGACCTTTAGCAATTCCGTGGTCGCGCCAAAGAGCGGCTCGTTATCGGTGTCGAGACCGATCGCGTCGTGCCCGAAGATGCGGCAGACGTAGAGAAAAAATCCTGCGCCGCAGCCAAGATCGAGAATCTGCAGCGGCGGCGAACGATCGAGCCAGAGATCCTGTGCGCGCTCGACATTCACCGCCACCCAATAGTCGGCGTCTTCAAAACGATTGATGCGGCGCGATTGCGGTCGATACGGATATTGCTCGCGCAATTTGCTCAACTTCTCGCGATCGATCGTGGCGAGAATGCGGCGGGCGTTTACCGGATGTAGCGCGCGGGTGGCGTGCTCGGACAAACTGCGCAACGCATCGACGGAGAAAAGTTTTTCGAATTTCCGAGAAAGTCGCACGCGGCAAGAATGCCGCGGTGACGGGGAGAAACAAGCGTGCGCTTGTCGATCTTGCCGATGTCGATCTTACAAACCGGACGGGTGGTTCGCGACGAAGCCGCGATTATCCCGGAAGTCGGTGTGCCAGCGCGGGCCGACGTCGCTGCCGTAACGAAAGTCAGTCGTATCGAGACGCAGGCCGGCGATGGTAGCGAAAGTGTGGCCGTGTCTTGCGTAAACGGTAATCCAGCGGCCGCGACCGCTTTGACCGAAGCGCATGAGATCGCTTGAGGGCAACGGCGATGACAGCAACCCGGCGTTGTGCAAAGCGAACGAAACGGTGCCGGAACAATCGTAGCCGCGGTCGTTAAATGATCCGTGACCGCCGCCCCAAATGTAAGGTTTGCGACGAATCGTGTTCACGGCCCAGATGGCCGACTTCACCCGCTCGGGCGCGTTCGATGGCGCGTAGGCAACGCCGTTGCGCAAGACCGCGCGATTTCCACTAACGACCGGACGCGAACCGCTGCTCTGAATTGGTCCGACTTCACGCACCGGTTCCTCGTCGTTCGATTCTTCGGCAATCACGGACGAGGCGCGCGGAATGGCATGAGGCGCGTAGTAGGCGACCCCGAGTGAAGGATGGAGGCGTGACGAAGGAAATTGATGCTGCGAGAAAGGTTGCAGCGCGATGCGGGCGGTGCGGACACGATGGCGGATAAATCTTTTGGTGTCCGCTTTGGCCGAGCTTGCCGTGAAGAGGGCTAGGCCAATGAGGAAAGCGAACGCCAGGCGATGAACACGGCGCGATGCGAGCGTGACGAAGATCGACATGCGCCCCAAGAAAGCTGTTCGCGCGCCACGCCTGCGAATTTTTGCGTTGCGACGTCGCGATGGAAAAGATTTGGCGACTGGGAATGGGCTCGGTAAAATTGACGAATCGCTTATGGCCAAGAAAGACCCGCGCATTGACGCTTACATTTCCGAGTCGGCCGCGTTCGCGAAGCCGATCCTGAAACATCTGCGCAAGATCGTGCACGCGGGTTGCCCGGCGGTGGAAGAAACGATCAAGTGGCAATTCCCGCACTTCGATTACAAGGGCGTGCTCTGCGGCATGGCGGCATTCCAACAACATTGCGCGTTCGGATTTTGGAAAGGCTCGCTCATTTTGGGAGAAAAGAATTCGGGCGATAGCGGAATGGGACAATTCGGGCGGATCGAATCGATCGACGATTTGCCGGACGAAAAAACGTTGCTCGGTTACGTGCGAAAAGCAGCCGAGTTAAACGAAAAAGGAATCAAAGCGCCGGGGCGGACCGCGCCGAAAAAGAAGCCGCCATTCCAAGTTCCCGATTATCTGACCGCGGCTCTGACGAAGAACGCGAAGGCAAAGAAGACCTTTGCGAATTTCCCGCCCAGCCAGCAGCGCGAATACGTCGAGTGGCTAACGGAAGCGAAACGCGAAGAGACGCGCGCGCGCCGGTTAGCGACGGCGATCGAATGGATGGCGGAAGGAAAGAAGCGGAACTGGAAGCATCTTCCGTAAGATCGACATCTACATTTGGCCGCGCCGCGTCTGCTCTTAAGGTGCCTTGGACAAGCGGGTCGAAGCTTGGGCGAAAACATAGCGCCAGCCAGCCGACGTCCGAACATAGGTATCGCTAAACCAAAGCTTATAGTCGAACGCCTTCCCATCTTCGGTCCCCTTTGCCCACAAGAGAGCGGTCACCACTGCGGTGTCGCCCCAAACACGCACTTTCTGCGCGCTGTCTTCTTGATGTTCATAGACCATGCGCTTGCTCCGTGCTTCGTTTAGTAAATCAGCTTTCGTGTAAGTCTTTCCGAGACCTGTCACGATCACGAAGTCATCGGCCAAAATGCGATCCATCGTGGCGACATCATTGTTTTTGACCGCCGCCTGGTATTCGGTATCGAGTGCGGCCACGGCCTTTTCGTCATCGGCCACGGATCCAGCATAGCTAGTCGGTTCAATCATTTCCGCGGTATTCTGCGTTCTTCAACGTCGTGCAGATCGACCCAGGTTTGGATATCGTCGCGATCGGCCCAACCTAACTCTTTCTTGGCCTTGGCCAGTTCCTCGCTCGCTTCATCGCGCCAGCCGCGCTTGGAAATAAATGCACTCCAGATAATGATTTCCTCTTCGTTAGGCCGACGACCGTTCGCAAAACACCATTCGAGTATTTCCTCATCGGGTCCTCCCTGAAGCGTTCGCTCGGCCAGTTTGTCGTAATCAACTCCCAAAAATCTGGTGCAGCGAGCGTCAAAGAAAGTGGGGTCGGCCACTCCGCAAAAATATCCCGGGGCCAATCGGCCTTCCGCATTGAGCCGGATCTTGTCGAGCATTCGCGCAAAATAGATCAGGCCTTTGGTTTCGCGGTAGTCGCTGCATGGAGTCTGCATTCTAGAAAGAGCTTCTAGCGCGGTGATAAAGTGTCAATGTCCACTTCGGACGAGAAAGGCAGACCAATTTGGCTAATTCACGAATAGAAGAAAGCCGCGGCAAGAAACGACGGCGCCGTTCCATCATGGCTTTCGAGATGATTCGGCTGGATCGGACCGCGGCTGAGCCGATCCATCTGCAACTTTATCGTCAGATTCGCGATGAGTTGACCTCGGGAAGTTTTAGCGACAGTTCCTCACGGCTTCCCTCTTCGCGATCGCTCGCGGCTGACTTGGGAATCTCGAGACTGACCGTCAATCTCGCTTTCGAAAAGCTGCATGCGGAAGGTTATCTTCGCTCCCGCGTCGGTTCCGGCACTTTCGTGGTCGATTCGTTGCCCGAAACTTTTTTGAGCGCGCGGAAGGCAAGCGCGGAACCAAACATAGAGCGCTCCGCCCGCCTTTCCGATCGCGTGCGAAATATTCCCGATAAGCGGGTGGGAAAACAATTTGATGTCGGAATCGCCGGCGCGCCCGGCGTCTCGCTTGTTCCCGCCCTTGCCGCGATCGACGAATTTCCCATTGAGGTTTGGGAACATCTCCGCACCCAAGTGCTCGCCCAAAAAGGAGCGCATTTGTTGCAGTATGCAGCCAGCCATGGCGACGCTGACCTGCGCAAAGCGATCGCCGCTTACCTTTGTGATTTTCGCGGCGCACGCTGCCATCCCGACCAAATCGTTATTACCGCTGGAACGCAGCAGGCGTTGATGATCAGCGCGATGGCTTTGGTTAATCGCGGTGAGGTCGCGTGGGTCGAAGATCCAGGATTTCATCAGGCTCGCCGAGTATTCGGTTTCGTCGGCGCCACGGTGGTTCCGCGCAAGATCGACAAGGAGGGACTCGTGATCGCGCAACCGTCAACCAAGCGGTCGCCCAAAATAATTTTCGTAACGCCGTCGCATCAATTTCCGCTCGGCATGACGATGAGCCTGGCGCGCAGGACCGCGCTGATAAAATTCGCACGCGCGCGCGATGCTTTTATTTTCGAGGACGATCACAGCTCCGAATTTCGCTACAACGGTTCGCCGCTCCCTTCTCTGCAGGGCCTCGACCACGCCGGCCGGGTCATCTACGCGGGAACGATGAGTAAGATTCTCTTTCCATCTTTGCGTTTGGGATATCTCGTCGTGCCCGAGCAATTGGTCGATTCGATGATCAAGATTCGCGCGGTGATGGATCAACACTCTTCGGCCATTGATCAGGCGACGCTCGCGCGATTCATCACGGAGGGTTATTTTTTGAGTCATATCAAGCGGATGCGGAAGCTGTACTCCGATCGACGGGAATTCTTCATCGAGGAATTCAACCGTTCGTTAGGTAATCGGTTCGTTCTGCAACCGCCGGACGCAGGGTTACATTTCGTCGCGTGGCTCCGCCGGAAAACCGATCTTCCGTTTATCACACGCGTTTGCGACGAGATTGGACTACGACCGATGCCGCTCTCGTCTTTCTGCATCAAAGCGAAGCTCGACCCCGCGCTCACCTTCGGATTTGCGGCCTGGTCGCGTGCGCAGATTCGCGAAGGCCTGCGCAAGCTCGCCTCGTCGTTGAATTCTTCGTCGTAGCAACGGCGCTCTGGCGCTGTCTTAAGCCACGCTCCGGCAGAGCGCAGCGGCCGCATTTCGAAGGGAAAGTGGTCTGGGGCAAACGCACGAAGTGGCTCTTGTTCGATCCGACGCCGAGCGCCCAAAGTGTGATCAGTGAAACATTCATCCACGGAGAAAAAATTATGACCACACCAAAACATATTCCCGAAACACAGACACCTTCCGGGGCGGCGGCCTCCGCCCGAAATAGTACATCACTGCTCACGAGCTACGCGGCTGATGGCGGTTACAAGACATGGATTGTATTCGTCGTCCTCCTCCTCGTTGTCGCCGGGGCCACGCTCGCCCTCGCCCAAACAGCAGAAACTCATTACAACATCTCCGATCTCCCTTCACTAGGGGGAACGAACAGTCGCGCGAACAGCATCAACAATCGCGGTTGGCTCGCCGGCTTCTCTAATCTGCCCGGAAATCAGACGCGGCATGCCGCTCTTTGGCGAGACGGAGCGATCACCGATCTCGGCACACTGGGCGGACCGAACAGCGCCGTGACCTGGTCGGTGAAGAGCAACTCCGGCCTCATCGCCGGTATCTCCCAAACCGCCATACCCGATCCGTTAGGCGAAGCCTGGAGCAGCGCCGCGTTCTATCCCGGGGCCACTGGCACCGGCTACATCAATCTTGGGTTCGCTTGGGAAAACGGAACGATGCGAGCGCTCCCGACACTTGGTGGCAATAACGGATTCGCCACCGGCGCGAACAGTCGCGGTCAGATCGTCGGCTGGGCCGAGAATACCGTGCACGACCCGACGTGCGTTCCGCCACAGCAACTGCAGTTTCGCCCGGTCGTTTACGGACCAATGCCAAACCAGATCGCTGAGTTTCCGTTATTAGCGGGCGACACCTCCGGCGCCGCGACGGCAGTTAACGAACAAGGGCAGGCCGTCGGCATCTCCGGCATCTGCGATCAAGCCGTCGGAAGACACACCGCCAAACACGCCCTTCTTTGGAACCGTGGCAAAGTGACCGATCTCGGCAATCTCGGCGCGCCTTGGTGGAACACGCCCACAAACATTAATCAACGTGGCGATGTTGTCGGCTTTGCCGGCGATCCCGCGTTTCCTGACGGCGACATTCTGCACGCTTTCATCTGGACTGCGAGCGACGGCATTCGGCCGCTCGGCGCGTTGCCCGGTCATGTTCACAGCGAAGCTTACGGCATCAACGAACGCCGTCAGGTCGTCGGCGTTTCATGCGACGCGGACTTCGTCGATTGCCGCGCCTTCATCTGGGAAAACGGCGTCATGAAGGACATGAACGATCTTAAACCCGCGAGCTACACCGCGCGGCTCCAACAAGCGAAAGACATCAACGAGGCCGGCGAGATTGCCGGCAGATCGATCGAGGCCGGCGTGAGAAGAGCGTTCCTGGCCGTGCCGACTCACCAATAAAATCGTATCGAAGCGGCGTGCGCTGTGCGCAATTCGGCGTTCAGCGCACGACCGCAAGATCGACATCTACTCGAGCCGCGCGGCTCGATTGAGAAATTGTAGGGGGCGCTGTTAGCGTCCCGGGGGAAGCAGGCTGCTTCCCCTACAGGCGGGCCAGTGCGAGATCCAAAACCTCGATTAGAAAATCTGCGTCCTGCTCGTTCACGCACATCGGCGGCGAGAAGCGAATGGTCTGTCCCCACAATCCGCCTTTGCCTAACAACAATCCCATGTCCCTCGCGTTCTCTAAGATCTGCGCGCACTCTTCTTTGGCCGGCTCTTTCGATTGTCGATCTTTCACCAGCTCGATCCCGAGCATCAAGCCTTTGCCGCGCACGTCGCCGATAATGCTGTGCTTTTCCTTGAGCTTGTTCAGTCCCGCGAGAAGTCGGTTGCCGATCTTCAGTGAATTTCCCTGGAGCTTTTCGCGCTCAATGATTTCGAGCACAGCCTTGCCTTGCGCGCAGACGACCGGATTTCCACCGAAGGTGTTGAAGTGAATTCGCTGCGACAACGCGGCCGCAATCTTCGGCGTGGTCACGACCGCGCCTAACGGACAGCCATTACCGATTCCCTTCGCCATGGTCACGATATCGGGAATGACATCTTGCGTTTCGAAGCCCCAGTAGTGCGAGCCTGTCCGCCCGAAACCCGCTTGCACTTCGTCCGCGATGCAAAGTCCGCCCGCCCCGCGGATGTGTTCGTAAACATGTTTGAGATAACCGTCGGGAAATACGACGCAACCGCCGACGCCTTGGATTGATTCGGCGATGAACGCCGCCACCTGACCGGAGGTAGCGAAGTTTAAAACTTCCTTCACGTCGTCGGCGTAATTTTTCCCCGCATCGACATCGTCCCGTCCCCATCGCCCGCGATAGGGATCGGCCGCGATGGCGTGATGCACGCCGAAGCTGTGCGGCACGTTAAATTTCCAGGTGCGATGCGCCGTTAGGCCCATGGTCGAGGCGTTGCCGCCGTGATACGCATTCCGCAACGCGATGATGTCGTAATTGCCGGTGTAAGCACGCGCCATCAGGAGCGCGAGATCGTTCGCTTCCGACCCCGAATTGACGAAGTAGCAAACCTTGAGATCGCCCGGCATTTTCGCTGCGAGCGCTTGCGCATACTCGGCGATGTTCGGATGCAAATAAATGGTGGTCGAGTGTTGCAGCGTTTCGTTTTGCTTCCGCGCAAGATCGACAAGGTAGGGATGACAATGGCCCACGCTGACCGTAACGATGCCGCCGAGCGCATCCAGATAACGGCGCCCTTTCTCGTCCCAGAGATATTGCATCTTCCCCTCCACGAACATGATCGGCTTTTTGTAGTAGAGAAAAATTCCCGGGTTCAGGAATTCCTTGCGCAAAGCGAGCACCTCGTCCGGCGAGGGGCCGTCGAACTTTTTCGGTTGATGTTTGAACTCGGGAAGTTGCGGAATGTTCATGTCGATCTTGTCGTTTTTTCCAAATGCAAAGTGCGCAGCCCGAGATAAACGACAAACGCAATCGCGAATCCAACGAACCA
>JBDUDM010000082.1:0-8040 GCA_040002925.1 Spartobacteria bacterium | reverse complement strand
AACTTCAAGCGCGTCAGGTCCTGCGAATCGACGATGCCGACGGGCACTTTGTCGTCGTCGACAACGACGAGATCGTCGATGCGATGACGCTCGAGTAGGTTGAGAACTTCGACCGCGAGTTTGTCTTTGTGCACCGTCACTGGGTTGATCGTCATCAGATCCGCGACGAGACGTTCGCCGATCTTTGGATCGGATTGGAAATAGCGCGCGAAATCGCCGTGGGTAAAAATTCCCGCTAGTTGTCGATCTTGCCCCGCCACCACCGCGGCGCCGGCACGCACGCTGGTCATCGCTTTCAATACTTCGCGAATGGGTGCGTCCGTCGAAACAATCGCCATCGCTTCGCGCGGCCGCATGACTTGATGCACGCGCATGAGCAAGCTGCGTCCGACCATTCCGGCGGGATGAAACTTGGCGAAGTCTTCCTTGTTAAATCCGCGCGCCTCCAGCAACACCATGGCGATGGCGTCGCCGAGCGCGAGCATCACCGTCGTGCTCGAAGTCGGCGCGAGATTCAGCGGACAGGCTTCCTGCTCGATGTTCACATCGAGAAATACATGCGCGTTTTTCGCCAGCGTGGAATTCGCATCGCCGCATACCGCGATGATCTTCACCTGAAATCGCGCGACTGCCGGAAGAATCCGGAGCAATTCTTCCGTCTCGCCGCTCGCGCTCAACGCGATCACCACATCGCCATCGGCAACCATGCCGAGATCGCCGTGCAAAGCGTTTAACGAATCCAAAACCACCGCTGGCGAACCGGTGCTCGTTAACGTAGCGGCAATCTTCGCCCCGATGTTTCCCGATTTTCCGACGCCGAGAACGACGACTTTGCCGCGCGCATCGACCGCTTCTTTGATTAGCTCGACCGCACGCCCGAAATCGTCCCCCAGGCGCTCCCGCAGGCGTCCGAGCTCGAAAATTTCCACGTCGAGCACGCGTTTGGCCTTCTCAAGGTAATCCATCGCTGATACCACTGTGCGCTCAGGCGTTCGAGCCGGCAAGGATTTGCGCGCCTTAACCTACCGAGAAGCAACATGAAAAAATTGACGATGTCGATCTTGCTCGCGCTGGCCGTGAGCGTTTCCGCGCAAACCTTTACCACCACCTCGAAGACGAAAAAGCAGACCAAGGCGGCGCCACCTCCGCCGATTTCGGAACGGATTCCGCAAGGTGCGCTGCAACGTGGCGCCCGCGGCGGCAATGTTTTGCAGATGGTGAATCCGAAAGCGCCGGCGCGTTACGGAACGTCCACCGATAGCCTGATCATGGACGAAACCGGCAAATGGCGCGGGATCAAGTTCATCGAGATCCTGTTCTAAACACGTTGAAGTTCGCCGTTGAGCGTTGAGCGTTGAACGTTGAACGTTTCTTCCGCTCCCGTCGTCGCGTCCTATTGCGCGACGTTTCTCAAGCCGGAGATGTTGCACATCTATCGGCAGATCACCGCGCTTGAGCGCGTCCGGCCCATCGTCATCGCGCAAAAGCGTGAACACGAAACAGAATTTCCATTCGCATCGGTTCACGTCGTCGGAAAACCGCCGAGTCATTTTCTGCGCCGGCTCTGGCACAAACAACTTCGCGACGAGCCTTGGCAACTTTCGCAGGCCGAACTCGACGCCATCCTCACCATTCTCGACAAGTCGAACGCGCGCCTACTGCACATTTATTTCGGCCACATCGCGGCACATTTGCTGCCACTCATTCGCGCGTGGACGAAGCCGACCGTCGTTTCATTTCACGGCGCCGATGTTTTGGTCGACATGCACAAACCGGCCTACCGACGCGCGACCACGGAAATGCTCGGCCTCGTTAAACGCGTGCTCGTTCGTGCTGAATCTTTACGAAAAGCGATTGTCGATCTTGGCTGCGATGCCGAGAAGATCGACATCGTCCGAACCGGAATTCCACTAGCGGAATATCCGTTTCGCGAACGTGAATTTCCGGAAAATGGCGAGTGGCGGTTCGTGCAAGCATGCCGCTTGATCGAGAAGAAAGGCTTGCCGACGACGTTGCGCGCATTCGCGAAATTCGCCGCGCTTCACCCAAGATCGACAATCACCATCGCGGGCGAAGGGCCGTTGCTCGACGAACTCAAGACGCTGGCGACCGAGCTCAAGATCGACAATCACGTTTCGTTCGCCGGCTTCGTTTCTCCGGAAAAATTACGCGAGCTATATTACGCCTCTCACATTTTCGTTCATCCAAGCGAAACGGGCGCGGATGGAAATCAGGAAGGCGTTCCTAACTCGATGCTGGAAGCGATGGCGAGCGGACTGCCGGTGTTCGCAACCAATCACGGCGGAATTCCGGAAGCGATCGTGAACGGTTTAAGCGGCCTACTCGTTTCCGAGCGAGATCACGACGCCCTCGCACAAGCGTTGCTCGATGCCGCACAAGATCGACATCTCCTTTCGCGACTGGCGCGCGCCGGCGCCGACGCGGTCATCCAAAAGTTCGATCAGCGGAACCAAGTGCGGAATTTGGAAGAGATCTATTTGGCCGCGATGCGGCTGTAGAATGTCTCCAGCTGTTTTCGCGTGGCGGAAAAGGAGAGCCGCTCCATCGCCCGCCATTGCGATTCGACGATGGCGGTCGCGCGCGCGTTTGTGTTTGTGGCGAGCTCGCTGGCGATCTTGCCTAACTGATCGAATGTGCGGCCTTCGCTGCAAAAACCGGGAAAGGCAATGCGTTCGATCGAGCCGTCTCCGCCCACGCAAATGGTGCGACCGAGCAGCGCATCACCCGCGACCTGACCGGGAACGCGGCTACGATCGAGTTGCAGGACGATTTTATGTTTCGCGATCTCGCGCAGATAATCCGCGTAGCTTTTTTGTTCTTCGATCACGCGCAATTTGCCGGGTGGAAATTTTAGCTCGGCCAGTAATCGGCGACCCTTGCCGCGATCGAAATTGAAAACAGTGACGGACTCTCCCGTTGTCTCGCTGAGTTGGCGCGCCAGTAAGAGCGCGGCGGCGTGATTGCGCGACGGGACATTCCATTCGCGCGTGCCAACGAAGATGCCGGCTTGCTGATCGGGCGGGACCGACATGTTCCATTGTCGATCTTCCAGCGGATACGGCGTCGGAATGAAAACAACCGTGGCGGCATCCTGTTTCGCGCGCGCCATCCGGAAAATTTCCGCCGCTTCGGGCGTCGTCGCGATACATCCATCCGCTTGCGCTACAACATCAATGAAACGCGCAAGCCGTCCGCGATCGGCCAGTTGTTGCGCGATCTGATGGAGTCCGGTTTCCTTTAGCGACACAACCACCGTGCGCTTTGCCTCTTTCAATTCCGCCAGCGCGCGCTGCGTTGCTTTGAAATTTCCGCGCAGTAAAAGAAGGATCGGCGCTTTTTCGGCGAGCGCGGATTTCAGATCGCGATGAAACGAACCACCGGTGCACGCAGCCAGCGCGTGAAAATTTACCGGCGCATGCGCGGGCGAATCGGGATCGGATGGTTGCTCGAAATATTGCGCGCCATCGCGACCGCCCGGACTTAGGACGGTTAGCTTAAAATCGACTGCGTCCGGTGACGCCATATTTTATTCGTCCTCGTCCGACGGCGACGGCCTGGCGGACTTCAGCAGATTCTGCTCGCGCGCTTCATCGAGCGGTCCGACCGGTTGCGCCTTGCGAATTTCTCCCGGCTGCTCGGTCTTCGGTTCTACCGGAATCGCTTTCATGATCGGCGAATTCGGGCCGGGCGATCGCGCGACCGTGTCGCGTGGCGTCGTCGAAAATGTTCCGCGGCTATCGATCGTTCCATTGTCGATCTTGTCCCGCCCTGCGGGATCGATCTTCGTTTCGGTCGCAATCGGCGGCTCGGGTTGCACGGGCGGTTTCGCTATTACGCGGGCGGAGTTGTAAGGATCTTTGTCCGCCAAAAGAGTCGCTCCCCGCGCGCCCACGACTTGAAGTCCTTTCAGATCAACCGCTGACGACGCTCGCGGAAATTCGCTATCGATCGCATCGCGTGCGACCCGCGCGCGTTCGCCACCGTGCACCGGACAAGGCTCGGTCGGCTTCTGCGCATCAGTCGCGAGTTCCATGTAGGTCGTGCGTTTCTGTATCGTCTCGCCGCTCGCGCTCTTGATCGTGTCGTAACATTTATCGGTCGCAAGCAAACCAGAGCGCGAACAGATCTCGACCTTCTTCAACGTCGCGGGCTGCGGAATTTCCTTCGGCGGATAATGTTCAGCCGCCGCATTCATCACATCCACCCAGACGGGCAACGCGAGTTCGCGCCCAAACGCGCCGCGATAAATTTTCTGCGGCTTATCGAATCCGGCCCAGACCGCGCAGGTCAATCCGCTGTTATACCCGGCAAAAAGCGCATCGGTGAAATCGTAGGCCGTTCCCGTTTTTCCAGCCGCCGGCATTTTCTTGAGCCCCATGACCGATCGCGCGGTTTTGCCGGTGCCAGTCTCCAGCGCATCGACCAGACACGAATGCACTTCGTAAGCCGTTTCCGGTTTGATCACCTTTTCTCTTTTCGTTGCACGCTGCGCATTCCAAACCGTGCCGTCTTTTTCCTCAATGCGCTCCAGAATATGCGGCGCAACCGGCCGCGAACCGCCGCTCGGAAAAATGGTGTAAGCGATCGCGAGTTCCGCCAGCGTAACTTCGCTGCTGCCCAAAAAAGTCGCCGGGAACGGACGCAACGGCGAGCGAATTCCCGCAGTTCGCGCGAGCTGCATCACGCTGTCGAGCCCGACATCCATCCCGATGCGCACTGTCGCGCCATTCTTCGATCCGGCCAGCGCCTGTCGCGCGGTGATCGCGCCCTCGTAACGATTCTCTTCCGACTCCGGTCCCCATTCGCCCAAAATTCCCGTCGTGCCGCCGATCATGACCGCGCGATTATCCAGCGGCGAATCTTCCACCACCGTGCCGGGAAACATTTCGCCTTCTTCAAATGCGGCCGCATAAACGAATGGTTTCATTGCGGTCCCGGCCGGACGCTTCGCTTGCAGCGCGCGGTCATATTGATTGTGTTCGAAATCGCGTCCGCCCACGAGCGCGAGCACGCCGCCAGTCTGGTTATCGATCGCGATCAGTGCGCCTTGTAAATATTCCGGCGCCGGCAAGATCGACATCTTGTTTTCCGACTTCGCTTTTTTAAATGTCGCCGCGTAATCGGCGTAGGTCTGATGATTGTAACCGGGATGCTTTTCCGCGCGGTCGAGACTTCGCCGCAAAGATTCCTCCGCCACTTTTTGGAGGTCGGCATCGATGGTTGTGTGAATGCGAAAGCCTTCGTTCATCGCGCGATCCCATCCGACTGCGGCGATCACTTGCTGGCGGATATAATCGACCGCATAAGTCTGGCCCTGCGCGTTCTGACGATTGCTGATCGTGACCTCTTCGCCTTGCGCACTGGTGCAGGTTTGGCGATCGATAAATCCAAGACTGCGCATCCGCTCGAGCGCGTAATTGCGCGCTTCTTTCGAAGCGGCCGTACTGCTCCACGGGGAAAGTCGATTCGGACTTTTTACCAAGCCGGCCAGAGTGGCACATTCCGCCAGCGTCATCTCGCGCGCCGGCTTCGCGAAATATCCGCGCGCGGCCGCTTCCGCGCCGTACAGTCCGCCCCCGAAATAAATCCGGTTCAGATACAGCTCCATGATTTTTTGTTTGCCGAGGCTGTCCTCGATCCGGCGCGCCAAATAAATTTCGAGCAGCTTGCGGCGGAACGTTCGTTCCTTCAGCGCAAAACTATTGCGGGCGAGTTGCTGCGTGATGGTGCTCGCACCTTGTCGCACATGACCCGCCGCAAAATTTTTCACGGCCGCGCGCACGATGCCGGAAAAATCGTAACCGTGATGCTGATAAAACTTCGCGTCTTCGACCGCGACGAGCGCGTTGATGAGATTGCGCGGGATTTGGTCGTACGGAATCGTTTGCCGATTCTCGACATAGATCTGGCCGAAAATCTTGTTGTTGCGATCGACGATGACGCTGGCCGATTCCATTTGTTCGAGGTGGGTCAAATCGAACGTAGTCGCCTCCGCTTTTAGACTGCTCGCTAAGATCGACATGTAGATGGCGAGCCCGCCGACGAGCAACGCCACCGCGGCGATCGGAATATAAAATTGCGGACGCTTATACCACGGCTCGCGAAAATCGTAACCGGGGGGTGCCGATAAATAATCCGACGACGTTCTAAATGGGCGCGGTAAAGGCAAGGTCGCGCAATTTAGGGGGCAAACGCCCAACGCTCAACGTCCAAGTCGGGAAGCGACAATAACGGCGGATCGCGCAGAATTCCGAAGGATGGAATTAGGCAAAACTCTTTATGTCACCGACCGCAAACAATGGCGCGCCTGGCTGAAAGCAAATCACGCGACCGCGAAAGAGATTTGGCTCATTTACTACAAGAAACACACCGCCAAGCCACGCATCCCTTATGACGACGCGGTGGAGGAAGCGCTCTGCTACGGTTGGATCGACAGCACCGTCATGCGCATGGACGAAGAACGAACCGCGCAACGGTACTCGCCGCGCCGGCCGCGCAGTTTTCTTTCCGAGACGAACAAGGAACGCGTGCGGCGTTTAGTTAAATCAAAGAAGATGACTCGGGCGGGACTGGCGATAATCCAGACGCAGCTCGATGAAACATTTACAGCGGCGGCGGACATCGTGGCCGAATTAAAGAAGGATGCGAAGACATGGAAAAATTTCAAGGGCTTCTCAGAAACGTATCGGCGGATTCGCATTGGCTGGATCGATGCGGCGCGGCATCGGCCGGAGATTTTCCAGCAACGACTTCGCTACTTGTTGAAAATGACGGCGCAGAATAAGAAGTTCGGGATGGTGCAATGAAAGATCGACAATCACTCAGCGCGGCCAAAGAAAACGAATACATGGAGTTCCTTCGCGCCGAGGCCGCGCGGCTGCGCATGAATATTCCGGCGGTGGGCGCCGTTCGCGACACCATCGATTTCCTTTTCGAAAGCATTCCCGATTGGAACGGCGACACGGCGCCGGAAGAATTCGCGAAGCTCATGGTGAAACGTTACCCGGAGCTGCGATTCGAATGGACGTCGGGCGAAGACAGCGACGAACCCGCTACCGCCAAACAAATCAGCTTCCTCAAAGTTCTGGGCGCACCGATTCCGAACTCTCTCGGAATAAGAGAAGCGTCGGACTTGATCGAGGAGTGGAAGAATCGCGTAAGCGACGGACAAAAACGTCGCTTGGATTTTTACGGTCTCGCTTACGCCGCGGACATTACCCGCGAACAGGCGACGGCGTTGATCGACGATTACAAAAAAACTCATCCCGAGAGCGAAGCGGCTTACCAGGAATGGAAAGCGAAGAACGACGTTGTTTAGTTTTTGAAAGATCGACAATCACTCATCGCTGAATTCGAGATGCTGCTTCCGCTGGCCACGGAATGGGCCACGCAAGAAGAGCAACAGATTTTGCGCGAAGGCGTGCCGCTGCCCGCGCATCCGCAATTGCGCGCCGCGGCCGAGACCGTTCATTTTCTCACGCCAGAAACGCGCGGGCTGACTTTGCAATACGGAATTTTGGGGCGTTGGGATTGCTGGCGCGACCGAGCGCTCATTGCCCATGAGTTAGTGCACACCGCGCAGTACGAGCAGCGCGGCGGCATTCACCCATTCCTGCGCGATTATCTGCTCGAATGCCTAACGATCGGTTATGCGAACGCGCCGATGGAACAAGAAGCTGTCGCTACCGCTGACCGCGTTTGCACGTCGTGATTCGACGCCTATTTCTTACGGTGCCCGAGCATTTCCGATCGCACCGTCCTAAGATCGACACGGGTGAGTTGCCGGCGCATCGCGGCCGTCAGCAAATCAATGTGCGGGATTTCGCATAAATGTTCGGCAATAAACCAGACGGGCTTTGCGGTCGTCATCCAATCAAGGCGATCGAACCGCGCCAGATTCACCGGACGTGAATAGCGCCGCAAGGTGCGTTCGAAACGCAGATTGAAGTAGGTGTTGAAGTAACTCATGGCCAGTTCGCGCAAGCTCCGGTAAACCGGCTCGCGATAGCGGCAGCCGGT
>JBDUDM010000018.1:0-26637 GCA_040002925.1 Spartobacteria bacterium | reverse complement strand
AAAAGCTTCGGGCGGTTAGCTCAGTGGTAGAGCGTCTCGT
The DNA here is from genome assembly GCA_040002925.1 of Spartobacteria bacterium. GTDB lineage: Bacteria > Verrucomicrobiota > Verrucomicrobiia > Chthoniobacterales > UBA10450 > JAJPGZ01. The sequence goes on along the minus strand of JBDUDM010000018.1, from coordinate 26,597 downwards.
TTACACCGAGAGGGTCGGGGGTTCGAAACCCTCACCGCCCAGATTCCCGCGGCAGCAGCTCACCCGCAGCCGGAAAGATGAGTTTCTCCCATTCGGCGTATTCTTTCGCCGAAGGATGCAATCCATCCGGCGCCACTAACGAACTGTCCTGACCCATCTTTTTACTGAGCTCGAAAATATCGACCACGCGCAAGCCGCGCTTTTTTGATTCCTCGCTCACGATCTTGTTAAACGAAGCGATGCCTTCGGAAATATTTCGCCCGCGCGCATACTTTGGACCCGTCGGCGTTACGCCGAAATCGGGAATGGTGACGATGAGCAGTCGATTCTTCTCGCGCAAAACGTCGAGCATTTGATCGACAATAAAGACGAAGTGTTTCCGAAACGATTCCGCATCCACTCCTTGCACCCAATCATTCACCCCGATGAGCAACGTGCCGAAGTTCGGTTTGAGATCGCGGAAGATGGGCAGCTCCTTATCGATCAAATCCTTCGTCGTCCAACCGGTGCGCGAAGGATTAGCGACAAGATCGACATCTACTCCTTGCGCGTTAAGGTGCCGCGTCATCAGCGCCGGCCACGATTCGTTAGCCGACGCGCCTTCGCCGATCGTATACGAATCCCCGAGGGCGACGTAACGAATCTTTTCCTGCGCGTGCGCTGCCATGGCCACGAGACATAGCGCAAGAGAAAGCGTTTTCACGAAAACATTTCGGCGACGGCCGCTTGGCAATGGATCATCGTCGTATCAAGAAATGGAACGCCGTGATGCGCCGGCTCTCGCAAAATCAGCGGCAACTCCGTTCCGGCCAGTATAACACCGTCGATGTCGATCTTGTCTTTCATCCGATCGACAATCGCAAGCAATCCGGCGCGGGTTTCGGGCAAAAAATTTCCAACCACCAGTTCGGCGAAGTATTTGTTATGAATGTAATCCTGAGCCTCCGCGTCCGGCACGACCAGTTCGATTTGTTCGCGAGAAAAAACCTTCGCGTAAAACGTGCTTTGCATGGTGTAACGCGTTCCGAATAGAGCCAGGCGTTTCATGTTTCGCGCTTTCGCGGCGGCGCAAGTCGCTTCGACGATGCTGAGCAACGGAATGGGAGATTTCGGAGCGATTTCGTCGAATACAATGTGAGGAGTGTTCGCGGCGATTAATCCGAAATCGGCGCCGGCCCGCGCCAGGATGCCGATTCCCTCGAGTAAATATTCCGCCATGCCGGCAAGGTCGTTCACCGCCATAAAGTCGAGGCCCTTTTTCAGGTTGATGTTGTTGATAATGAATTGCGGATAACTTCCGTCGCCAGTGCGTTCGCGATAAAGTTCGATAATCTTTTTGTAGTAATCGATCGTGCTCTCCGGGCCGACGCCGCCGATGAGACCAAGAGTTTTCATGCGCAAGGTTGCGCCAGAATCGCCAACGCGTCATGTCGATTACGCTTTCTCGCGCCAGCGCGATCGCTAAGATCGACATCGTGAAAACGATTCATTTGCTCACCATTTTCATGACGATGTCGATCTTGGGGATTGTCGATCTTTCCGCACAAACGCGCAGCGCTTCCCCGTCCGATGTGTCGAACAAGGCGCTTATCTCCACCTCTAGCAACGATGTGATGGTGGGTTCGGCCGCCCTGCAACAAATGGCGAAAGATTATTACGCCTGGCGCAATGAGCAGTACCCGGTTGGAAGCAGCGATTCCGGTTTACACACTTGGGACGATCGCCTAACGGACTATTCCCCGGCGAAATTGACCGAGCGCGCGCAATACGTGCACGCCTTGCTCGAGAAAGTGCGTGCGATGAAGACGGAATCGTGGCCGAAAGAGGAGCGCATCGATTGGATTCTTTTCCGGGCGCAACTGGAGCAGGTCGATTTCCAAAATCGGGTGACGAAGTTCGACCGAACGAATCCGCAGACTTATGTGGGCGAATGCGTGAGTGGGATTTTCTCGCTGCTAAAGAAGGAATACGACACACCGCGGAAACGCGCAGTGGCGGCGACAGCGCGATTGAAAGCGATGCCGGCGTTGCTCAAGCAGGGCCTGAGCAATTTGCAGAGCCCGGTGAAACTTTACGCGCAATTGGCGATTGAATCGGCGCGCGCGATCGATCCTCTCTTCACCGGAAGCCTTATGGCGCTAGATGTCGATCTTGCGCCTAACGAGCACGAGGAGCTGGTCAAATCCCGCGATGCCGCCCTGGCGGCAACGCATGCCTACGCGGATGAGATTGAAAAGCGGTTGCCCAAAATGGCCGACTTCGCGCCGATGGGGGAAGCGAACTACAACTACTATCTCAAACACATTCTGCTTTTGCCTCTGACTGCGCTCGAAGTGGAAACGATCGGCCGCGCTGAGCTGGCGCGTTATCGCGCGCTGGAAGCATTATTGCCGGATCCGAAGATGGCCGATCCCGATCCATCGCGCAGTGCCAATATTCCGCCGGACCAGGCATCGTTTTTGAAAACGTACGAAAGCCGCCAAGCGGAGATGATCGCGTTTCTAAAGGAGCACCAGCTTGTCACCGTGCCGGATTATCTCGGCCCATTTCAGATTCGGCAGCTGCCCGAGGCGTTCAAGCCGACGAGCCCCGGCGGCTTCATGAATCCTCCGGGCGTTTACGATAAGGATCCGACCGGATTTTTCTTCATTCCGACCTACGATCCGAAGTCGAAGAATTTCTACATCCGCGCCGCGATCGAGGATCCGCGTCCGATTCTCGGCCACGAAGGAATCCCGGGACATTTCATGCAGCTGTCGATCGCGAATCATTTGCGCGACGAGATTCGGCGCCAGCATGGCGATAACGTTTTCGTGGAAGGCTGGGCGCTCTACGGCGAAGAGATGCTGATGCGCACCGGTTTTTACCCTAACAACTCCGCGGCGCAGGGACAGATCCTGCGATTGTCGCGTTATCGTTCCGCGCGCATCGGGGTCGATGTGAATTTGCACACTGGCCGGTGGACGTTCGATCAAGCGGTCAAATATTTCATGGAAGCCGGAGGCTTGGATGAGGAAGCGGCTAAAGGCGAAGCGGCTGGCGCGGCTTCCGATCCGACCCAAAAAATCAGCTACATCATCGGCAAATGGCAGATCATGAATCTGCTCGGCCGCTACAAAGATCGACAAGGTGACGATTTTCGCCTCGGACAATTTCACGACGACCTAATCAAGAGCGGCAGTCTGCCGGTATCGATCGTCGAATGGATTTTGCTCGATGATGCGAGCGCGATTCAGAAAGCGCTGAGCGAGAAGTAAGGGTTATTGCGCCTGCAGGCGGAAGAACATCCTTCCGTTCGCGGGCGTGGACGCTTGCCAAATTTGAATCGGTCCGTCCTGCAATAGCGTTTCGGTCACGTCCTGCTGCGTCCAAGTGCTCGCCGAAAGATCGACAGAGCGAAACGCGTGCAGCGTGACATCGGTTGCGGCTTTTAGACGCGGATAAGTAATACTGAAGGTCGATCCGGTTTGCGTGATCATCGCCGCGACTGCGTCCGGAACGGCGGGCGAAGTGCCCAGCGCGTATTCCAGGAGATTGGTTTTTCCATCGAAGTCCGCGTTTCCAGTTTTGCCACCGAGCTTTGGATTATTAATCTGGCCTAACGACAAGCGGGCGGCCTGCCAGCTGGTGTAGTTTAATTGCGGAGCGATCCCGATGCGCGCGACAAACGGATCGGGATTGCCCGTGCGGGTATCGATCCAAACTGGAATTGCGGGAACATTCGCAGTCGTCGGCTCGGCGATGCCCTGGTAATCGCCGAGCATGTAACCATCGGCGGTGAGCGGTGCGAGCGACGCGTCAGTCGAAGTGGAAGTGACGCGAACGTTCGGCTGCCAGGTTGCGCCGCCGTCAAAAGATTGCGCGAGGTAAAGATCGACAAGGACATTTGAGCCGGGGTTATCGCGATGATCGTAAAAGACCGTGGTCAATGTTTGGCCATCTGGCGAAACGGCGATGGCTGGATTAAAAACGCCGGAACCGGCAGGATTATCCGTGATCGCGATCGGCGTGCTCCATGTACTGGTGCTCGCGGTAAATTTGGTGAACAGGATCCGCGGATTGCCGCCGAGATATCCCTGATACGTGACGTAGATGTTGCCGTTAACGCGACTGGCCACCGCCGAGGGCAGAAAACCACCACTGCGAATGCTCGGCTCGGTGTATTGACTGACCGCCGTAATGGTCGCGGGAACTCCGAAGGTAATGCCGCCGTCGCTTGAGTTAACGATCTGGAGACTGCTGTTGCCGAAGTTCCAGTAGATGATGACGAATTTTCCGCTCGGCAAAAAAATCGGCTGCGATCCCTGCGCGTCAGTTGCGCTGGAGTGGACGAACGCGGACGAAGACCACGTGGCGCCGCCATCGTTGCTATAAAGCCGCGCGATCGGCGATGTCGTTGAGGTAAACCGACTATAAGTCACTACGATTCGGCCGGCGGTCGGAGTCGCTGCGAACGTATTGATTGCCATCCAGTTTTTATCGGGAAACACGGCGGTAGTCGGCGGCGTGTAGACGACCACGGGCGCGCCGAAAGTCTGGCCGCCATCCGTCGATTTGCTCATCACGAGCTTGCCGTTGTTGAAACTGACATCGGTCGCGCAATCGGTGTTGAGATAAACGTTCCCGCTCAGATCGATGCCGGCCACCGGATCCGTCGCGCGATAATATGGGCCGCCGACCGCGGTCGTTAGGCCAGGGATTAAGGCGCGGCTCCAGTTCAAACCGCCATCGCTGCTAATCGAGTATCCGCAATCGACCGCGCCACCATCGGTAAATCGTCCTTCCTGAAATGTGGCTGCGAGAAAATCCGCATTCACGACCGAGCGAAAAATATGCGGCTCGGCTTGCGCGCGCATGTTCGCGGGCAACGGCGCGGGATCGTCGCCCAAACGAATGTTTCCGCCGATGCGTGGATCGAGCGCGACGTTTAGTAACGCCGCGTCGGCCGCAGATGGAGACGTCGATCTTGCCGCGCTCGCAGCAGGCGGCCGAACGAGATCGCCATTGCGATCCAGCAACATCAACGCACCCGACGAAAGACGATTGAGTGGAACAGTGCGCAGCGCTTCCGGCAATCGGCTGCGATCGACCGCCGGCATGGCCGCGCCCGGATTCGTTTTTGCGCGGGCCGAAGATTTGGCCGCTGAGTGCGATTCCGACGCCACAAAAAATGCGCTTAATAGATAAGCGCCGAGAAATAGCTTCGATCCCCTGTTCACCGTTTAAGGCAACTTAACCAACATCGACAGATGACACAAATCACGGAAATTGTCGGCGGTCTGTCGCAGGTGCCGCACACCTTTCGAAACTAATTTCGTTCCTGCCGCAGTTCGTTCAGATTTCGCCGCGCGTTCGCGTAATCCGGTTTCAGTGCGAGCGCTTGTTCGTACTGACTTTCCGCCTCGCTCGCTCGGCCGCTGCGATCGAGCGCAACCGCGAGATTGTAATGACCGGTCGCGCTCGTCGGTCGAAGCTGGAGAAATCTGCGGAAATGTTCGATCGCCTCCTCGGTTCTGTCCGCCTGCATTAACGCATTCGCGAGATTGTTTTCGGTGTCGGCGGACTCAGGTTGGTTTTGCAGCTCTTTCTCGTAATGAACAATCGCTTCCGCGGTGTTCCCGGTCTGCATCAATGCCGCCGCCCAATTGAAATGAGCTTTGCGAACGGTGGGATCAATCGCAACGGCGTTCTCGAAATGCGCGATCGCTTCGGTAAACTGACCCCGACGGCCGAGAAGTGTTCCCAGATTATTATGCGCGGTCGCATTACCCGACGTGACCGCGATGGCGTGACTCCAAAGCGATTCGTTATCCCGCCAGTACGATGTTTGCAGGCGCGCTTGAACGGTCAGCGCAGTAATAATGAGAACGGCGCCCACCGCCAATATCTCGCGGCGGCGCGGCCAGCTTTTCATTAGATCGACAATCGCCCAGGTCGCCGCCAGAAAAAGCCCGATCAACGGAAGGTAGGTGTAACGATCGGCGTGCGCCTGCCATCCCACCTGCACGATGCCGAGCACGGGAATCAGCATTCCCAAAAACCAAAACCATCCCGTGAAAAGATATGGGCGCGTGCGTCGTAACACGAAAACGCCTAACGAAATCGCCACGAGTAAGATCACGGCGACCGCGACGTTACTTAAAGGAAGATTCGTTTTCGGATGCGGATAGAAAACGGCCAGATCGCGCGGCCAGATCATTTGCCAAAGATAGGTGACCGCCGCGACACCGGCGTTCCCAACCCGCCACGGCCACGACAAATTCGCGATCACGTCGATACTTTCGCGTTGCGCCACCAGAGTCGCGGCGCAAGACACCGCCGACAACGCGAAGAGCGGGATTTTTTCGATCACCATTTTGCGAAGCGTCGCAAGATCGACAATTCGATTTAGCGGCCAATGGTCGAGAAGCAGCAGTAGAAATGGCAGCGTCACCACCATCGGCTTCGACATCAGCGCCAGCGCGCACAAGATCGACATCGTGATGTAACGCGAAACCGACGGCCGACGCGCATAACGAATGTAGGCGCCGAGCGTGAGCATAAAAAAAACGCCACTCAGAACATCTTTGCGCTCGGCGATCCACGCGACCGATTCCACCCGCAACGGATGAATAGCAAAGAGCGCCGCGACAAAGGCGCTCCGCCAAAAATCGCCAGTCCGGCTCGGACCGTCCGTCATTTGGCGCAGGACCAGAAAAAGCAAAACGGAACCGACCGCGTGCAACGCGACATTGGTGAGATGATGACCGCGCGGATTTAATCCGAAGAGTTGGCAATCAAGCATGTGCGAGATCCACGTGACCGGATGCCAGTTGGCCGCGTGCGCATGGGTGAAGGCCCACCCGATTTCGCGCGCGTTCAATCCCGAACTGACGTGGGCATTTTTGAAGACGTATTTCTCGTCGTCGTAATTCGTGAAGCCGTGGCTGAGCGTCTGACCGAAGACGAGCCAGACGAGCGCGCAGAGAAAAAGACAAACTGCGACCGCGATTTTGTTGTCCGATTTGGAAAGATTCATGGCTGGCAACCCGTAACTATCACAAGGCGGATGCGCGCGAAATGTAGATGTCGATCTTGCGCGCGGCCGGCGCGAGTCCGTTAGGCTTGGTTCCTGCTCAGATCATGAGCCATGGGAACGGAGAGGGATTACGGCGCACTGCAAAGCGCGGCGGCAAAGTTCGAATTGATTCACGGATTGCATCGCTCGCTCGATCTGAGCTACCAGCGCCTGCTCCACACAGCAAAAGAGGAATGGGACCGGCGCTTTGCCGGTAAGGAGCCAAGCGATTCCTGCGTGACCGTTCGCATCGCTGCCCCTGACGCAAAAAACGGCGTCCGTGGTTCCGGCTTTCTCAAGCGACGCCCGCAACCGGAACATAAAACGATGCCGTTTCCCCGGCTCGTTCGCTGATTTCGATTCGTTAGCGCCAGGACAACGCGTCGAGATCGACGTTGCCGCCGGTGATTATGATGCCGACGCGCAAACCGACGATGTCGATCTTGCGTTCGGCAATTGCGGCATAAGGCACGGCGGCGGAAGGCTCGATGATGATCTTCATCGTCTCCCAAATCGTTCGCATCGCCGCGATGATTCCTTCTTCACTGACCGTGACGATGTCGTCGACGCATTTTTGCATCAGCGCGAAATTCGGCGCGCCTACATTGGTGCGCAGCCCGTCGGCGATCGTGTTCGGTTGCGCGAGCGCGATCAGTTTGCCGGCGTAAAATGATTGCGCGGCATCGTCGGCATTTGCTGGTTCGACCGCGACCACTTTGATTTTCGGCCGCATCGCTTTAGCGGCCACGGCGGTGCCGCAAAGCAATCCGCCGCCGCCCACCGGACACAGGACAAGATCGACATCGTCGATTTCTTCGAGCAGCTCCACCGTCGCTGTCCCCTGCCCCGACATCACATTTTCGTTCTCGAACGGATGGATCAACGTCGCGCCGGTTTCCCCGATGACGCGCGCGCAATTTTCTTCGCGCGCGCTTTGCGTCGGCTCGCAAAAAATAATCTGGCCGCCATATCCTTCGACGGCGCGCACTTTTATTTTCGATGAGTTCGAAGGCATCACGATGTGCGCCGGAATGCCGCGAAGTTTTGCCGCGCGCGACAGCGCCGCGGCGTGATTGCCGGACGAATGCGTCGCCACGCCTTTGCGCATCGTCTCGTCATCGAGCGCGAAGACGGCATTGGTGGCGCCACGCGCCTTGAACGCGCCGACCTTTTGAAAATTTTCGCACTTGAAAAACAACGACGCGCCGCTGGCCGCGTCGAGGCGCGAACTGGTCAGCACGGGCGTGCGGTTGATGTGCGGATTGATGCGCTCATGCGCAGCACGAATCGAGGCGAGATCGAGAGCCATACCGGGTGAAATCGAACGATGACAGGATTCCACATTTTCGACAACCGCAGCGGAACGGTCGGAAGATTCCGGCCGCCGCTCGCAAGATCGACAATTACAATTTGGTTTCGCGGTTGCGAGATTGCGGGAAGCGGTGGCAAGTTGCGCGCTTCGCACCAACCCAATCGCTTATGCATATTCTTAACTCCCGCGCGATGTCGATCTTGGCCAGCGCGCCAATCATCGCTATGACTCTGACCGCGGCAAAACCACCTGTGAAAAATTCGCCCTCCGCTTCTTCGGACAATCCGCTCATGCGCGAAAGCGTGTTGCCGTATCACCTGCCGCCGTTCGACAAAATTAAGGACGAGCATTTCACTCCCGCGATCGAAGCGGGCATGCGCGAGCAATTGAAGGAAGTGGAAACGATCGCGAATCGCGCGGAGAAGGCGACGTTTGAGAATACGATCGTGGCGTTGGAGCGCACGGGAGAGTTGCTGGACCGGGCCGAAGCGGTCTTCTCCAATCTGAATTCGTGCAACACCAATCCGGCGTTGCAGAAGATCGAGACGGAGATGGCGCCGAAACTTTCGGCGCATCGCGATGCCATTCATTTGAACGGAAAACTTTTCGCGCGCGTGCAGGAGCTTTATTCGAACCGCGACAAACTCGGCCTCGATGCGGAATCGAGTTATCTACTCGAACGGTATGACAAGGATTTCGTGCGCGCGGGCGCGAAGCTCAACGAGTCGGACAAGACAAAGCTGCGCGCGCTCAATTCCGAACTAGCGACGCTGCAAACAACTTTCGAGCAGGATGTGTTGAAGGAGAAAAATGTTTCATCCGTGGTGGTGGAGAATCGTGATGAGCTGGCTGGTCTGTCCGAGAATCAAATCGCGGCGGCGGACGCGGCCGCGAAAGACGAAGGCAAGGAAGGCAAGTTCGTTATCCGTTTGCAAAACACGACTGGGCAGCCGTTGCTCGGCTCGCTGCAAAACCGCGCGCTGCGCCAGCGCATCATGGAAACGTCGCTCGCGCGCAACAGCAAAGGCGGCGAGTTCGACACGCGTCAGGTCGTTATGCGCACCGCGCAATTGCGAGCGGAACGCGCGAAGCTGCTCGGCTACGAAACGCACGCGGCTTATCAACTGGAAGATCAAACGGCCGCGAATGTTCCGACCGTGAACAAACTTCTGGGCGATCTCGCTCCGCCGGCGGTCGCCAACGCGCGTCGTGAAGCGGCAGACATGCAGGCGATTGTCGATCAAGAGAAAGGCGGATTTCAGATCGCGGCGTGGGATTGGGATTTTTACTCGGAGAAAGTGCGCAAGGCGCGTTACGCCTTCGACGAATCGGAAATCCGTCCTTTCTTCGAATTGAATCACGTGCTGATTGACGGCGTTTTCTTCGCCGCCGGAAAACTTTACGGACTCAGTTTCAAGGAACGTAAAGATCTGCCGGTCTATCAACCGGACGTGCGCGTGTTTGAAGTGACCGACCGCGACGGCAAACCGCTCGCGCTTTTCCTGGTCGATTATTACGCGCGTCCTTCAAAACGCGGCGGCGCGTGGATGAACGAGTATGTGCCGCAAAGCGGTCTGTTTGGCTTCAAACCCATCGTAGCAAATCATCTCAACATTCCCAAGCCGCCCGCCGGCGAACCGACGCTGCTGACTTATGACGAAGTGAACACCGCGTTTCACGAATTCGGTCACGCGCTCCATGGAATGTTTTCCAATGTGAAATATCCGCGTTTCAGCGGAACGAATGTGCCGCGCGACTTCGTCGAATATCCGTCGCAAGTAAATGAGATGTGGGCCACCTGGCCGGAGGTGCTGAAGAATTACGCCAAGCATTACCAGACCGGCGAACCGATTCCGCAAGCGTTGCTCGACAAAGTGATCGCCGCGGAAAAGTTCAACCAGGGATTTAAGACGACCGAATACCTTTCGGCCTCACTTCTCGATCAAGCGTGGCATCAATTGAATCCGGCCGATGGGCCGAAAGATGCGCTCGCATTTGAAGTCGATGCTTTGCACAAAGCCGGCGTCGATTTCGCGCCGGTGCCGCCGCGGTATCGCAGCTGCTACTTTTCGCACGCGTTCGCCGGCGGTTATTCCGCCGGATATTATTCCTATCTCTGGAGCGAGGTGCTCGATGCCGACAGCGTCGAATGGATAAAGGAACATGGCGGACTCAAACGCGAAAACGGAGACCGCTTCCGCGCCAGTTTGCTCTCGCGCGGCGGATCGGCTGAGGCCCTCAGCTTGTTCAAAGCTTTTGTCGGTCGCGATCCTTACATCGAGCCGCTGCTGAAGCGGCGGGGTTTGGATAAAGCGCCCGCATCCGATTCGCGTCCGCCGGATGCGAAGCCGGGCGACATTGATCCGCCCGCAAGATCGACAAGCAACTGTCGCAAATCTTCTCGCCTGTTTTAACCGGCGCGATCAAGCTGCCGGATCATGAAAACGAAATTTTTTATCGCTCTCGCGCTTACCTTTGCCGTAACGCGCTTTTGTTTCGCCCAGACCGCCAGCCCGGCCACCGCCAAAGCCGGCAACGTTCCTTACATCGAAGGACCGGTCTGGACGTTGACCATGGTGAAAACCAAAACCGGAATGGACGACGATTATCTGCGCCAGATCACCGGGACGGTGAAGCCGATTTACGACGACGAGAAAAAGCAAAAGATCATTCTCGATTACAAAATCCTGATGGGCGATCCGCACAATCGGGACGAGGCCAACATCATCATCATGGTGCAATATCCGAACTTCGCCGCACTCGACGGATTGCGGGACAAGATGGATCCGCTGATCGAGAAAGTGATGGGCAATGAAGATCAGCAGCGCGCCACGGCAGTGAAGCGTCTCGACATTCGCGAAATTCTCGCGACCCGAACCATGCGCGAGATCACGCTAAAGTAGATGTCGATCTTGCGGGCGTTGATCAGCGACTCACAAATGTGATTGTCGATCCAAAACTTTTTCCGGCTCTAATCCAATTCGGCGCAAAATATCCGCGAATCGCGGATCGGAATGGAGTGCACGAAATACCGGACTGATGGCGATCGCGTGGATCGCGCCGCCGTGGTCCTGGCAGGCGCCGTCCAACCATTTGAAAGCTTCATCCTTCTCACCCAGCGCAACGTAAACAGCGGCAATTTCTTCCTTGGCGATATACTTCGTGGCCGCGATTTGTTTTAGGTCTTCGAGAATTTGTCGAGCCTCTGATTGCCGGCCGATTCGGGCGTAGGTAATTGCCAGCCCCGGCTGCGGCGCTCCGGTCATTTCCTGCGCTTTTTTGAACAACGCAATCGCTTCGTCGTACATTCCTTTCTCGCGATAGGCGCCGGCAAGAATCGGACTTTCGTAAATGTAATTGGGGTCGAGTTGCAACGTGCGCTTTCCCTCCGCGATTGCTTCATCAACGTGTCCGAGGCTGAGATAACCTACGCCGGCGAAGTTGCTGATGATGGGCGAAAGAGGATCTGCTTTCTCCGATGCTCGAATGTGCGCGACAGATTCCGTGGGTCTCCCTTCTAAAGCAAAGTTCAACGCCAGAAATAAATGCGCCGTCGCGGAATTTGGATCGAGTTGTAAGGCGCGTCGCAATTCAGCGTCAGCACCAACCATGTCCCAATCGAGAACGCGCCTGGCCTCGGACAGATAAATGTGCGCCTCGGGCTCGCGGTCATCCAATGCCACCGCCTTTAACGCCGCCGCTTTCATCGCGGGATACGCATCCATTGGCTTCACATACGCGTCCGCCAGCCAGGTCCATACTTTGGCGATTCCGGCCCAGGCCCGCGCTGAATTTGGGTCCTTCTCCAGAGAGCGCTGAAAGAAATCGAGACTCTTTCGCAGCCCTTCTTCCGTGCTCTTATTCGAAAAATAGAGACCTTGCAGATAAAGATCGTGCGCCTCCGTGTCCCGTTGCGGCTGAGCGGCAGGAGCGATCGCGAGCTTGATCTTCAAGGCATCGACAATCGCGCGCGTAATCTCATCCTGAACGGCGAAGACACCCTGCAACTCGCGCTCATAAGTTTCCGACCAAAGATGAGAACCATTTCCGGCGCCGATCAACTGGGCCGTGATGCGAATGCGGTTGCCCTCACGCCGCAGACTACCCTCGAGAACATTTCCGACATTTAACTTCTGCGCGATTTCGCCGACATCTGCGTTCTTTCCCTTGAACGAGAACGAAGATGTCCGCGCGACCACTCGGAGTCCTTCGATCTTCGCCAGCGCATCGAGAAGTTCTTCGCTGATTCCATCACAAAAATATTCCTGATCGTGCGCCTGGCTAAGATCGACAAATGGCAGCACGGCAATCGACTTGTCATTGGCCGCCGCCCGCGCGCCTTTGGGCGCAGCTTGAGATTCGGTCGGGGAAGATCGATGAAAAAAGAAAAAGAGGCCGAGCGCGAGGAGAACGAGGAGCGCGCCCGTCGCGAGAATTGTTTTCGGCCATGGCGAGACGAATACTCCTCTTTCTTTTCTGCCTTCGAACTTTTGCGGAGGCTCGGGATTACCAATCTCATCGGTGTAAAAATTGACGATGTCGATCCTGGCTCCGTGTTTCACTTCGCATTGGCCGAGCTCGTGCAAATGCGGTTGCCATTCGCGGTATTGGATCAAATCGTCCGCCGCGCGTTTTGAAAACAGGATGTGGCCGGCATCGCCACAATCCATCACGCGTTGCGCCACGTTGATTCCGGCGCCGGCGACATTCGCGCGCTCATTCACATCGACAACGACATTCACCGGCCCGCTGTGAATGCCCATGCGCAATCGAAGCACGGGATGACTTTTCCGCGCGCGTGCAATTTCCTGCGCACATTGCGCGGCCGCTTCCACGCTGTTTCGAAAAACCAGCGCCATCCCATCGCCGGTCGGCAACTGCGTCAGCTTGCCTTCCGCTTCGGCTGCGCGCACCTGCTCCGTGCTGCGCACGATGTCGTTGAGTTCGCGCACCAATTCGCTTTGTTCATTGATCAGCAACTTCGAAAAACCGACGATGTCGACGAAGAGAACGTGCCCAATCTCAAACTTCACCTCGGTAGACATCGCACAGTAGATTGATGGTGATGGACCCGTACGCAAAGCCGAAAGAACGCAAGGTCGGCGCGCAACGCCCGAAGATTTCGCACGTCGCCAGCAAGATCGACAATCGCACCCGGCAAGATCGACAAGCAGAGAAGCAAGCCGTCGCGGCGTCGCGCCGCGCTATCAAAAAATCCGCCCGCCAGGATTTGAAAAAGCAGATGCTCGATGACTTGAAAGAACTTCGATGAACAGCCCACGGTATCTCGACGAAGACGAAGTGCGCCGGCATTTGCGCATGGCCGATTTGATTCCGGCGATGGAGAAAGCGCTCATCGATTTCTCTGCCGGCAAAGTTATTCAGCCAGTGCGCTCAGTTATCGCGGTGGATCCGCCCGGCGGATTTTTCGGCATGATGCCGGCGTTGGCGGATGGACTCGGCATTAAGATCGTCACGTTCTATCCGCCGAACGCCGAACGCGGCATCCCGACGCACATGGCGACGATTTTTCTGGTCGATCGCGAAACCGGCGCGCCGCTGGCGGTGATGGATGGAAGATTGATCACCGAGATGCGGACGGCGGCAGTTTCCGCCGCGGCGACGAAACTCCTGGCGTCGCGCGATGCTAAAGTTCTTGCGATTCTTGGCAGCGGCGTGCAAGCGGGCAGTCATATGGAGGCGTTGCGGCTCGTTAGGGATTTTCAGGAGATTCGGGTGTGGAGTCCGAACGCCGAACACGCGCAACGTTTCGCGAAAGAGATCGGCGCGAAAGCGATGGCGGCGGAAGCGGCGGTGCGCGATGCGGATGTCGTGGTGACTTGCACCAGTTCGAAGATGTCGATCTTGCAAGGCGCGTGGTTGAAGCCGGGCTGTCACGTGAATGCCGTCGGCGCATGCCGGCCTGATTGGCGCGAGCTCGATGATGAGGCGATGGCGAATGTCGTCTTTGTCGATTCGCGCGAAGCCGCCATGAAAGAATCGGGCGATGTGATTCTTTCCCGCGCAACAGTTCATGCCGAGCTCGGCGAAGCACTCGCCGGCAAGATCGACCATCGCGCAAACGAAACGACCATTTTCAAATCGCTCGGTATGGCGGTGGAAGACATCGCCGCAGCGATGCTGGTTTACCGCGCCGTCGCCGGTGCTTGAGCTCGATTATATTTCTTCAGTAATTCGCGCACGCGATCGTGCGGCAACGCCGGAACTTTGTGGTTATCGCGCCCAGTCACATCGTGATTGTCGATCAAGGCGTTCACGATCGCTTCTTCCGTCGCTTGCACGGTCGCGCCGAAAAGCGGGTCCATCAGATCGTTCGGAATGGTTTCGACGGCGTGCGTCACTTGATCTGGGCCCGCGACCTTCGCGTTCGCGGTTGAGAAGGCGAGGAACAAATCGCCCGAGCCATTGCCGGAAACACTTCCGGTTCGAGCCAGGCCTAACGAAGCTCGACGCGCCAGACGTTTCAATTGATGCGGTAACAAAGGCGCATCCGTCGCGACGACGATAATGATGGAGCCGGTGTCTTCCTTGTAAACTCCGCCGGGAATTTCCTTGCCGACGGGAACGCCCGCGATCGTTAGGCCATCGCGTCGACCGCAATTTGCCTGCACGAAAACGCCGACCGTGTAACTCCGCGGCGTCGCATCTTTTTCCGCCTTTATGTCGATCTTGCGCGAGGCAGTACCGTTGCCGCCTTTGAATTCGTAACAGATCATTCCGGTTCCACCACCGACACTTCCTTCGTCAATCGCGCCGCCATGAGCCGAATCCAAAGCCTGCGCGATATGCTCCGGTTTCACATGAAATCCGTTGATGTCGTTGAGCCAGCCGTCCCAGGTCTCCGCGACGACCGGAAGACTCCACCAGTAACCGGTGTTGTCGGCCGCGCCGTGTTTCACTCGCCAATCAATCGTCGCATCGCGGGCAACGCCAACGCTGTGAGTGTTTGTGATGATGACCGGCCCTTCAAGAAAACCGCTTTCCTCCAGCCACGCCGTCCCGGTCATTTCGCCGTTGCCGTTCAAACTAAACACGCCGGCGTAAACCGGATCGTTCGATGTCGCTTTGCCGCGCGGAAGAATCGCAGTCACGCCGGTGCGGACCGGGCCCTTGCCGACTTCGAGTTTTCCTTCACCACTGATCAGCGTGGTGTAGCCGACTTCGATGCCTGCGATATCGGTGATGGCGTTCAATTGTCCCGGGGTGCCGTCGAAAGGAATGCCGAGATCACGCGCGCGAATGATTTTGTTTTCACTTGTCGATCTTGCAACGGGCGGCGGCGAGGTCTGCGGCTCACGCGCTGTGGCATCGATTACGATTACGAGCACGAGCATGAGCACGAGTTTGGGAATCGTCATGGGTTGCGATATTTCTCCATCAGGTGGTCGATGTAAACGCTGTAACGCTCGGCCAGCGCCGCGCTTTCGATGAAGAGAATGTTCTCGGCATTGAACTGCGCGCTCCGCGAAAAATTATATGAGCCGGTGATAACGGTGTCGTCGACGACGAGAATTTTGTTGTGCATGAAATCATGCCGCGCGGTCGGGCTGTAAGGCGTGGAATTTTTTCCGACGAGCGCCGCGCGCCCGATCACATCGTGCAGCGCGGGGATTTTCCAGCGATTTTGCGGAACGCTTTCCCATTGGCGGTAAACGTCGGCCATCTGGGTGCGATCGTAGATTCCGCTGACGGCCATGCGGCCTTCCCGCAAAAGATCGACAAGTGCACTGATGAGCGTGCCCGAGTTCAGGAGCAAACTGCAGATGCGCACGCGGTGCTGCGCGGTCCGCACACGACGTGCGACTTCGGTGTCGATCTCCAATCCGCATCCCGGTGAAAATAAGACGCGCACATTTGCCGGCGCGCCGGAAAAGTTCAGCGACACGATCGAAGTTTTGATGTCGCCGGTGTTCTCAAAATTTGCCCGCTCCCAAAGCTGCTCGAAATCGGTCGCGTAATAATCGGCGATCGCGGGTGAATCGATCGTGACGATGTTGTTCTCCATGTAGGTGAACGCGTCGTCCGTCATGTTGGTCGAGCCGGTCCAGACCGATGCGCGATCGCGGACGATGAATTTGTGATGCATCAGCTTCATTCCCGCGATGCGCCGCCACGGATGCCCGAGCGATTGCACGAATGCGCCGGTCCCCGGCGGCGCCGGATCCTGGCCCGCGGCGAGATTTGGATTAACCGGTTTGTCGCCGTCGTAGCAAATCCGGATTTGCACACCGCGATTCGCGGCCTCTCGCAATGCCGCGGTAAATTGATCCTTCAATTGTCCGCTCAACCGCATGTCGTAAAGCGCGAAGTCGAGTGTCGCTCGGGCGGCGCTAATAAAATCGGTCAGTTTCTGCATGACCGCGCCGGGTACCTGTTCGCCTTCCGCCAAAAAGAAAACCGAGAGCTGGTCCGTCATTTCGTGAAGGTAAACTGATTTTGTGATTTTGTGCTTCCCTCAACGCATTTAGATTAAGCGCGTGAGCACCTATCAGGTCTTCGCCAGAAAATATCGGCCGCAGACGTTCGACGATCTGGTCGGCCAGGGACACGTTTCGCAAACGCTCAAGAATGCGGTCGCGCAAAATCGCCTGGCGCACGCCTATCTTTTCGTCGGCCCGCGCGGCGTTGGGAAAACATCGACAGCGCGAATTTTAGCAAAGGCGCTGAATTGTATCCACGGTCCGACGATCACGCCGTGCGGCGAATGCGATAACTGCAAGGAGATCACCGGCGGAAATTCTCTCGACGTCATCGAAATCGACGGCGCGAGCAACAACAGCGTCGAGGACGTGCGCGAATTGCGTGACAACGTTCGCTACGCGCCGGCCAAGAGTAAATTCAAAATTTATCTCATCGACGAAGTGCACATGCTTTCGTCGGCTGCATTCAATGCGTTGCTCAAAACGCTGGAGGAACCGCCGCCGCACGTGAAATTTATTTTCGCGACGACTGAGCCGCAGAAAGTTTTGCCGACAATTCTGAGCCGCTGTCAGCGATTCGACCTTCATCGCATTCCGACGAATCTCATCGCCGACCATCTGCAATTCATTGCCGGCCAAGAGAAATTTTCGCTCGAGCCCGCAGCAGCGCATGCGATTGCGCGCGGCGCGGAGGGCGGATTGCGCGACGCGGAATCGATGCTCGATCAACTGGTCGCGTTTTGTGGCGATCCAATCAGTGAAGGCGATGTGCTGAAGGTTTTCGGATTTACCAGTCAGCAGACGGTCGCGAATTTTACCGACAAGATTTTGCAATCAGCCACGGCGGAAGCGGTGCAATTGCTGCACGACCAATGCGAAACCGGCAAAGACATGATGCGACTGATGTCGGATCTCATTTCGTATTTGCGCGACTTGCTCGTCTTCAAAGTGAAGCCGGATGCGCTGAATAAAGATGTCGATCTTGACCTGCAAAAGTCCCTCGCGGCGCAGGCCGAATTGGTGGAGACGGATCGGCTGCTCGAATTGATCGATCAATTTGCGGAAGCGGAAGCGCGGATGAAATGGGCGCCGAACAAGAAGCTGCATTTCGAAGTCGCGGTCATTAAAGCCATTCAAACGTTGAGCGAAGTGACGCTCAATGAAGTGATCGAGAATCTGAACGCGTTGCGTGACGGAAAGGAAACGACACCGCCAAAACAATCTACCGTCGCTGCGCCAACGAAAACAAAAATTCCGGCGGCTCCGGTGCGTGTTGCGGAGAAACCCGTGACAAAGCCAAATCCGCCATCGACGAATACAAATGTCGATCCTGAGAAAATCTGGGGCGAGGTGATTTCCAAAATCCCGGCGCGCGGATTTTTACGAACGCTGGTCGATTCACTGGCGGTGGTCGGCGCGGAGGGCCGAAGCTTCGTCGTTGGTTATCGGCCGGACGAGAAATCGGCGATCGAAACATTGGCGACGGCGAGTAATCGCAAACAGTTGGAGACGCTGCTCAAAGAAATCAGCGGACGCGATTGGACTTTGAAACTGACGGCGAAGGAAGGGTTGCCGGCAAAAAAAGCGGAATCGTACAAAGACGATCCGATTATTCAGGAAGCGTTGGAAATGTTTAAGGGCGAGATCAAAGCCTGACCGCCGCAAGATCAACATATGAATTTGAACAAATTGATGAAGCAGGCGCAGCAGATGCAGGAGCAAATGGCCAAGACGCAGGCCGATCTCGAGCAGAAGACGGTGGAGGTGCAGGCCGGGGGCGGGAAAGTGAAAGTGGTCGCGAACGGCGCTGGCGAAATTCTTTCGATCAAGATCGACAAGGAAGTGGTCGATCCTAACGACGTCGCGTTTCTGGAAGAAGTGGTGTTGAGCGGGGTGAAGGGCGCGATCGAGCAAGGCAAAGCGCTGGCGCAAACGGAAATGTCGAAGATAACCGGCGGGCTCGGAATTCCCGGACTGGGGATGTAGCCGCGACTACAGCGTGCAGACGACACGCGCCTGGCGTTTGTGTTTTTCGTAAACGCAAACTTCGCTCACGCGCAAGATCGACATCTTCGCGGCCAGACGATCGAAATTCTCGCCGAGTTGTGCGTGCGAATGCGCGTCGGAGGCGGTCGTAAATGGAATCCCCTTCTCCAGCGCGAGCCGAATAATCTCGTCGCTTGGATACATTTCGTTCACCGGTTTGCGCCAGCCGGCGGTGGAAAGTTCAATGGCGAGACCGCGCGATTGAATGAAGTCGAGTGTCTCCCTAACGAGCGAAGTAATTTCAGCTTCCGGGCGATGTCCGTGGATCTTCACAAGATCGACATGGGCGAGGCAGTCGACCAATCCGGTCGCAGCAATCTCGCGTACGCGTCGAAAATAATCGACATAGACGATGTCGATCTTGCGGTCTTCGAATTGCGCCGCGCCGGCGGGCACAGTGTCGAACATTTGATCGTCGCGTTCGAGGTAATGGACTGAGCCGAGAACGAAATCGAGTCTGTCCCAATGCTTTTCGACCCATACGCGTCCAGCCGCACAAGTTTCCGGATCGTTATCGAGTTCGATGCCGGCGCGGATTTTTAGATCGGGATTTTTCTCGCGCAGCTTGTCGATCTCATCGAAGTCGACGCCGACGTGATAACGATCGTGATCGGTGAAAGCGATATCGCGCAATCCGCGCGCGCGCGCACTGTCGATCCACGGTTGCAGAAGTTCCGGGGTGTAACGCTGGATACGATGACCCTGCGGATGGGTGTGGTAATCGGAGAAGAGGCCCACGCTCACGGCGCGGTCAGAAATTTTTGCCGGGCGCGCAGCTCGGGATACTTCGGGAAGAACGCTTCGGCGATGAACACTTTATCGGGCGTGAGTTCGCGGGTGCTGATTTTCTCGTTGTACTCAACGTGTTCCTGTTGGTTAATCAGGAGGGTGCCGGGCTTTTCCTTGATCGCGTGGTTGTCGGACCATTTCGTTAGGGCGATCTCGCCGGAGTTCATCAAGTAGATGTCGATCCTTTGATCGTTCAAGAAATCCAAAGTTACCGCGCGTTTGCCTTTATTGGTGACGACCAGTTTGACCTCAAGCTGGCGCACTTCCGAGAGTTTCACCGTCTGCGGCGAAACCTGCAGGACAAGAACGAGACCACGTAACTTTGGGTCGCGCGTGCGCAATGCCACGGCCGGGGGCGCGTCGCCTCCGGAGAAAGGGTGCAAAACGCGACCGAACCAACCGCGTTTAGCCGGCGGAGACGTTGGGAGAACTACGTCCGAGGACGGAGGCGGCGCAGGCGATATATCTCCGAAAACGGGCGGCAATTCTTCCCGAGTCGGCGTCGGCGCGGCCTCCTGGGCCACGGCAGTCGCAGCGCAAAAGAGCGCGAGCAGGCAAAAAGTGGCGCTGCGTTTCATGAGCGGGTTAAACAGCAAACGTTGCAAATCCTGTCAAACCCTTTATCAAATCGGCCATGAAAGCGCCATGGGCGATCGTGCTTCTCACCTGCCTCGCGTTTTCTCCTGCGATCGCGAAAAAGCGCCATTGCATGTTTCGCCTGCACGCGGAGGCGAACGCCCACGATACTTCCACCTTCTCCAGTTCCGTTCGCGCCCAGCTTTCAGGCAAAGATGTAGCTATCGAGAAAATCGCGCGCATATCGGAACAAGACGTAGTCGCCTTCATTCCTTATTCACAGGGAAATGCAAATTTCGGCGCGCTGCTGCAATTAGACAACCATGGTCGACTGGCGCTCGAGACGCTGAGCATCAAGCGCCGGCCGGTTTAGTGTTTATTTTTATCAACGGCCGGCCCATCACCGAGATGCAGATCGACAAACGCATCGCGGACGGAAAAATCTACATCGCCTCGGGACTGAACGCCGCCGATATCGAGCTGATGAAAAAAGATTGCCCGCTGATTGGGAAGCAACGCCGGTAATCCGATGCGAGCATTCACCGCGGCGTTTGCTCTCTTCTTATCAATCGATGCCGGAATGATGGCGCAAAACCAACATGTCGATCTTGCGTTGCCGACCGATAACGACGCGCTCCTGCGCGGTCCCGCAGCCGCGGGAGAATTTTACCAGCATATCGAGCGCGATTATCAGGGCGAAAAATCGACGCCATGGGAAGGCGGCCAGTACGGATTTGTGCGTGATCCGAAGGAAACTGGCGCCGGGATTGTCTACACGCGCTTCCATGAAGGGATCGACATCAAGCCGATGCAACGCGACGCCAACGGCGAGCCGCTCGATGAAGTGCGCGCCATCGCGGAAGGCAAGGTCGTGCACGTGAATCCTGCGGCGGGATATTCAAACTACGGCCGCTACGTTGTCATCGAACATCGCTGGGACGGCTCAAGCTACTACAGTCTCTACGGTCATCTCAACACCATCGCGGTGAAGCCCGGACAGCGCGTGCAGAAGGGAGAGAACATCGGTGTGATGGGTTACACCGGGGTCGGAATTAATCGCGAACGCGCGCACGTGCATCTCGAGTTGAACCTGATGCTCAGTCACAAATTCGAATCGTGGCACGATGCCGTGCACAAAAACGATCCGAACCACAACGGCATTTACAACGGTATCAACCTGATCGGACTCAACATCGCGCGGCTCTATCTGGCGCTGCAAAAAAATCCCGACCTAACGATTCCAGAATTCCTGCTGAGCGAGGAAACGTTTTACAAAGTCGCCTTGCCACGCAGCTCACACTTCGAATTGGTCCATGCTTATCCGTGGATGGTGACGAAGAGCGCGGACCAACGCACGCAATCGTGGGAAGTTTCTTTCACGCGCTCCGGGTTGCCGCTGAAAATCGAAGGAAGTCCAAAAAAAGTCCGCCAACCGGAACTGACTTACGTGAAAAAAACTCCAGCTGATGCCAGCGATTACACCATCGGTAAAGTGATGGGACGCGGCGGGCGCGGCGGGCGCGGCCAGCTCACCGCCGGCGGCGTGACCATGATGCATCTCCTGATCTGGCCCGACTGACACGCGCGCAAGATCGACATCTTCATCTCGGCGGGAGCGTGTTATGCTTTGTTCACACGCGATGGCGAAGATCAGTCGGCGAAAATTCCTTGGGCTCAGCGCGCTCGCGCTGCCGACGGTGTTGAGCGCGGATGCGCGGATGACGCCGCGACTGCGTGTGACGACATTGCCATTGAGCGATCGACCGAAGTGTCGCTTCGTTCATTTCTGCGATTTCCATCACGCTGGCGATTCCGAATACGCCGATGAGGTCGTGACCGCGATCAATCGGTTGCGGCCCGATTTTGTCTGTTTCACCGGCGACCTGGTCGAGGACCGGGCGTTTCTCGGCGAAGCGCTCGGCTTCATCGGAAAAATTTCCGTGCCGGTTTACGGTGTTCCGGGAAATCACGATTACACCTCCGGGGCGGCCGCGAGCGAATTCGAACGGCTTCAGCGCAACGGGCGGAGGCTGGCTAACGAATCGCGCTGCGCTCCTGTCGCAATACGACCTCGAGTTGATCGGCATGGACGTGACTGGATTTCCGGAAATCAACGCGAACGCGGCGAGCCGACATCTTTTGATGATGCATTACCCCGCCATGGCCAATCATCTTGCTCCGCGCCGTTATGATCTCATTCTCGCCGGCCATTCGCATGGCGGCCAGGTGCGAGTTCCGTTTGTCGGCCCGATCATTTTGCCATCCGGCGTGCGACCCTACGATTACGGCCGCTACCAAACGCCGGCGGGACCGATGCAGGTGAGTACGGGAATCGGCACGTTGGCGGCGTTCCCGGTGCGGATCAATTGTCCACCGGAAGTGACGCTGGTGACCCTGTAGCCGTTTCGCTCTGCGAAACGCGCCCCCGATTTGTAGGCCGTCTGTGTCAGACGGCGCGTCGAAGATGGCGTTTCACAGAAACGCCCTACAATTACTTCAGCACGATGTCGGGACGCGTTGCGCGAGCGCGACGCCGTGCGGAATGGCGCCGCTCACATAACCCAAACACTCGACCGCGCCGCTCGGTTTTCCCGGAAGCGCGATGACGAGTGCTTGATCGACAATCGCTGCAAGACTGCGCGATAAGAGCGAGTTCGGCGTGATCTTCATCGACTCCGCGCGCATCACTTCGCCAAAGCCGGGCAGCTCCACCCGCATAATCGCGCGGATCGCTTCCGGCGTAACATCGCGCGCCGCGATGCCGGTGCCGCCGGTGGTCAGAATTAATCCGCAACCTTGCTTCACGAACGAGCGGACCGAATCCTGAATTGCTTTCACTTCATCCGCGACCACGGCTTCGCAAAGCACCTGCCAGTCCGACTCGTTAGCCACTTTCTTCAACGCCGGTCCGCCAAGATCGACATATTCTCCCGCCGCCGCGCGATCGGAGATGGTGATAATGCCGACAACGATCTGCATCACGCGCCTTTCGTTTTCTCGAGTAATTGAACGTCGGAAATGCGCATCTGCTTATCCACCGCTTTGCACATGTCGTAAATCGTCAGCAGTGCGACGGCGACGCCGGTGAGCGCTTCCATTTCCACGCCGGTCTGCGCGACCGTGCGCGCGGTGCAGGTTGCAGTGGCTGCATCTTTCGAAATGACGATGTCGATCTTGACCTCGCTCAGCGGCAAGGTGTGACAAAGCGGAATGAGATGCGCCGTTTGTTTCGCGGCTTGAATCCCGGCGATCTTCGCGACTGCAATCACATCGCCTTTCGAGATCTCGTTCTTCCGGACAAGATCGACAGTCGCCTTTTGCAGCGAAATTTTGCCGGACGCGACGGCTTTGCGCGCGCTCGTCGGTTTCGCCGACACATCGACCATCTGCGCGCGGCCGTCCGCGCCGACATGCGTGAGCCGCTTCATCCGCCGATCGCGATCATGCGCCGGTTCGGTTGATAATTTTCGCGGAAATCATGCTGCAACGGTTTGCGATCGACAACGTCGGCGAAGAAATCGCGCAGTTCATCATCGCTCGCGCCGGCGCGCATCGGCTTCATGATGTCGAACTCGAGTGCGCTGCCGAGACAGGGCCGCAATTTCCCATCGCAGGTCAGCCGCAGTTTGTTGCAGCTCTCGCAGAAATGCAGATTCGTTATCGCGCCGATGAAACCAACGCGCTGGCTGCGGCCGGGAACCTGGTAATACGTGGCCGGACCATTCGTTCGAAACGCGGGCTCCGGAATTAAGCTGCCGAAATGCGATTCGATCGCGCGCTTCGCGTGCAAGATCGACATGAAGTTTTCGTCGCTAAGAACTTCACTCGTCGTCACCGGCATGAGCTCGATGAAACGCAGCAGCAGTTTTCGTTCGGCCGCGAAATCGATGAGCGGGATGAATTGATCCTCGTTGCGTCCGCGCATGAGCACGGTGTTGATCTTGATCTGCTCGAAGCCGGCGTCGATGGCCGCGTCAATTCCTTCCAACGTGCGCTCGTGAAAATCGCGCCCGGTGATTTCCGAATAACGATGTCGATCTAAGGTATCGAGCGAGATATTAACGGAACGCACGCCTGCTTCGCGCAATGATTTTGCCAAGGGCGCGAGCAAAGTCGCATTCGTCGACAATCCGATGTCGTCAATGCCGGGAATCGCGGCGACGCCGCGGATAAGATCGACAACTCCGCGTCGGGTCAGCGGTTCGCCGCCGGTGATTCGCACTTTGGAAACGCCGAGCTCGGCCGCGATGCGGATGAGGCGCAGATTTTCTTCGAAGCTCAGGATGCCTTCGCGTGGCAGCCATTCGTGCAACTCGCCCGGCATGCAATAGGCGCAGCGCTCGTTGCAACGGTCGGTGATGGAGACGCGCAGATAGGAAATGCGATGGCCATGTCGATCTTGCACGCGCAACGCTACCGGTTTGCCGGAGTTGAATCAAGCGAGCGCAAATTGACTCAACTTTTTCGCGGCTGTATTGATTCACCCATGAAGCGTCGATTCTTTTCCAGGGTTTTAATGTTGGGCTTAGCGGCGGGCGCACTGATTCTGACGGGATGTTCGACGACGGAGTCGCGAATTTCCGAGCATCAGGATATTTATAATTCGATGTCGGCGCGCGATCAGGCGCTGATTAGTCGCGGCGAAATCCGCTCCGGAATGTCGGAGCAGGCGGTGTGGATGGCGTGGGGTTCGCCTGAGCAAAAAACTTCGGGTGAAATGCGCGGACGTTCGACCGAGACTTGGATTTACGTGCAGACCACCAGCGCGCCATACGGCTCGTCACATTATCCTTATTACGGATACCCGTACGGATATGGCTATGGCGGATTCGGTGCGGTCGGCTTTTCCCGACGAAGCCATCACGGCCGTTCCTTCGTTGTGTTCGGCGATCCGTTCTACGATCCGTTTTATTACTCCTACATTCCGCCGACGATCTCGATCCCGTATCGCACCGTCACATTTTCGAATGGGCGCGTGATGTCGTTTCAATATCTGGTGCGCCCGCGCTGACGCTGTTCGATGGAGGGCGCCGCGTCGTCGGCGCCTCAGGACACGACGACGCGTGTCCCTCCAAGCGTGTCCCTCCAAGATTTTGCGCGCGGGGCGCGAGCGGCGCGTGTAATCTTCGAACGATGGCTTACCGCTCATTTCGAAATTTTCTCGACGCGCTCGATCAGGCGGGCGAACTGAAACGCGTTTCGGTTCCGGTCGATACGGATTTGCTCATTAGCGAATGGGCGAATCGCGAAATGAAATCGGCCGGAGGCGGGAAGGCGTTGCTCTTCGAGCAGCCGCTGGTTGATGGAAAAATCTCAAAATTTCCTGTCGCCGTCAACACGATGGGTTCGCGCAAACGCATGGCCATGGCGCTCGGACGCGAAAGCATCGACGAGATCGCGCAGGAAATTCAGCTCATCCTGAAAGCGAAACCGCCGACGGATTTGCGCGAAGGATGGAGCCTCCTCAAACAGGGGATTCATCTTCTGCATGCGCGGCCGAAGCAGGTGAAGGACGCGGCGTGTCAGGAACTGGTGCATTTGTTGGATACCGGAAAGCGGATACCGGAAACCGGAAATTTTTCTCTTGTCGATCTTCCGATTCTCAAATGCTGGCCGAAGGATGGCGGGCGGTTTATTACGCTGCCGAACGTGCATACGCGCGATCCCGAAAGTGGAGCGCGCAACGTGGGGATGTATCGCATGCAGGTTTACGACGAACGCACGACTGGAATGCATTGGCAGGTGCACAAGGTCGGCGCACGCCACGGAAAGCATTATTACGAACGCGGCGAACGCATGCCGGTGGCAGTGACGATCGGCGGTGATCCTGCTTACACTTTGGCGGCGACGGCGCCTTTGCCGGATGGACTGGACGAAATTCTTTTCGCCGGATTTATGCGGCGCAAATCAGTCGAGATGGTGAAATGCAAAACAGTCGATGTCGATGTACCGGCCGATGTCGATCTTGTCCTGGAAGGTTACGTGCAGCCGGGTGAGACGCGGGGGGAAGGTCCGTTCGGTGATCACACCGGTTTTTACACCGCGGTTGAGGATTACCCGGTGTTTCACGTGACCGCGATCACACGTCGGAGCGATGCCGTTTATCCGACGACCATCGTCGGCATTCCGCCGATGGAAGATTTTTACATGGGCGACGCGAGCGTGCGGATTTTTCTGCCGGTGTTTAAAATGAATTTCCCGGAGTTAGTCGACATGACGCTGCCGCCTGAAGGTGTCTTTCATAATCTCGTCTTCGTCAGCATTCGGAAGCAGTATCCGTATCAGGCATTCAAAGTGATGCACGGGCTGTGGGGCATGGGCCAGATGATGTTCAGCAAATACATCGTGGTGGTGGATGAAGATTGCGACGTGCACA
>JBDUDM010000081.1:0-8144 GCA_040002925.1 Spartobacteria bacterium | reverse complement strand
CCGGCTCGCGCACGATCAATTGCCCGACCTGCGGCGGCCGCGGTCAGGTCATCAGCTCGCGCGGATTTTTCCAGGTCTCGCAAACCTGTCCGCGCTGCCGCGGTCTCGGCCAGATCATCGAGAAACCGTGCCGGCAATGCGAAGGCGAAGGGCGCGTTGAAAAAGCGGCGCGGATTAAATTAAAAATCCCGGCCGGCATCGCGACCGGTTCGCGTCTGCGTTCATCGCGCAATGGCGAAGCGGGTATTCGCGGCGGACCGCAGGGCGATCTCTACGTCGTCATCCACGTGAAAGAGCACAAGATTTTTCAGCGCGAAGAAGACAATCTTCACTGCGAAGTGCCGATCCCGTTCACCATCGCCGCGCTCGGAGGTGAGATCGATGTGCCCACGCTCGAAGGCAAAGCGCAGGTGAAAATCCCGGCCGGCACGCAGAGCGCGCAGACATTCAAGTTGCGCGGCCGCGGCATCGTCAATGTGAATGGCCGCGAGCGCGGCGATCTCATGGCGCGCGTCATTGTGGAAGTGCCGACGCGCTTGAATGCCGAGCAACGCCAGAAGCTCGCCGAGTTCGCCGATCTTTGCGGCGAGGACAACGCGCCCATGCGCAAAAGTTTCTTCGAGCGCGCGAAAGAATTTTTTGGGTGAGTTAACCGCGGATGACGCGGATTTCGCTGATAAGAAGAATCTCAAATTTCAGTCTCTGATCCGTTTTATCCGCGTAATCGGCGGTTAAGTATTTTCCCATGCATCGCTTCTACATCCCGCCGGAAATCTGGAACCCGGACGCGATTACGCTCACCGGTTCGGAATTGCATCACGCGCGCGATGTTCTGCGGATCAAGCCGGGCGAGAAAGCGATTTTGTTTAACGGCCAGGGCCGCGAAGTCACCGCGGAGGTTGTCGATCTTGGCCGGGACGAAATTCGGCTGCGCAAATTGCACGAAGCGACGACGGCGCCGTTGTCCTGTCGCATCGTCCTTGGCCAGGCCATTCCGAAAGGGAAAAACATGGACCTGATCGTGCAGAAAGCGGTCGAGATCGGCGCCGCCGAAATCGCGCCGCTCATTTCCGAACGCACCATTGTCGATCTTGACCCAAAAGACGCCGAACAGAAACAAACCAAGTGGCAGCAGGTCGCGATCGAAGCGGCCAAGCAATGCGGACAGAATTGGCTGCCGCGCGTGCACACCCCGCGAAAGCTAAAAGATTTTTTCGCCGACGTTCCAAAATTCGATCTGCAACTCATCGGCTCGCTCCAATCCGATGCGCAGCATTTGAAAAAAATCCTGAGCGAGTATCGCGGCGAAGATCGATCCGCCGAAGGACGGGTTCGCCCCAGCGAACATCGTCCCGCCGATGCCAGTCCGGCTCGGACCGTCCTCATGCTCATCGGCCCGGAAGGCGATTTCACGCCGGCCGAACTCGCGCTGGCAAAAACGCACGGCTGTATTCCGATTACGCTCGGCCCGATTATTCTTCGCGTCGAAACCGCGGCCTTTTATTGCTTGAGTGTGCTGTCCTACGAATTGTTTTAGCACGTGCAAGTTCGCGCGAATTTTCGTCACAAATTGTTGCGAAAAAAATAACTACATCGCCGGCAACAAGAGCCTGAGCTACGTGAATACGGACACGATCAACCTGAATTACTCTGGTACCGACACCGTGAATACCTTAACTGTCGACGGCGTCGGGCAGGCACCTGGCGTTTACGGCGCCGCCTTTTTAAATCCTGATGGCGCATTTGCTGGAACAGGAACGATCACGGTCCTTACCGCTGTTCCTGAACCCGCCACTTAGATGTAGATCGGCCTCGGCGCGGTGATGCTCGCGGGCGTGCAACGCTTCCGCCGCCGCTTGGGCTAAGATCGACAACTACTCTTTCGAAACGCCTCTTCGGAAATTCCGGAGAGGCGTTTTTGTTTCTTCTGTAGCGGCAGGCGTGCCGCCTGCAGTTCCCGAGTGATCGCAGCCGACACGGCTGCCACTACAGCTTCAGTAGATGTAGCCTTGCGAGAGTTGGAACGCGTTCTGAATTAATTCCAAACGCGGCTTTCGCTTCCCGTCGAAATTAACTTCGACGACGTCGAAGCGGAAAAGGATCTCGGGATTATCGAGCATGCGCAGCCAGGCCAGCGCGCCGCGGGAGATGCGTTTCTGTTGCGCGGTACGGACGGCTTCGAACGGGCGGCCGAATTCTTCGCTGCCGCGCGTTTTCACTTCGACGAAGACGAGCGTGTCGTGGTCGCGACAGACGAGGTCGATCTGCCCACCGGTCCGTCCGCGAAAATCGCGATGCAGAATTTTGTAGCCGTGCTGCTTGAGAAATCGCGCGGCCAGTTTCTCGCCGCGCGCGCCGGTGCGCAGATGCTCAGGCGACTTCTTTGAGCGCAAACGCTTCGAGAGTCCAGCGAGGAGTTCGGTTACAGCCGCGGTCATTGCTCGAGGAGAAGAGAAGGAAGGACAGGATTAACAAAATTAAGGGGATTCGAAAAGACAGATGAAGCGCTGCTTTGGTCCGACGCGAGTAGTTCGGGTCAGGCGATTTCGGCGAGCGCGAGAAGCGGTTGCGCCACCGGCTCGAAAGATCGGCGATGGATTGGGCAAGGCCCGTGTTCATGGAGTTTCGTTAGGTGGAGGACGGTGCTGTAGCCTTTGTGCTGGCTGAAACAATATTCCGGAAATTGCGCGCAGAAGTCTCGCATCAAAATATCGCGCGTCACTTTGGCGATGACGCTGGCGGCAGCGATGGTGAGACTGAAGCAATCGCCATCGATGATGGCGGTTTGCGGAAAGGGAAATGGCAACACGGGGCGCCCGTCGATGAGGACATGCTCAGGCGGACTGATCAACGCTGCGATAGCCGCGCGCATCGCTTTGTGCGTCGCCTGCAGAATATTGATCTGGTCGATCTCGATGTGATCGACAATGCCGACGGCCCAGACGATTTCGCAATTGCTGGTAAGATCGACATATACTTTCTCGCGCAGCTCGGGCGCGAGTTGTTTGGAATCGTTCAGCTTCCGGTGTTTGAAACGCTCCGGCAGAATAACGGCCGCGGCCACGACCGGACCGGCTAATGCGCCGCGGCCGGCTTCATCGATGCCGGCGATGCGAGCGATGCCGAGCGCGCGCAGTTTCCTTTCATGACGAAACCCGCAGCGGCGATACATCCGCAGAGATCATCCACAGATTACGCAGATTTTCACAGATTTTTTTCCCGAGCAGATCGCTCCCCTTCCGGAAATCTGCGTAAATCTGTGAAATCTGTGGACGAAGAATCTGTCCTATTCGCGAACCGCGGTCGCTTCCTTGCCCTTGCGGTCGCGCAGGAAATTCAGCTTGGCCCGGCGCGCTTTGCCAGCCTTCTCCACTTCCACCTTGGCGATACGCGGCGAGTTAATCGGGAACACGCGCTCGACTCCTTCGCCGTAGGAAATGCGACGCACGGTGAAGGTCTCATTCAATCCGCGACCTTTGCGACCGATGACGATGCCGGTGAAAATCTGGACGCGTTCCTTCTCGCCTTCGATGACGCGGGTATGGACGCGGACGCTGTCGCCGACTTTAAAAGCGGTCAATTCAGGTTTTATCTGCTCTTTTTCAATGAGATCGATGATGCGGTTCATAAAAAAACTTCCGTAAGTCCAGCGCCAGGCGGGTCTGCCCGCCGTAGCCTCGGCGGAGGCGGGCGACCATTTTCAATCGAACCGCCGCAATTTGCAAATGGAAGATGTCGATCTTGGACGATGTCGATCTTGCGTTATAGTCGCGGTTCCTTTCGCGCGCTCGTAGCTCAACTGGATAGAGCGTTGGCCTCCGAAGCCAAAGGTTGTGGGTTCGACCCCCGCCGGGCGCACGTTTAATTTGTAGGGGAAGCAGTCTGCTTTCCGATCACGCCAGCGCGTCGATCCGGCCGAGCAAATCTTTCTTGCTCGTCATGCCCGTCACTTGGTCGCGCACCTGGCCATTCTTGAAGAAGAGCAGCGCCGGGATCGCGCGAATGTTGTACTTGAAGGAGAGGCTTTGGTTTTGATCGACATTCACTTTGGCGATTTTCACCGTGTCCGCTTTTTCCCTCGCGATTTCATCCAGGAGCGGCGCGATCATTTTGCACGGGCCGCACCATTCTGCCCAAAAATCGACTACGACCGGTTTGTCGCTTTGGGTGACTTCTTTATCAAAATTGGATTCGTTTAGCTCGATGGTTGCTGAGTTCTCCATCAAGCAACGTAATTCCAAATCTGAATAAGCAAAATAATCGCTGAGATTCCGAGCACGCCCCAGCAGAGCGACATCGGAATCCCTTCTTCCACTGCCACCGGCGCGGTCGTCGGAGCGAGTTTGATCGGGGCGGTCGCGATGTTTCGATCGGGCATCGTGATCAACGGCTGCGTCTTTTTTATCTGCACCGATGCCGGCGGCTTTGACGGTGGGTCGGGCAAGACGGTGATGCGCGCGGTTTCTTTTTTCGGTCCCGGATGATTCGGGAACGGAGCGATCGCTGGCATTGCGGCCACGGCCGCGACGGCGACGGCGGGACTGGAACTTGCCATAACCGACATTGTTTGTGGCAAAGGCGGTCGTAACGGCGCGGTCGGAGGAACCGCGCGCGGCGGCGGCACGAATGCGGGCGGCGTTACCGGTCTGGGCGGGGCCGGAGGCAAAGGGGTTTGCGCGACAGTTGGCAGCGGTTTCGTCGGCGCGGCGGGCGGCAGTCGCGGGCCGTTGGTTTGCGATGCGGGCGGCGAACCGGCAAATTAATTCGGACGGTGTCGCGGCCCGGCGCGTTCTGACTGGTAACCGGGGCCGGTCGCGGCGGCAAAGTAATCCGGACTGTCTCTTTTCGTGGTTCTTTTGTATCAGCCATGGAGCCCCGGAATCGCGTGAAAAATTTGCCTGAAACGCGCGGCTTTGGCACTGGCCAATTTCACCGAATGGCGAGTTTTTGGGTAAAGCGTTCTTTTAGATTGCGCTGACGCCCGCGCACCCTGGATTCTCGCTGTTCATGAAAGTTGCCGAACAAATCCGAAGTATTTATGAGCGGTGTCCATACCCGACCGTAAAGTCCCGCGCGCCCCTCCGGCTGCACTGGCGGCTTCCTCCGTGGGAATGGATCACCACAGTCTGGGAATCGTCGCGAGCATATCCGGTAAAAATCCTCGTCGCCGGATGCGGCACCGGAAATGAAGCCTTTGCTTTCGCCGGCAAATTTCCGGCTGCGCAAATTGTGGCGATCGATTATTCGCCACGTTCCATCGCCGTTGCCAAGAAATTACAGCGGCGGTCCACCCGTTTCGCACGGATCCGTTTTCGGGTGGGCGATCTGGCTGATCGTTCCTTCGCTCGCCGGTTCGAGGAGCGCTTCGATTTCATATCATGCCACGGAGTTCTTTCTTATATCCCGCAAACTTCGCGCGTCTTTGCTTCGCTGGCGAAGTGCTTGGCCGTCGATGGCGCACTTTACGTAGGTGTGAACGGATCAGCGCACTTCAGTGAGCGGTGGCGAAAAGCTTTGACTCAATTCGACACCGCGACGCCGGCACATTTGGACCGCATCGTGGCCCTGATGGATGCGTTGTCGGGAGAAGCGATCGGAGCGGTGGTGGAAAAGGAGCCGGCCTATCTCGCGGGCGACCTTTTTGCTCCACTCATCCGCAATTTGCCACTGACAGAGTGGATTCGCCGGGCCCGCGGCGTCCGCCTGAACTTTCGAAGTTCTTACGCCAGCGTTGCTGCGCTGCGTTCAGTCTTCAACGAGTCACGCGAACATCTTCTTTTCCCTCGCTCGCGCGCCGAAGTCGCCAGGCTGACTGAAACGCTGCGCCCGGCCGCGTTTCATCAATTGATCTTCACGAAAAAATCTGCGCCCGCGATTCCCTGGCACGGTCATGCGCTGCTCGACTGGCGGCCTGTGCTTCCGCCGCATCTTAAAAAGACTCGCTGGCCTCAGCCGCGAGGTCGAAGCCCAACTCTCCGCCGGGTAAAAATCAAAAGGCCGGAGATGAACACGCAGATTGAATTGCGCCTGCCGGAATGGGGACTCGAGATTTTGCGGGGAGGCGACAAAAAACATTCCGTACGCGAGCTCTTGGGCAGGACGCCGCCGCACGTCCCGCTGACGCGCCTGCTCCAAACGCTCTATCTCCTACACCAACTCTGCTTGTTGAACCTTGCGCCGCCGCGACGGCGGACACGCGCAGCTCAATAGATCTTCTGCTGGGTTCCGGACGTGCTGGTCTTGCCCCCGCCCTTCACATTCTTCCGCGTCTTCAGATCTTTTAGTCGGACCGACGATTGCTTATTGTTGGTTTTCTTTTTTGATTTGGTTGCCATGATTTTCCTTTCGGTTTCGACCAATATTGGCTCTGCCCGGCCCGTCGTCGATTTCTTTTTTAAGCCAACAAATCGTAACCTCGGCTGCCAGTGATCTTGCGCATAACGAATTCACCCACTGTTGCCGGCTCAGAAAGAATCACGCGCGCATCGACATCGGGCGCATCCGATTCCGTTCGCGCGACCAGCGGTTGATCGACAATCAACTTTAACTCGCACCCAATCTTTTCCTGCGCGATCTCGTGCGCGATCTTTTGCTGGATCGACATCGCCATGCGATAGCGCCGGTTCTTGATCGCGGACGGAGTTTGATCCGGCAATTTCGCCGCGCGCGAACCTTCTTCCTGCGAGTACTTGAAGATACCGAGCCGTTCGAATCGCACGCGCTCAATGAAATCGAGCAGCGTTTCGAACTGCTCTTCTGTTTCCCCCGGAAATCCCACGATGAAGGTGGTGCGAATGGCGAGGCCCGGAATCCCAGCGCGCAAACGTTCCATTAATCGCTCGATATGTTCGCGCGAAGTTTCGCGCCGCATTTGTTGCAGCATCGCGTGATCGATGTGTTGCAGCGGGATGTCGATGTAACGCGCGACCTTGTCCGGCAGCTGCCGGATCGTTTCGATGAGCTCATCGCTCCAATGCGCCGGATGCGTGTAAAGCAAACGCACCCAGAAATCGCCTTCGATATTTTGAATTTCGCGCAGCAACGCGGACAACGTCGGGCCCCGGGTGGAATCGACCGGCTGCCGCGGCCCCGCTTTTTCCGTCCACAAATCCATCCCGTAATAGGTGGTGTCCTGGCTGATCAGATTAATTTCGCGCACGCCTTCCGCGACCAATCCGCGGATCTCAGCGAGGACGGATTGGGGCGAACGGCTCCGATGTTTGCCGCGCATCTGCGGGATCACGCAAAAGCTGCAGGGATGATTGCAGCCCTCGGCGATTTTCACATACGCCGAATGCGCCGGGGTAAGTCGGAAGCGCGGCGTGTCGTAATCAGGAATGTAAGTCGGTCGCGCGCCGCCGAATGAAAGATCGACATCTAAATGTGGCGCGAGCGTCTCGCTTGCGTTTTCCAAATTTCGCAACCGGGACGGTCGCGCCACTATTTTTTCCACGATGGCGCCAAGCTCACTCACCTGATCCAGCCCGATGAACGCATCGACCTCCGGCATCTCGCTGCGCAAATCGCGCGCAAACCGTTGCGACATGCATCCGCTCACGATCAATTTCTGGTTCGCGCGTTTGTGCAATCCGCGCTGTTGATGCGCATCCAAAATCGCGTCGATCGATTCCTCCTTCGCCGAATCGATGAATGCGCACGTGTTTACGACCAACACATCGGCGTCGTCGGCGTTCGCGGTAATTTCCATCCCGCGTTGCAACACGCTGCCAAGCATGATCTCGGCATCGACCAGATTTTTGGCGCAGCCGAGGCTGATCATTCCGACTTTCGTGCTCATGAAATAAAACGCGCGCGCGTTACTCGACGGTCACGTCGGCGTCTTCCTCGCCGGTCAGGGTCTTGCCATTCTTTTTAATCTGGACCGACTCGCGATCGAGCACGCGCACCGCGATTTTTTGTCCGCGAAATTCCACTGTTCCATCAGCCGGCGAAATCCAACGTTCAAAAGCCGGCGTGGTTGCTTCGTCGTCCACCACCACTTTGAGGTAAGTTTTTTTCAAGGGCCGGATGGCGACGCGATTCGGTCCTTTTGTTTCGATCGCGCCCGCTTTAGCGAGGTCTTCCGGTTTCACCGGCTCGGCCCTGCGCACTTCCGGTTCCGGCGTGGCCGGTTTGGTGGTGGG